>DASPVO010000079.1:0-18831 GCA_035622335.1 Nitrososphaerales archaeon
CGGCGTCCTGTTTTCCCCGCTCTCTTCGGGTATCGCGTAGATCCTGCCTCTGTCGTTAGGGTCCAGCGCTATCGAGAAGCCAAAGTCTGAAGGAAGATTCTCAGTTATCTCCTTCCAGTCCCTGCCGTTGTTGTAGCTCCTATACACCCCGCAGTGGTTCATTTGAACCAGGTGGTCCGGCTCTCCTCTTACGCGGAGCAGCTTGTGGACGCACTGGCCGTACTCAGGGTAGTTGTTCGGGAGGAAACCTGCCCTCACGTGCCTGTTCTGGAAGTTCCAGGTCTCCCCGCCGTTGTCCGAATAGAGCACGCCAACCGCGGATATGCCAACGTGAAGATGCCTCGGGTTCCTCGGGTCAACGAGCAAGGAATGCAAGCAGAGGCCGCCGGCACCCGGCGTCCACTTCTTCCTGGTGGGATGCGCGGTCAGACCCTCCACAATGGTCCACGTCTCTCCGCTGTCCTCGCTCACGAACAGTCCGGCAGGAGCGACCCCAACGTACACGACATCCGGGGACGACTCAGGTCCGGGCTCTATGTGCCACATCTGCTCCACCGAACTTCCCGACCCCTTCGAGTACCTCGGACGCCTTCTGCTTTCCTTCCAATTCTCTCCGAGGTCAAGGCTCCTCATTACCGTGGGACCCCATTGCGTGTTGTTGACACCCGCGAAGATAGTGTCGTTTCTTGGGTCGTAGACCAGGTGAAAGACTTCGTTACCTTTGAAGTACGGGCCTCGCATCTTCCAAGTCTTTCTTCCATTCTTCGACGTGAAGATGAAGGCGCCCTTCCTTGTCCCCACGAGTATGAGGTCGGTTCCTTTCTCTCTCATGCTCAGCCCCCGGCGACGGACTGGATTATGTAAACCTCGTCCCCATCCCTGACGAGCGCTTCCTTCAGCGGGACTTCAATCATCTCCCCGTTCAAGAACACGTTGACGTAGCGCCTGACCCTGTCCTGATCGTCGAGGATTCTGCGGCTGACACCCGGATACCTGACGTCGAGCGCGTCTACAACGTCAGATACAGTCCTGCAGGAGTCCACAGAAATCCTCGAAGGACATCCCGCATACTCCTTCAAGGGGTCGCAGAGGCGCACTGCAACCTGCATATGCTTGTGCAGAGTTCCTTCGACGTAATAAGAGATTCCATCCGAACGGTTAACTATTCCAAGGAGCGTCGCATTCCCCAATGGTCTACCTCTCGCTGGGAGACCTCTTCGGATTTCTAGCCCTCGCGCTGATATCGCTGACTGCTCTTCTGATGTTCGCGCGGAGGTTCGCCCTCAGGCAAGTCAGGGACCTGGACCGTCTTCGTCGGGTACACATCGTCGTCGCAGCCGCAGGTGGGTTCTTCTTGATACTCCATGTGGCATACTTCCTCTACTCGCCTCTGGTCCTCCCTGTCGTCCTAGGTTACTTCGCAGCCGCAGGCGCGTTGGTCGTCTGGCTGACGGGCAGCGCCTTCCTCGCAAGGTTGCGGGACTCTCTCTTCTTCCACGGCGCCATCTCGTTCGCTGCGATTGCGTTGATGGTGATACACGCGTGCAGCGCGGGAGCAAACCTCCCCGAGACAGCTTCCGAGTACGCGATCGGCGCGACGGTCTTCGTCCTGCTCTTAGGCGCCTTCGCCCATGTCAGCAGGCTCCTTCCGAGAGGAGCGAGTCCAGAATGAACAGGCGGGAGTTCGTAAGAAGGGCTGCCGCCGGCGGCCTGCTGCTTGCCGTCGCAGCGGTGGGTCTTCTCGAACTCACAGAGACGATTCGGAGCGAAGAAGCGAGTAGACCTTCCGGGCTCCAGTCCCCCCCGACCGCGACTCAGAGGGCTGGGGCGCCTCCGGGTTACCTGTACCTCGTTCCTCAATCCACCGTCTCGAACGAGCCCTTCGAATACTTCGTACATCCTACCTTCGGTGAATCGATTCTCATCAACTTCCAGAACGAGTGGCGCGCCTTCAGCGCCACTTGCACCCACGAACCGTGCACCGTTCAGTTCCCTGGTAACAAAATCTATTGCCCTTGCCACGGCGCCACGTTCGACCCCACCACCGGTGCCGTGCTGAGCGGTCCCCCTCCGAGGCCCCTTCCAGAGTACTCGGTCCAGGTACTCGACGGGTCGATATACGTGTCTGAGCAGGCTACAAACTAGCCGTTCTATATCGCTTCCGATATACTTTATAGATGGTCATACGATGGCCCCATCCATGGAGCGTTCCTTCAGAAAGGTACCCGCTCAGGGAGCACCGAGAGGTCTTCTGGTTCACTGGATGCTCAACAGGATTGCGCTAAAGCCGACCTACGGCTACGAAATCCTCACTGAGATCGAGGAGAAGACGGAAGGCACATGGCGTCCAGGTCCCGGCTCCGTGTATCCTCTGCTCAAGAAGCTAGTGTCTGAGGGCTACGTCGAGGTCGAAGCGGGCGGCAGAGCGGGCGCCGAGAAGAGGAAGTACAGGGCGACCTCGAAGGGCATGGAGCACCTCAGCCAGGCCCAAGACACGTTCAGGATGATGAACAAGAGGATGGCAGGATTCAGGGGCTTGATGGTGGACATGATCGGCCCGGACAGGGTGGGCTCATACATGACAGAAGGGGCTGAGCGCCAGTTGGACCTTTCGAGGAAGGTCCTCGAAGCCAACAAGGCCAAGATACCTCCGGAGGAGATGAACAGAATCCTGAGGGAGTATGCGGTGGGCCTAGAGAGGCAGCTCGACTGGACAAACAAGCTTCTCAGGGAAACGGCTGGAAGGTCGAGGTACAAATGACGACCGAAGCGAGCACAAGCGGTCTAGCACGCCAGGCGAGCGGGAGGGTGATCCTGGACGTCGAGAACCTCTCAAAGACGTTCGGAAAGCTCAAGGCGGTAGACGGCGTGACCTTCCAGGTCTACGAGGGCGAGATCTTCGGGTTCCTGGGACCGAACGGTGCGGGGAAGAGTACGACGATTAACATGCTCACCACCCTGACGCCGCCGAGCGGCGGGAAGGGCGAGGTCTCCGGATACGACATCTACAAGCAGCCTGGCCTGGTCAGACGGAGCGTGGGCGTGGTGCCTCAGGATTACACCGCCGACGAGGACATGACGGGAATACAGAACGTCCTGCTCTGCGGCGACCTATACGGAATGCCAAGGAAGGACGCCCGAGAGCATGCCCAGGAACTCCTCGAGCTTGTGGAACTGCGGGATGCGGAGAACAGGAACGTGAGCACCTACTCGGGCGGGATGAGAAGGAGGCTCGAACTCGCGTGCGGGCTCATCAATTATCCTAAACTGCTCTTCTTGGACGAGCCGACCTTGGGGCTGGACGTCCAGACCCGCGCCGCGGTCTGGAAGTACATCAGGACGCTCAAGCAGGAGTACCACATGACCTTGTTCGTGACGACTCACTACCTGGAAGAGGCAGATTCTCTCTGCGACAGAATAGCCGTGATTGACCACGGCCACATAATCAAGATAGGGACTCCGGAACAGCTGAAGTCAGTCGTGGGAGGAGACATAATCGTGGTGGGAGTGAAGGAGCTGGAGCCCGACCTCAGCGCTACTATCTCCTCGATCCCCAAGGTGAAGGAAGTGAAGAAGAACGGCAACGACTATCGCATCAAGGCCGAGGACGGCGAAGAGGTCTCTCCCCAAATCATAGACGCGATAAGGACGAAGGGCTTGCACGTAACCAAGATCTCGCTGACACGTCCGACGCTCGACGAAGCCTATCTGGAGCTGACCGGGAGAACGCTGAGAGACGAAGAGGGTGACAAGTGGTCCATGATGAGCCAGAGAAGGACCATGAGCACAGCGAGGCGCTGAACACATGTCGAGACCAGAACCCAGCGATCAGAAATCTACCACCATGGCAACCGAGGGACAGGTCGTGCAGGAGAGGAGAGGGCAGGCAGGAGAGGCGAAGTCCTGGTCGGAGGGTCCGAAGCTCGACACCAGCCCGATTCACGGCCTGTGGGCGCTCACCCAAAGGGACCTGAGGAAGTGGTACACGAACCCCTACCAACTCATCATATCGCTAGTCCAGCCCGTCATATGGATGGGACTGTTCGGAAAGGCGCTTAATTTCAGCAGCTTCATCACCGGGAGCGGAGCTCCCCCTTCGGTGGCCAACGCCGTCCTCCTGAAGTACTTCGGGACGACGAGCTACTTCTCCTACCTCGTCTGCGGCATGCTCGTCTTCATCGTGCTGTTCACCTCGGCGTTCAGCGGGATGTCGGTCGTCTGGGACAGGAGGTTCGGCTTCATGAACAAGGCGCTGAGCACGCCCGTGAGCAGGGGCGCTATAGTGATGAGCAAGATACTGCAGAGCGTGATAAGGTCTCTGGCTCAGGCTGCGGTGGTGCTCCTCATCGGGATAGGGCTCGGGATGGAGACGAGCAACCTATCAGTGCTGGGTCTGCTCGGCGCCTTCAGCGTCATCTTCCTCGTCGCGATGGGTCTGTCGGGCCTCTTCGTCATGCTCTCTCTCCGGTCGAGCAATTGGCAGACGCAGATGGCGATCATCAACCTTCTCAACCTTCCGCTGCTCTTCGCGAGCAACGCGCTCTTCCCGATCGCCATCATGCCGGCTTGGCTCCAGAGCGTCGTCAGGGTCAACCCGGTGAGCTACGCGATCGACGCGCTCAGGCAGATGCTGATAGGCGCCACGGGCATCAACGCCCTCTGGGTCGACATCACGGTGGTGCTCGGTTTCGCGGTCTTCTTCTCGGGCCTGGGGATCGTGATGTCCTGGCGGCTTCTGAAGAAGTGACCGTGTCAGGTTTTTAACCGAGACCGAGCCCTACGAATTCATGGTCAAGGCGAGCCCCAGTTCGACCCTTGCTCTGATCAGCAAGAACTGCCCCAACTGCGGGACGGCTCTATCATTTCCAGAGGTCCCTCCCGTCGTCTTCCCAGACGACCTCCGCGAGCTGGACTGGGACTACATCAAGAACCTCTCACTCGTACCCAAGGTGCTCGCCATTTGTCTCAGCTGCGGGTTCGTAGCAGTAGACTGCCTCACGCCCGTCGAGGCAACTGGCGTCTACTCCGCCTGATGCCCAGTGTCTATGCGGCTTTGCCACGCGCTCTTTCTGCTTCGTAGACGAGCTTCCTCGTCTTCGCAACAGTGTCTGGGTTCACCGACATCGAGTCGATTCCAAGCTGCACCAGGTACCTTGCAAATTCAGGGTAGACGGAGGGAGCCTGGCCGCAGATGGATACGGTCACTCCCTTGGAGTGGGCACCCTTGATCAGCATCGCGATCGCCTTCTTCACTGCCTCGTCTCTCTCGTCAAAGTAACCGAGGTTGGCGAGCCTCGTAGAGTCCCTGTCAATCCCGAGCGTGAGCTGGGTCAGGTCGTTCGAACCGATGCTGAACCCGTCGCAGAGCTCGGCGAATTCCTCCGCCATGAAGACGATCGAGGGTACCTCAGCCATGAGCCACACCTTGAAGTCGGGGCCCCTCTGGAGGCCTGACTTCTCAATCATCTTCACGCACTTCTTGACCTCCCACGTGTTCCTGACGAACGGGAGCATGACCCAGACGTTCTTCAGTCCCATCTTCTCCCTGACCTTCTTGATTGCCGCCAGCTCGAGCTCGAACGCCTTCGCGTACTCAGGGGCGATGTACCTCGAGACCCCTCGCCAGCCTATCATCGGGTTCGCCTCCTCGTCCTCGAACTTCTCTCCGCCCTCGAGTTCCCTGTATTCGTTCGACTTGAAGTCCGAGAATCTCACCACCAGCGGTCTGGGGGCGATCTGCTGAGCTACGGTGGCGATGCCCTCCGCTAGCCTGTCCACGAAGATGGAGCCTCTCCCCGTCTCGATGAGGTGAAGCGGGTGCTGGCCGACGTAACTCGCTATGATGAACTCCACCCGCATCAGGCCGATCCCGTCGAACGGGATGCCCGCGTAGTCCTTGATCTTCTCGGGGACGCCGAGGTTCATGTATACCTTGGTCTTCGTCTTGAGCTTCTTCGCTTCGGCTATCTCCTTCGCGAGCTTCTCCGCCTGACCGGTGGTGGCAATCTCGCCCGAGAAGATGAGACCCCTCGAGCCGTCCACGGAGACTGTCGTCCCCCCGGAGAGCACAGAAGTCGCCCTCCCAGTGCCGACGACGCAGGGTACTCCCAGCTCTCTGCTCACTATGGCCGCGTGGCTTGTCATCCCCCCCTCGTCGGTGACTATCCCTGCGGTCTTGAGCATCGCCGGGACGAAGTCCGGGGTTGTCATCTTCGTGACCATCACGTCTCCCTTCTCGATCTTCCCCAGCTCCGATGGGTCTGTCACGAGCTTGACGGGCCCACGTCCGACTCCTGGAGACGCGCCCAGTCCTTTCAGTATCGGGGTCCCGGTCACGGCCTCCTGCTTGCCCGTAGGTTTAGCGATGACGGTGACAGCCCTGGTCTGCACCAGGAAAATCTTCCCCCTCTCGACTGCCCACTCGAAGTCCTGGGGATATTGGTAGTGCTGCTCGAGGAGTAGCCCTAGCCTTCTGAGGTCCTCGAGTTCCGAGGGCTTGAGAGCGGGCCTCTCCTGAAGCGCCTCGGCCACTGCCGCGTCCACCAGCCCAGAACCCTCCGCGCTCGCGATGGACATCCTCGTCTTCTTCGAAATCCTCTGCTCGATGACCTTCCCCGTCTTCTTGTCGAGGACAAAGGTGTCTGGAGTCAATTTGCCTGATACGATCTCCTCCCCTTGTCCAAATCCGCCCTCGATGACGACCACGCCTCGGTCCCCCGTCATGGGATGGACCGTGAATCCCACTCCGGCCTTTTCGCTCATCACCTGTTTCTGGACCACCACCGCCGTGGGGATCGCCATGAAGCCGAAGCCTCGCTTCGCCCTGTAGAATGCCGCCCTCGCGGTGTATACAGACGCCCAGCACTGCTTGATGGCCGACTTGAGCTGAGATTCCCCCTTCACGTTGAGCAGCGTCAGCTGCTGGCCGGCGAACGAAGCCTCCCTCAGGTCCTCCATGGTTGCGGAGCTCCTCACAGCCACGGGGAGCTCCTTGGACGAGCACCGCCTGCAGAGCTCACCGTACGCCCAGTCTATTTCGCGTCCCAGCCCGACGGGGATCCGGCTCGAGACGATGAGCTTCCTTATCACCGCGGCGCCCAATTCTAACCTATCGACGTTGTCGAACTCCAGACCCTGGAGCATGCCGGGGATCCTCTCGTTGAGCCCATTGGCCTGTAGGAACATTTCGTATGCCTTGGTCGTGACCACGAACGCCGGAGGAACGGGGAGGTGGGAGCGATGCATCTCTCCCAGGTTCGCGCCCTTCCCTCCCGCAAAGGATGTATCGTGCTTGCCTATCTCTTCAAGGAACTTGATGAAACCGGAGTCCAAGGCTGGGCGGCTTCCCCCGACCGGATTTTAAAGTTCAGTCTCGGGACTAGGTTCCGAAGACGACCCTCTTCAAGCGCTCTGACATCGCAGCCGGGTCATCGTTCTGCCAGATGTTCCTTCCCACGGCGACCCCCGTACCGCCGGCTCGAATCACCCCCCTGACCTGGTCCAGGAACCCCTCGTCCGTCGCCGCCTTCGGGCCCCCCGACATGAAGACCTTGACACCGGCAGCAGCCTTCACCGCCCATGAGAAACTCTCCGAGTCGCCAGTGTACTTTATCTTCGCGGCGTCCGCCCCCAGCTCTAGCGCGAGTCTGGCGGCATAAGCGACGATTTCCTTTGAAGAATCGTTCTGGACGGCAGAGCCCCTAGGGTACACCCAAGCGATGGCAGCGAGGTCTCTGTCGTGGGCCTCCTCCTGAATCCTTCCGAACTCACCGAGCATCTCGGCCTCCATCGAACTGCCCAGGTAGATCGTGTAGCCGACGCCCTTCGCGCCGAGCGAAGCCGCGTGCTCGACGGAGCAGACCTGTCTCGAGATCGGTTCGCCTTTGGGTAGGGCGGTCTTCCCGTTGAGCTTGACGATCAAAGGGACGCTGCCGTCGTAGAACCTCTCGGCCACCCCCTTCTGGAAGACCACTCCGTTGAAGCCGCACTTCGAAGCGACTCCCATCACGAACGCGGGGTCGACGTTCCTCTCGTCGAAGTCGGTCGAAGGTCCGTGCTCGAGGCCCTGGTCGTAGGCGAGCAGCATTCCCCTCCCATTCTTCAGGAAGGGGGCCATCCTCTCCTTCTTCATCTCTGCCCGAGCCGCGCTTCAGGATATTTAACGATGCCCGTGCGGAACGCCCCGCACCATCACGGCTAAATGGTCGTCCCGTCTCGATTTCTCGGGATTGTACCTTGACGACTTTCTGCAGGAGCGCGCGCCCGAAGACGTTGGCAACGCGACAAGGTCGATCGCCTCGGCCTGCTTGGACGTCTGGGAGAAGATACCGTTCAACAGCGGGCTCCTCCCCGCGATCAATCCCTCGGGAGAAAAGCAGACCGCCATCGACGTATATTCCAACGACGCCTTCGTGAAGGCTCTCCTCGCCTCGGGCTCGGTGGGGGAGGTCGCGTCAGAGGAGATGGCGACGAAGGCAACGGGTAGGGGCGCTCTCTCTGTTGCGATGGACCCTCTGGATGGATCCTCTAACGTCGACACGAACAACCCGGTCGGAAGCATATTCGGATTCTACTCGAACGCCCTCCCGTGCTCGGGGAGAAACCTGATCGGGGCGGCCTTCGTGACCTACGGGACGATGGTGACGCTCACGGCCTCGTTCGGCAAGGGGGTCGCGAGGTTCGTCGCTGTCCGGGAAAAGTCCGACTACGCCTTCGAGCTGATGGACGAGAACGTCATGATTCCGGACCGGGCGGAGGTCTACGGTTTCGGGGGCCTCCGCAAGGAGTGGACGGTGGGAGTAAGGGAGTTCGTGGAGTCGCTGGAGGAGAGAGGGATGAAGCTGAGGTACTGCGGCACTTTCGTGGGCGACTACAATCAGGTGATGAAGAAGGGAGGCATCTTCGCGTATCCTTCGCTCGAAAAGCGACCCGAGGGCAAGCTCAGAATTCTCTACGAGACCGCGCCCGTCGCATACATAACAGAACAAGCGGGTGGATATTCGAGCGATGGGAAGGGCAATCTGCTCGACCTGGCGCCGAAGACCCTGGCCGAGACATCTCCCGCTTACTTGGGCAGCCCCTCCGTCGTGAAGGAGCTCGAATCGGCTCTGTCTCGGTCCTAAGGCCAGATGCCCAGAGTTCTGATCGCGTCGGCCACGCGTCCTACGCCCACCACGAGCGCCGCCGTTCTCATCGAACTACCGTCTTTCTTGGCTGTCGCGTAGACGTCCTTGAAGGCTCCCGTTATCTTCTGCTCAAGCCTGGAGTTTACCTCCTGCTCTGACCAGCTGACCCTCTCCAGATTCTGGACCCACTCCAGGTAGCTGACGATGACCCCTCCAGAGTTTGCGAGAATGTCCGGGACCAAGAAGACGTGGTTCGCGTCCAAGATATTGTCCGCCTCAGGAGTCGTCGGGCCGTTGGCGCACTCCACTATCATCTTCGCCTTGACTCCCTTCGCTATCTCCGGGGTGATCGCGTTCTCGAGAGCCGCTGGGCAGACGACGTCCACGTCGAGCTGGATGAGCTCGTCGTCGGATATCTCCTGCGTGCCCTCGAACCCGACCACTGAACCCGTCTTCTCCTTGTGAGCGAGGAGCTTCTTGGCGTTTATCCCCTTCTTGCTCATCACCCCTCCCTTGGAGTCGCTCGCGGCAATCATCTTCGAGCCATATTCCTGCATGAGGTCCGCATAATTTGAGCCCGCGTTGCCGAATCCCTCCACGGCGAAGGAGAGCTTCTTCATGTCCCACTTCTTGTTCTTGGCGGCCTCTCGTGTGCAAAAGACAGCCCCCCTTCCGGTCGCCGTGTCTCTCCCGAGCGAGCCTCCGAGCGCGATGGGCTTTCCCGTTACGACCTCCGGGACCATGTAACCCTTGAGGGCGCTGTATGTGTCGACTATCCACGCCATCACCTGGGCGTTGGTGTACACGTCTGGAGCGGGAATGTCTCTGTAGGGTCCTATGAAGTCAGAGATCGCCGCGGCGTACCTCCTAGTCATCCTCTCAAGCTCCTGCTTCGACATCGCCTTGGGGTCGCAGATCACTCCCCCCTTGGCCCCGCCGAAGGGTATGTCCGCCACGCTGCACTTCCACGTCATCCAGCAGGCGAGCGCCTTCACTTCGTCCGCGCTGACGTTCGGGTGGTACCTTATCCCTCCCTTCGAGGGCCCCCTCGCGTCGTTGTACTGGATCCTGTAACCGGTGAAGACCTTCGTCTCGCCGCTGTCCATCCTGACGGGTAGAGATACCTCCACTATCCGCTTTGGATAGGACAGCATCTGGTGGATCCCTTCTTCCAGTTTAAGGTGCTCAGCCGCGATCTTTAGTTGCTCACGGGCGTTGTCGAACGGATTGGGCTTCGACTGACTCATGTGGGCGCGCCTTTTGTCGCATATTTACGAGTTTCTGGTTCAGCCGTCGCCGAGGGCTCTCGCAAGCTCGAGAATCTTCGCCTTCCTGTCTTGCGCCTTGACGACGCTGCTGGAGACTAGGACTCCTTCTGCCCCCAGCGAGACCGCTGCTCTCACATCGGCTCCGTCAACGATCCCCGCTCCGCAAAGGACCGACCCTCTGAAGCCGATCGATCTCAGTGACTCGGCGGTCTGCCTCACGACGTCGGGTCTTACTCTGGAAACGGCGAGCCCCGTCCCTATGAGCTCGGTGGGCTCGACCGCGACGAAGTCCGGTCTGAGCTCTGCCACAGCCTTCGCTTCGCTCACGTTCTTCGCGCAGATGCAGACTTCCAGCCCGGCCTCTCTTGCCCTCTTTGCAGTCCTCGAAAGCGTCTGTCTCGACAGCCTCGCCTCGCTGTGGTTTAGCAATGTCCCCTTCGCCCCGGAGGCCTTGACCGCTTCAGCCACCAACGCTCCGGTGCTCGCCCCGGTCTTCGCGAAGTCTAGCGACTGGCTGTAGACAGTCACACCTCTCATTCTCGCGAGCAAGGAGATCATGGGGTGCGGAGGGCAGACGACGGTCCTGATGCGAGCCGACCTCGCGGCTAGCGCCGCTTCCCTTCCAATCTCTACGGCTCTCTCTCCAAAGGCTTCTGGATAATTCTTGAGGTTAACTATGAGCGTCTTCAACGGGATAGGATTGCCCGACCTGTGTCTAAAAGGCGTCGCCTAACGAAGCTCAGAAACCGTCATCGTCGGAGTCTTCCTCCCAGCCGTCGTCCTCGAAGTCCTCGTCCAAGTCGTCATCGACTTCTTGGTCTTCCTGGGACAATACGAACGGCGTGCGCGATTTCGAAGATGGTATAAAAGATTGTCTGCGCATCGAGATGATATGACGGCGAGGAAGGTCGGAATCGACGACGCGTCAATCCTCGAGGCAGCGAGTGTATTGAAGGCTGGCGGCCTCGTGGTGTACCCCACAGACACGGTGTATGGACTGGGCGCCATACCAACGGACGTCGAAGCGGTCGAACGCCTCCTGTCTGCGAAGGGAAGGGGCCCGAAGCCGATACCCGTGCTCTGCGCCGGGCTCGACCAGGCAGAGGGGCTCGTCGAACTGGGAAGCATGGGGAGGGAACTTGCAGAGAGGTTCTGGCCGGGGCAGCTGACCGTGGTCGCCCCGATGAAGACTGAGCTGCCGATTGGGATCCACCAGGGTTCTCGCACCCTGGGCGTGAGGGTCCCTGCCCACAAGAAGTGCGTCGAACTGTTGAATGTCTCGGGTGGAGCTCTGACCGGGACAAGCGCTAACACTTCGGGTTCGCCATCGTGTAGGACCGCCGACCAGGCGATGACTGAACTCGGAGAAGCTGTGGACATGGTGCTGGACGGGGGAGCACTTGGAGGGAAGGAGTCGACGGTGGTCTCTGTGGTCGGTGACGAGCTCAAGGTCCTACGCGCGGGCGCCGTAGACCTCTCCGATTGGCGAAAGTCGCCGTCGTCCCCTTAAAGGATAAGAAGCCGGTCGGGGAGAAGAGAGTGATTTCGACTTGAACCTCGTCGTCACCTCTGCAAAGGGGCTGGAGGCAAAGGCTTCTGCCGAGTTCAAGGAGATCGCGCTGCTTTCTGGAGCCAGAAAGGTCTCCCTCGAGAGGTCTTCCTACGACGGCATCGTAGAGGTGGAGGTGGAAAAGCCCAAGGAGCTGATGACCTTCCTCTCTGACTTTGTGAAGTCGGAGCCCTTCAGGGTGAGGTACATAATGAGGGTCATACCAGTCAGCAAGGTGGTCGACACACAGCTCGAGCAGATTTCACGCGCGGTAAAGGAGCTCTCAACGGGCATAGACCAGGGGGAGAAGTTCAGGATTACTATCGAATCGAGGGACTCCCCCTATACCAACAAGCAGCTCATCGATGCTGTGGCCGACATCGTCGACAGAGACGTCGACCTGGACTCGCCCGACAAGATCGTATTCATCCAGATCTTCGGAGAATACACGGGCGTCTCCGTGGTATCGCCTGACGAGGTCATCAGCATCGCCAAGCTGAAGAGAGCGGTTTAGCCTCAGCCCACCGAGAGCAGTGCGGCCCTCTCGACCCTGTCGAGCTCCTCTTCTGACAGGGGCCTGCTCTTCACCCTCCCCCTAATGCCCGTCTCCTTCTCTAGCTCGGAGAGGTCTCTCTCCGCACCGAGGGCCAAGATCGTTTGACCTTCTTTCCGCCTCGTTCCTATCTCTTTGATAGCCTCAGAGATCTGTCGAGTGCCAGCGACCCGGAGGAGTAGGTCGATTTCGGGCGTCTTCGCAAGCAGCGCTCCCGTCTTCTTGGCCATCGCTGTCTGCTCTCCGAGCATCTCGCCTAGGGTCTCGTTCTCGATGCAACCCGGCCTGACCGCCTGGATGGCCAGGTCGGTGTGCCTCCTCCTAAGCTCGGCGAGTTCCACCTCAGGTCCCGCAAGGTAGCACCGGGTCGGCGTCTTGCGCCTCTAACCTCCGTGCGAAAAGGGTATCAGGACGACCTTCTGTCCCGCCTTGAGCCTCTCCCCAGAAGCTGCCGCGACGAAGGCCTCCCCCTCCTCCACCATCGCTATGGTGTTGAACCGGTCGAAGCCAGGCTCGGGCTCCTTACACATCCCCCTGACCATCTCCACCAACTCGCCCAATGAGAGACCTTCCGCATCTACCTGGAACTCCTCCTTTCCCACACTCGTCCCTATGTGGCCGACGCAACGAACGAAGATCAAGCCGTCGAGAGGAGCATCAGCCTTTCCTTATACCTTCTACCGCCATAGGTTGAGTTGCTCGGTAGTATCCTTCCTGCGGAGGACGACAGCTTTCTCTTCAGCAGCTCCTCAGGAGGGCTCTTGCTCCTCAGCTCCTTCAGAGGGAAGTTGATCGCGACAGGGCGGAGTTCGATCACGTGGAGCGTCGTCTTGTGGGGGAGAAGGTCACCCGTCGTCGCAGCCCTGACCACGTCCTGCTTAGTGAGAGCGGGGACCAGAAGCAGGGCATTCTCCTTCTCCTGTAGGGCCACGTCGATATCCTCTTCGGCGACGAAGGTCTCGCGCCAACCCATGCTCGAAGCGACCGCGTCCAGGCTCCTGATGAGTTCGAAGGGCGAGGCTCGTTTCCCGTCTGGGTCAAAGAGGAGGCACCCGCCAGAGCGGAGGATGGCCAGTGGGGCGCTGCCGGCCTCCACCGCCTCAAATGACTCTGAGATCCCCGCGCTTCTCCACTTCCCCAACGCTTCGAGAGCGTGCTGTAGCTGATGAGACCCCTCCGCCCTTATGCTCCTGACCCAGCGAAACAGCTTGACGGAGCTCGAGCTGTATTCGACCAGTCCGCAGACCGCGTACTCTATACCCATCTCCCTGAACGCGGCCAGTCTGTGCATCCCGTCCAGCACAATTCCTCTCTCTGAGTCGACGATAAGGGGGTCCTTCTGCTCACCTTCCTTCGTGAGTTGAGCCTTTAGTCGGCGTAGATGCTCGGGGATGGTCTCCTCGTGAGGAAGCAGCGCGTCGACCGGTCTGAGGCCGACCTTCACATGTCCCGCGTCGGCGGACAGGACTACTCGCCCTTCGGCTCGTCCTGACCAGGTTCGGGCTTCTCTTCCTTCAGCGTCCTCGCGAGGTATCCCGCTATGTGGTTTCTCAGCTGCTTCGACGGGATTATCGCGAGCTTCTCCAGCTCTTCCTTGTTCTGGCCGAAGTCCGAGCCGAACGTACCCGGGTATCTCTTCAAAACCTGCTCAGAGATGCTTCTGATCTTGTCCATTAATCCGAACCACCCCAAGTGGGTAGAGTGATTAACCTTTCCTCGCGCTCAGGAACCTATCGGCGTTCCTTGAGACAGAAAGTCTAGTTTCTTCAAAGGACCTCCCCTTCGCTTCCGCGAGCCCGTTGACGACGCTGGGAATCAGATAGGGCCCACCCGCTCCCCCAATGGCCTTGAACGAGACGGGGCCGTCGCTCTCTGTCAGAGTGAGTTCGTCAGGGTAGGATTCCGCGATCCTCCTCACCTTCTTGGAGTACAGCAAGGCTGGGCCAAAGGAGATGTAGTATCCCCTCGACGCCGTCAGCGACGCCAATGACTCTCCCTCGAACCAGTGCAGAAGCACGGAGGGGAGCTTGAGGGTGGATAGGACGTCGAGGCAGCTGACTTCCGCGTCCCGCGTATGTACTTGGACCGGTAGACCAAATCTCTCGGCAATTTCCAGCTGCTCCTGATACGTCCGCATCTGAGCAGTGCCGGGCCCGATTCCTGAGTACTTGGGGTCGAGACCGACTTCCCCTATGCCAGAGGCTATCTGGGCCGCCTTTGGCAACCACTCTAGCGTTGCTGAATCCGCTTCTGAAGGGTGGACCCCGACGAACGCCTTGACACTTCCAGGATCACTCGCTGCCATACGGAGACTGCTTTCCGATGTCGACTCGTCGATTCCGGCCGCCACAAGCAGTGTTTCCGATGCATGTGAATAGGTCAGAAGGGGCTCTTCGTCGCCATAGTCAGACAGGTGGACATGCATATCGACGAAGCGCATATGCTGGCCAAACATGAAGTGATATTTTAGCCCGCTGCTGCAGTTGTGTCTCGAATATCGTCTTTTGACCCCAGCATGGGTCTTTCCAGACTTCTTTTCGGTATTCAGGTGAACCGTGGAATCGAGAGAGCGAAAGAGGCCGGCCTCTTGGCGATTTTCGGTAAAGGTTTTTATCCTTGGCTTGCCGACCAGTAAAGCCATGTCCAGTTCCGAATTTGGACTAGCGGCCGTTTACAGAGTCATCAAGAAGGCTGGAGCGGAGAGAGTTGGTGACGACGCGGCGGTCGAGCTCAGGACGGAGCTGGAGTCACTAGGGCTGCAGATAGCCAAGCAGGCGGTGGAACTGGCTGCTCATGCAGGTAGAAAGACAGTCAAGCCCTCCGACATCAAGCTGGCCGTAAAGGCCGTTCTGAAGCAGAACGCCTGATTTTTGCACTTCTGAGCCGCTCAAAGCTTAATTTCGCTCCAGATGCCCGGCTGTGCTCCTGCCCCGGTGGTGTAGCCCGGTCAAGCATGCCAGCCTCTCGAGCTGGCGACGTGGGTCCAAATCCCGCCCGGGGCATTGCCAAATAGGTTCTTTTGGAACCACCGAACAAACTCGGATGCGTGCGGGATCTAGCAGTGGAGCCTTTTGGTTGCAGCAAGTCGCAAGGATTCGAAGAGCACTATCACAGCCATTTTGAAGCATGAGCAGGGCCCTGAGAGATATGATTCAGTCTTAATTGTCGAAGGATATTTCACGCAATGGCTATAACAGCAAAGTAGCGCTCTGAGACGGTGCTCCTCAAGAGAAGAGGCGCAAAACAGCTCTCAGACATTTACGGTGCATTGGGTAAAACAGGAAGCAAGGCACAGCATTGGCCAACTCCAGAAGAGATCAAGAGTATCTGGGAATAGACTCCAACGTTCTGTTGGCTTTCCTGGTCGACGAACATCCCGATCACAACAAGACAAGGCTCCTGATCGGCAGGAGGAATGCTGTGAACCCGACGGTCATTCACGAGACCTATCACGCCGCGGTCTTCAAACTCAAAACGGACCCCAAACAAACAGTTAGGCTGCTACTGGACTACCTCGACCTTGCGCTGACCCTGCCCATAGACAAGAGGACAGTCAGGCGGGGACTAAGGCTCGCGGCCAGGCATAGGCTTGGAGGCAGAGACGCTCTAATCCTTGCATCTTATCTTCTTTCAAGCAAGGTTGGGACTTTTGTGACATTTGACAGGTCTCTACTTGCTTTGGGCGAAGTGCGAATCGGAGGTCGCGAGCTTGCCATCGCTTCACCTAGCACTATGGGATGATCAGGCAAGGCGGGTGCGCACCTTCCCCATCCCGCTCCGTCCGAGAGTCTCTTCGAAACCATGCATCAACAAACTGGTTCGAAATGATCAAGGAGGATGGACTGAATGGCGTTAGAGAAGGACAAACTGGTACGCTACCGCTTTACATGCAAGTCTAAGCGGGCGTCCGACGTCGGAGGTCCATTCCTTAACCATGTCTTGGTTTTGCCGCCAAGAGAGAATCCCGTCGAGGTGCACGGACGGCGGTTTTCTGAACACGTGCTGTACGCTTGGAAGAGAGTCACTGAGGATCAGAAGGACCCCAGATAACAGAGAGACTGCAAGTTCCTGGAATCGTTCCATTTGGTCTTCATAGCGAACTCAGCAGACCAGTCACAAGAAACACGGTTGCGAACGTGAATAGTACAGATCCTGCGATGATGTCCAATGCCCACCTTGGGACCCTCAGCAAGTAGTCGTACGAGACCGCGCAGATTGCCACCAGGACCGAGATGCTGGTGAGTGCCCCAATCATCGTCCAGTCGAAGTCGAACGCTCCAGCTGCGGCTAACACCAGGGATGCCTCGAAACCCTCCGTCAGGGTGATCGCGAAAACGGGCGCCGAGCTAGCGACTGAGAACGGCGGTGTCTCTTCGGGGCGTTCGTCCACTTTTCTCATCCCCTTTTCCACCACCTCCGCCTCCAACCTGGCCATCTTGTCTCGAAAGGACCGCTTCCCAAAGTAGTATCTTCTGAACGCCCTCAGAAACCTGAACGAGAAGTAGTAGAGCACGGCCGCGGTCGCGACATCAATCGCTATCTCCGGAAGGAGGACGAACAACTGCCTGACGGCCAAAAAGAGGAAGAGCGACACGAGCCCCCCAGCGATGACTCCGAAGAGGACGTTGTCGCGGCCAAGCTGCTTCACGGTCGCAACGGACAGTATCGCCACCTCACTTCCTTCGAGGAGAACAGCCTTGAACGCAAGGAGGAATGATCCGACGACGACCAGTTCCGACGCGACCAAGGGTACCTCTCAGGTAGTGGCGTCATAATAATCGTTCCAGCAACACATAAGATTCTCGTGAGAGCGTGGTTGCGCGTGCCGAGGCCCGTAAGGACCGAAGACTTTGCGCTTTACAAGGCATTCTCAGAACCCCGGTTCTCGCCCGATGGAAAGAAAATCGCGTTCTCACTCAGGCAGGCTAACCTGGACGAAAACGTCTACAACTCTGACGTCTATCTGGCGGCCTCAAACGGCAAGGGGCTAACGAAGTTCACCGCGGGAGGCAGAGACTCCGACCCAGTATGGTCGCGAGATAGTGGTTCCCTGGCTTTCATCTCCAAGCGTGACTTTGGCAAGGAGGAGAGGGGTTCCTCCCTCTACACGATTCGAGCCAGCGGCGGAGAGGCGAAGATGCTCTACAAGAGCAAGGAAGGGGTCGAGCGGCCGGAGTGGTCGGCCGATTCCAAGAGCGTCTACTTCCTATCTTGGGCGGGCCAGGAGGAGAAGGACGATGTCAGGGTGATACGAAGATGGAGATTCTGGTTCAACGGAATCGGCTTCACTTACTACAAGCGGAAGCACCTGTTCGTCGTCCCAGCGGCGGGGGGCGAGGTAAAGCAGGTCACCAGAGGCGAAATCGACGTGGTGGACTACGCTCTCTCCCACGACGGCCGTAGGATAGCCTACCTCGCTTCGACCGACGACGACAGACCCTACCTGGTAGACGTCTTCGTACTCCAAGTCGGGACCAGTAAGGTGAGGAAACTCTCGCGGAACAGGGCTTCATTCCACTCCGTGGCGTGGTCTCCGGACGACTCTGAGCTCGCCGTGATGGGGTCAGACTTGCCCGCGGGATTCTCCTCCAACAACCACGTCTGGGTCACGAGCGTCTCGGCACCCCGGCTGAAGAGGATCGAAGACACTGACAGGAACAAGGCAAACACTCTCAACAGCGACGTGAGGGCATCCGCACACGGCCCCGAACGGATACTATGGGAAGGAGACTGGATCTACTACGTGGAACAGGACGGGCCTTCAGCGCTGCTCTACAGGACGGCGCCCGGAGGAACGACCGAGCTCGTCGTGGGAGGCGAGAGGAGCGTCGAAGGCTATGATGTCTTCAGGAAGAAGGTCGTCTTCGTCTCGATGGACGCAACTCACCCCGAGGAATTGTTCGTAAAGGAGAGGAAGAGGGAGACCGCTCTGACTCGCGTCAATTCCTCTGCGCAGGCCGAGCTTGAGATAATCACCCCGAAGCCGCTTCCGTTCAGGGCGAGCGACGGCCAGGAGATAGACGGTTGGGTGATGCTTCCGAAGGGGAAGCGGGCGTCAGTTCCCGCCATACTCTACGTCCACGGGGGACCAAAGACGAGCTTCGGGAATTCATTCTTCCACGAGTTCCAGGCGTTCGTCGCCGCAGGATATGCCGTCCTCTTCTTCAACCCCAGGGGGAGCGACGGTTACTCGGAAGAGTTCGCCGACATCAGGGGAAAGTATGGGACGAGAGACTACCAGGACCTGATGGAAGGGTTAGACCACGCGCTCGATGCCTACCCTCAGCTCGACCCCAAGAGAGTTGCCATAGCGGGAGGCTCGTACGGCGGATACAT
>DASPVO010000080.1:0-4410 GCA_035622335.1 Nitrososphaerales archaeon
TTCTGATGCTGCTCACTACTGCAGCATTCGAGATGGCGTTCTCCGGGCTCTTCCTCGCGGTGGGGATTTACTCGCGCAAGACGGAGACTCTCTCCGCGGTCTCGGGGTTCATCTATCTCCCGCTCCTGTTCCTCAGCACTGCGATGTTCCCGTCGGCGTTCCTGCCCGGGTGGGCTCAGACGGCCTCAGACTACAACCCCGCCACATACGTCGCCAACGCCATAAGAGAGCTGTTCAACGGTGGACTCAATTTCACAACCGTCGCCGATGCCTACC
This sequence comes from Nitrososphaerales archaeon, assembly GCA_035622335.1. Lineage (GTDB taxonomy): Archaea > Thermoproteota > Nitrososphaeria > Nitrososphaerales > Gagatemarchaeaceae > DATJAJ01. Next base: position 277 of record DASPVO010000080.1, read on the forward strand.
TGCTCACCGGCGCCATCGCCCTTGTGACGTTCGCAGTGACCCTGTATCAGTTCAGGAAAGTCGTCTCCTGAGCTCATTCTCGAGCTTATATCGAAACCGTGCGGAACCGCATGGGTTCGATGTCGCGTTACCTTCCGGTTCTTGTCATACTGCTGCTCTCTGCAGTCGTCGTGGTGGCGAGTCCGCGACAGACATCAGCCCAGGGTGAGGGTGGCTCTTCCCTCGCCGCCGAGTACGCGCCCGTCCTGCACTTCGCTGCGGGAGAGAAGTTCTATCCGACCACCGTCGACTATCTCATCAACTCCTCGAACTTGATGCTGAGGGGCCCGAACGGCACGTCCGACACGCTCATCTCCACCGACCCGACCCCTAGCGACCTAGGCTCCTTCAACAACAGCAACTATTTCCTTGAGAACAGGCTCAACTCATCGGCTGCGATCGCGGCGGACTACGACTCGAAGGCCACGAGCCTCGGTTACTACGCGTACGTCCACGAGGTGAACACCGGAAACGGAACGGTGATTCAGTACTGGCTCTTTTACGCTTACAACCTCGGCCAGCTGAACGACCATCAGGGCGACTTGGAGGTGGTACAGGTCTTCCTCAGCGCGAACGGCACGCCGGAAAGACTCCTTTTGTCTCAGCACGGCTCAGGAGAGAACGCCGCGTGGTCGGACGTCGAGACCTCTTCGGGGCATCCAGTGGTCTACGTGGCGCAGGGGTCTCACGCCAACTACTTCCGCTCTTACCAGGGTGAGCTGGGTTTCGAGGACGACATAGTCAACGCCAACGGTTTGACGATAACTCCGAACATGCTCAACCTCGTGATGCTCGGAGAACCGGGTAACGTCTCGGCGAGCCAGAGCTGGCTCAACTTTCCGGGCAGGTGGGGCTACTGGGGGACGGCGGACCAGGTGGCTCAGGGTGACGCCGGGATGCTCGGGCCCGTCTTCAACCAGGGAGGGATAAGGTGGGCGCAGCCGGACGAATATCTCTCTCAGACTCTTCCCGTCAACGGGACGTACTTCGACCTCGCGGAGCTCGCGGGCAACTTCCTTCTCATCTTCGCAGCGTACGTCATAATCAGGGCGGCCTGGAAGATCTTCAGCATAGTCAGGATGAAGAGGAAGACTGGCCTCTACGTCGGTAGGTTCCTCCGGGGCAAGGGAGGCGTCGGAGTCTTGGTCGCGGTGGTCGGGATACTGATCACCATAGTCGCTCTGGTATTGCCTTGGTACACCGTCACGGCTTCCTCGCAGGCTGGACCGCTCGCCGGAGCGGGCACCACCCTGATGAGCGTCAACGGGATCACTGGACTCAACGTTCAGATCTTCACAGGGACGGGCGACGCGTCCTCCGGGTTGACCACGCTGTTCACGACCCAGGTGCCGTTCGCCGTGATCTATGTCGCAGGTCTCGTGCTGCTCTTCTTCGACATAGTTGGCGTGAAGAGCGGAAAGAAGCTCGGCGGAAAACTGATCAGAAGGGGCATCTCCGCTCTCACACCGCTCCTGGTGATCTATGCTTTCATGGCCGAGCTTCCCTCGCTCGTGCCGTTCGCCTCGGGTCTACTGCCAGGCACCAACATCCCCTCAGGCGTGATTCAGATGGTCGACGACATCGCCTCCAGGCCGTATGCAGGAAGCACCAGCCAGACGTTCCCGGTAGTAGGCGTCACCACGGTGAACTGGGGCTATTCCATCGGGGCCTACCTTTTCATAGTGGCAGCGGTAGTGATGATAGTGGCTGCTCACGTCATGAGAGGAGTCCCGAGCTACGATCAGACGGCTCCAGCGCCGGTCCCGGCTGAAGAATCTCCGCCGCCGGCGCAGGGTGACCAAGCGGCCTCCGCCCAGGCTCCTACCCAGACTTCAGGGTGAATCCGGCACGGCCGAGTTCAGCTTCAACGAGGCCTACAAGGGCACTCCGCCTTGGGACATTGGCCGACCTCAGAGAGAGTTCGTTCGGTTGGCAGACGAGGGCAAGATCCATGGGAAAGTACTCGACATCGGTTGCGGGACCGGCGAGAACGCGCTCTACTTTGCAAGCCTCGGTATGTCTGTAACTGGAGTAGATTCCTCTCCCCGGGCCATCGAGAAGGCGAAGAAAAAGGCCAGAACACGCGGGATTAGCGTTGATTTCAAGTTGGGAGATGCCCTCCATCTCGAAAAGCTCGGTGAGAGATTCGATACGATCACGGACTGCGGGCTGTTCCACGTCTTCTCCGACCAAGAGAGGGTCGTGTATGCGAAGAGCCTGAGGTCGGCTCTGAACAAGGGCGGGACCTACTTCATGCTCTGCTTCAGCACCAAGGAGCCTACAGACTGGGGAGGGCCAAGGAGAGTCTCGGAAGCCGAGATCAGAGATACTTTCAAGAAGGGATGGTCTTTGAACTTCATCCGAGAGGCGAAGTTCTCCTCCACTTCCAACGAGGAAGGCGGTTATGCCTGGCTCTCTTCCGTCACGGCCACCTGAACACTCAACAACGGTTTTATCATTCAGCGTAGTCGTCCGGCCAGAAGCATCTCTTGACAGAGAGCGAACGCAGACTCGCGGCCATAATGTTCACGGACATCGTGGGTTACACCTCGCTCACCCAAGACAACGAAGAGGGTACCATGGCTTCGCTCAGAGAGCACAGAGAGGTCCTCAGGCCGGTCTTCGAGCGACGCGGAGGACGCGAAGTGAAGACGATCGGAGATGCCTTCCTCGTCGAGTTCGCAAGCTCTCTGGAGGCGGTCCGTTGCGCGCTCGAAATACAGGGCAGCAGGAGTCTTGTGCCAGGTCAGAGCTTGAAGGTCAGGATAGGCATACACGTCGGCGAGGTCATTCACGAAGGCGGTGACGTCTACGGTGACGCCGTGAACATCGCGGCGAGGATAGAACCGCTGGCTGAGCCAGGGGGAATCTGCATAAGCAGACAAGTGTTCGACTTCGTGCAGAAGAAGGTCGACGCAAAGCTCATCAGGGTGGGGCTTATCGAGCTCAAGAACGTGAAGGCCCCGATGGAAATATACAGGGTGCTCCCCTCGCACTCGCCCGGAGCTGAGCAGATGTCTGAAAGCCTGAGGATGAGGGTCGCCGTCCTCCCCTTCGACAACTTCAGTCCTGAGGCTGGCGACGAATACTTCGCAGACGGACTGACGGAGGAGATGATCGGGACGCTGTCCAAGATCAGGGAGTTGAACGTGATCTCGAGGACGTCGGTGATGCAGTACAAGGGCAAGCCCAGGCCGATCTCCGACATAGGCAAGGAGTTGAACGCGGGCACCATCCTGGAGGGCAGCGTCCGAAAGGTCGGAAACCGCGCGAGAGTGAGCATACAGCTGATCGACGCGACGGAGGACAGGCACGTCTGGGCCGAGAACTATGACAGGGACCTGACCGATATCTTCGCCGTGCAGAGCGACATCGCTGGGAAGGTCGCCGATGCTCTGAAGGTGGAGCTGCTCGCGGACGAGAGGAAGGAGATCGGAGAAGCGCCGACGAAAAACGTCGAGGCAAACTTACTCTTCCTCAAGGGGCTGTACGAGATCGACAAGGGTTCGCAGTCGAACATGATGAAGGGGATAGACTATTTCAAACAAGCCGTGGGTAAGGATCCCAAGTTCGCGCTGGCTTACTCCTTCATCGGGTCGAGCTACATCGCTCTTGGAGGAGAGATCCTGCCGGCCGAGGAGGCGTTTCCGAAGGCGAAGGAGAGCATCGAGACAGCTTTGAAGCTCGACCCAAAGCTCGCGCAAGCGCACGCCGCGAAGGGATGGGCCGCATTCCAGTATGACTGGGATTTCATCGCTGCGGAAGGGAGCCTCAGGACGGCCATCGACCTCAGTCCTAACTTGGCAAGCGCGCTCCACTTCTACGGCAGGGTCTTGGCATCCCTAGGTAGGTTTGACGAGGCGATCTCGGAGATGACGAGGGCCTTCGAACTGGACCCGGCCGCCACATGGGTCATCGACCACTACGGGACGGTCTACTACATGGCAAAGAGATACAGAGAAGCAAGGGAGATGTTCGACAGGGTGCTGAGACACAACCCTACTTTCGTGAAGGCCAGAATGGGCCTCGCTTTCGTAGACGTGGCGGAGGGTAACAGAGAGGCAGCAAAGATCGGTGCTGATGACGCCGTGGCCA
>DASPVO010000081.1:0-94540 GCA_035622335.1 Nitrososphaerales archaeon
CGGCGATTGCGACGGCGTCCGAAAGCCGAGCCGCTCTGATGTTCACTGCAGGCTTTGGCAAGGTCCGTTCGGCTGTGGCATCCGAAGAAAAAGGCTACTGGTGCCCAGAGCGGCGCGAGACCAGCTGGTTTCCCGGCGCCATGTTTGGTCATCCGGACATAGTTCGAAACGAGTTGATTGGATGCGGGCCTGGTGGACCCGCACAGTCTACTGTGCAGACTCGGGCCAGAATTTCCTTGGGGATTCGATTTCAACGGGTCCCGGACCTATTACGGGTTCGACTTCTTGGACGACAGGCGTGTCAACAGCAACTAGGTACACCCCGGCTGGGGTTCATGCCTGAATGGATTCTTCTTCCCCGGGGCGACCGCAATCTCTTTTCCTCAATGTGGTTACGTCGTCAGGTAGTGAACGTTGTCGAGCCGGTGCTGGAAGCGTGAGTCGTGTCGCCTGAGTAGGACGCTTTGACAGTATAGGTCGCTGCAGACACTACTGTCCAGCTGACCGAACAACTCCCAGAGGACAGGGTGCAGGTCGTGGGCATTGCTGCCGGCCCTCCGCTGAAGGTGACGGTCCCGGTCGCCTTTGAGTCGTAGCTGGGGTCTCCGTTGGCTATGGTCACGGTGCACGTTTCCCTGGTGCCTGAGAGGCTGCACGAAACTGTAGTCGTGACTGTCGTCTGAATCTTCAGCGTCGTCGAAGAGCTGGTCGAGCCGGCGTGGGTCGAATCGCCGCCGTATGACGCCACGATGGAGTAACTCCCTTCGGAGTCCGAAGCCGGGATCCAGGTGACTGAACAGCTGTTGCTTGTCCCGCTTCCGCTGGTCATAGTGCAGGACTTGGGCATCCCTGGCGGGAGGGTCCCACTGAAGGTTACAGTGCCCCCAGGGGAGGTCCCGAAGAATGACGGGACGTTTGAGACCGCGGCGGTGCACGTCTGAGAGACCCCCACGGTCCCCGTTGATGGGGTGCAGGATACGGATGTCGTGGTTGCGACCTGGGTCAAGACCTGGACAACACCCGCTGCGAGCGCCACTTGTGTGGGATAGCCAACGCTGTGGATGGTGGCGTCATTAATGGCGGAAAACAAACCGAACCCGAAGGTAGCAGTCTTGGCGCTCCCCGCGCAGGCGAGCATGGTGAAGGAATACCCCGTGGATGAGCCGACCTGCTTCCCTTTGGAGAGGTCCGTGACGGTTACGGCCGCACTTCCCGAGACCTGGATGCAGGCCTGGGGAGAAGTGGAGGTGACGAGGAGTGATGTCAGGGACGCGCTTATCATCGTCACTCTGCAAAGGTCGGCTCCTGGCGTGCTCGTCGTGAAGACGGTCGAGGGGAGACCGGAGCACAAAGTCAGATAGGTGTATACCGCAAGACCCTGTAGCTTGCCGGTCGAGCTGTAGTAAACAAGAAGGCCGAAGTAGGCCGCATGGCTGCCGTCGGTTATGGCTCCTGCCCCTGCCGCTGCCTGTGCGTTCGTAGATGGCACGACAGAAAGGGGTTCGCAACCGCTCACAGTGCCAGCGTTGTTCGAATCTCCGCTGTAGATGGCCTCCCAGCTGTAGAGTCCGGCGGTGGTGAAGGTTACAGACGGGGAGTTGGGGACTGTGCCACTGGATACTATTTCAGTGTAGGTTCCCGTCGCAGTCGTGGAGCAGGCCCCGTCGTTCGTGAAGTACTCGTACTTGACCGTGCCCCCAGCGCTACTTGTCACGCCTGCGAGGGTAGCAGTGTCGTAGGTCGAGCTTCCCACAGATATTTCGGCGGACGAGAGCGCGGTGTTGATCACATCCACATTCACTACAACGACATTGGAGGCACTTGCATAACCAGGCAAGCCGGAGTCAGAGACGACCGCACAGTACCAAGTTATAGCGGCGGACATGGTGCTTGGGGTGAACGACGTCCCTGACCCAAGGGATGAGCCAGCCGCGGTACAGGTAGAGGAGCTGGAACTTACGAACCATTCGACGACGTAGGTGTTAGATCCCTTGTATGTGACCGTCGCAGTAAGTGCGTTGGTCGATGATTGCCCGACATAGAAGGAGGAAGAAGCAGGGGAAGCGCTGACGGTCGGATCAGCGTACACCGCGAGGGAAGAGGAGGACGAAGCACTCTCTCCGAGGTTATCGGTGACCTTGACGCTCACCGCACCCGTGCCTCCGAAACCGCCGATTATGCTGCACGAGTTGCTGGACGTACCACAGCCGGAGGAGACCGAGTCGCTCGCAGGAATCGTCCAAGCGTAGGTGTAGGATCCCGAGCCGCCTGAAGCCGTAACCGAATAGGAGTAAGTCTGTCCTACGTCTATGCCAACGAGCGAGACAAGCGAAGTCACGGACACGGAAGGGTTGACGGTCACAGTGAAGTATGCAGAGGCGGTGTTACCCCACTGATCAGTGGCTGTGCAGGTGACGGTGGTGATGCCAATGGAGAACAAGGAGCCCGGACTCGGGCTGCAGGATGGAGTTAGAGGGTCGCCAACAATGTCGTATGCGGCGGCTGCGAAAGAAACCGGAGCTCCAGATGGACTTGCAGCGTCAGTCGTTATGTCGCTGGGAACAGTGATGGTTGGAGGGACGTTTTGAATGATGGTAACTGTGAAGTAGGCTGAGGCTGTGTTGCCCCATGCATCTGTGGCCGTGCAGGTGACGGTGGTGATGCCGATGGAGAACAAGGAGCCTGGACTCGGACTGCAGGATGGGGCCAGGGGGTCACCGATAGCGTCGTATGCAGTGACTTCGAAGGGTACCACATAGGGGGGTGGAGTCCCAGGGGGAAACTCGCTGGTCTTCAGCACAATGTCGCTTGGAACTTGGACAATCGGAGGCACGTTTTGAATGTATGTGACCGTGAAGTAGGCATGGCCGGTGTTGCCCCACTGATCAGTGGCCGTACAGAGGACGGTCGTGGTTCCAATTGGGAATTCGTATCCTGGACTCGGATTGCAGGATGGAGTTAGGATGTCACCTATAGCGTCGTAAGCAGTGGCAGTGAAGGACACCACCACGGAGGGTGGTGTGGGTTTGCCAAGAGTGCTGGCGTACAGTACAATGTCGCTTGGGACCTGGACAATCGGTGGCACGTTTTGAATGTAAGTGACGGTGAAGTAGGCAGAGGCGGTGTTGCCCCACTGATCAGTGGCCGTACAGAGGACGGTGGTGGTCGTTCCAATGGGGGCTGAACTTGGACTGCAGGATGGGGCCAGGGGGTCACCGATAGCGTCGTATGCAGTGGCCCCAGATGGCACCACCACAGAAGGGGGTGGAGGCGTACCAAGATTGCTGGCGTAGAACGTGACGTCGCTTGGAACTTGGACAATCGGTGGCACGTTTTGAATGTATGTGACCGTGAAGTAGGCATAGCCGGTGTTGCCCCACTGGTCTGTGGCCGTACAGAGGACGGTCGTGGTTCCAATTGGGAATTCTTCTGGGCCTTGGCCGGGAGTGCACGTCGGAGTCAAGATGTCACCAACGGCGTCCTGCGCACTGGCGCTGACCGACACCGTCACGTAGGAAGGTGTAGGCTTGCCAAGAGAGCTAGCGTATATTATGACGTTACTTGGAACTTGGACGACCGGTGGGGTATTCACGATGACGGTCACAGTGAAACTGGCAGAGGCGGTGTTGCCCCACTGATCAGTGGCCGTACAGAGGACGGTGGTGACGCCGATGGAGAATGCGTCGGAGCCTTGGCTCGGAGTGCATGACGGAGTCAGAGCGTCACCAAGGTAGTCCTGTGCAGTCGCGCTCCACTCCAGATCGACCGGTGGGGTGTACCCTTGGGAAGTTGTGAATGCTTCGTCGCAGGCGCTCCCACTACAATCAGATCCTCCTACAGATAGCTGGATGGTCGGGGGGAGGGTCACGTAGCTGAACTCGTCCGCAGACGAGGTCGCGCTCGTCCCACCAGGAGTGGTGACCGTAACGTCGACGGCGGCGAGCGGCGTGCCAGCTGGCGAAGTCGCCGTACACGAGGTGGAGCTGGAGCACGAGACGTCGGTCCCCGCATTGGTGCCGAACATGACGGTGCTATCGGAGGTCAATGCGGTCCCTGTGATGGTCACGGCGGTTCCGCCTGTCGAGGGTCCTGTGTCGGGAGATACGCCTGTGACTGCCGGTGGCCCGTAGGAAAACTGGTCTGCCCAAGAGGTCGCGCTCGTCCCTTGAGGGGTGGTGACGGTCAGGTCGACGGTGCCCGCAGCCCCAACTGGTGAAGTCGCTGTGCAGCTGGTCGTACTAGAGCACGAGACGTCGGTCCCTGCATTGGTGCCGAACATGACGGTAACGCCGCCGACGAAGTCAGCTCCGGTGATTGTCACGACGGTCCCGCCAGCCACTGGCCCGGCGGTGGGAGAGACGCCTGTGACTGTCGGTGGCAGCGCGACTATGAACGAGTCATACACCACGCCGTAGGAGCCGCTTGGAGTCCAGCAGGCGTATGCGGTGTAAGTACCGGTTTTAGCCGTGTCACCGTATCCCTCGTCGGGATTTACCTCGAGGTTCACCGGTGGTACAAGGCCTGCACTGCAATCAGCCCCTAACTCCGTTGACGTCTTGGCTTGAGTCTCGACAAACCAGACCGGCTGGACGCCCGCACAGTCTCCTGACCCGGTGGCACCACCTGAACCCCCGTAAGGCACGGTACACGAAATAGGCCCTGTTGAGGAGCTTGCGGCGCAACCGCCGTCACCTGACCCGCAGAACCAACCGCCTCCGCCGCCAGGCGGAAAAACGACGATCCAAAGCAGAGTGCTGGGGGCGGAAGTGGACGCGGTAGTGATGGAGAAGATGCTCCCTGCTAGGTCCGAGCCAGGGGAAATAGAGAGAGAAAGTCCAGTGCAAGAGGTTCCAGAACACCCACGGGTGGCGAAGGCGCCGGACGGCAAGAAGCAGAGCCCAACCAAAGATAGCGCGGCAACCAGAAGCAGAAGCCTTTCCGCGGAAATCCTCGGTCCGGCGGAAACCAAAGATATCAAGGCGGACGTTGCAGGAATATTCTATTAAGGATAGCATTGAGCATGTTTACAACTCGAGTCTCAAAGGCGCAATTTGGGGAGGAGCCCCAACATTGCACTCAACCCGACGGCGTCTCAGGGGAGGATCAACGGCTCTGCGCTGGTTTCGTCGAGCGCCCCTTGCGGAGTTTGGGCCCAGATGTTAACAGTAATTAGTGCGGGCCTGGTGGGATTCGAATTCGTGGGCGCTTGAACGCCTCCCACGACATGCTGGTCACTCCCACTAGCTAGCTAAGAGCCAGCCGCTTTGATCGCTCGCGCTCTAACCTGGCTGAGCCACAGGCCCACGGGTGGCGAGGGGAATCACTAGGAATTAAAAACATTCTCGAGCTCAGGGTAGCTTAACAGAAACTCGAAGATAAGAATGTGGCTGGGCCCACTCGTTTTTGGTGTAGAGGCGGCGGGGAAACTATTTCAGGGCTCCAATTCTTTGCTCCTAGTGGAACTCACATGGGCCGTCTTAGCTTCGTCGGCCTCGGCCTGGGCTCGAGGGGGATCGGCGTGGATGGGGTCGCAGCGATCAGGGACTCAGACCTGTTTCTTCTGGAGTACTACACGGTCCCGCACGACACAAGGCTGGTCCCCGAGCTCGTGGAGATCACCGGCAGGAGCCCGACAATCGTGGACAGGGGGACCGTCGAGGACGGGGAGTTCATACTCGGCGAGGCGTCCGCGAAGAGGGTCGTCCTCGCCGTCCTCGGCGACCCCATGGTCGCGACGACGCACACCGAGCTAAGGGTGAGGGCGATCAAGGCGGGGATCGAGACCAGGGTGTTCCACGCGGCGTCGATAGCCTCCGCTGCGGCGAGCGCCTCGGGTCTGCACTACTACAAGTTCGGGTCGACCATGACGGTGACCCGGGAGACCGTGGATCATCTCGACCGGGTGTACAGAGCGGTCCAGAGAAACCTACTCGGAGGGGAGCACACCCTCCTCCTGCTGGAGCACGACGTCGAGTCGGGGGAGGGCGTAGACCCAGGCATGGCCGTCAGAGGACTCCTCCAAGCGGAGACCGACCTGAAGAGGGGGGTGTTCTCGAAGGAGAGCTTCGGCCTGGTCATCTCCCGTCTCGGCAACGAAGACGCGTCCTTCAAGGCAGGCGCATTCGGTTCGATCGAGAGACTCGACTTCGGAGGCCCTCCCTACTGCGTAATCGTGCCCGGAACGTTGCACTTCACGGAGAGTGAAGCGATCTCCGCCATCTTCTCCGTCCCTCAGTGGGAGGTGAAGGGCAACACGGAGGAGGTGAAGAGGACGGCGCAAGTCCTGCTACCGAAGTATCTGGCGAAGACCAGAAGGGCTCTGGAGCAGGTCCGCGGGAAAGTGGGAAATGAGTATGCCCCCGTGATCGAGAACGCCGAGCTCTACGCGAAGGACGCAGAGAACTTCCTGTCGAAGGGGGACGACGACCTCGCGATGCTAAGCATCGGATACGCGGAAGGACTTTTAGACTCTCTGAACTTCTCGGGTATCGTAAAGATTGACTGGTGAAGCCTGGGTAAGACAGACCCTTTCTGCGATCTTCTCTGCAGGCCTGACCGAGGGAGACGTCTCCGCACCGAGACTAGCCCAAAGGCTCGGACTCGGCGAGGATGAGATGGCATCGAGGCTGGACAAACTCGAGAAGGAGGAGCTCGTCAGTCGGCGGGGGAGCAGGCTGTGGCTGACGCCTAAAGGGCGCGGGCTGCTCAAGGTCGTCTTCATAGGAGGCGGGTTCGAGATCCTTCATCCGGGCCATCTATACACGATCAAGCGCGCTAGGAAGCTCGGCGACTGCCTGGTCGTGGTCCTCGCGAGGGACAGCACGATAAGGAAGAACAAGTCTCGAGACCCGGTGGCGAGCGAAGAGGAACGGGTTGAACTCGCCTCCTCGATGAGGGACGTCGACGCGGCCATCCTAGGCGTTGAGCGAGACATTTACGCTACCCTCGAGAGGGTGAGACCGGACGTGGTAGCTCTCGGTTACGACCAGAGGCACTCGGAGTCGGAGATAGAGGCAGAAGCTGCGAAGAGGGGGATGAAGCTGCAGGTGGTCAGGTTGGGTTCTCCCAAGCCCGCTGTCAAGACGACGAAGCTGCTGCGCGGTCTGTGAACTCTAGTCGTGCTTCGCATTGAGCTTTCGCATCATCCTGCTCATCGTAGAGGTCAGCTCCTCGCGGCCCGACTCTTCGGCGAGCAGCCCTCTGGTGTCTTCGACCAGTATCCTTGCGACGTCGAGCTTGTGCCTCAGTCCGGACGCGACGTGGTCGTAGACAGCCATCGGTGAGCAGAGGGAGTAGAGCTGCTGCATGTATTCGAAGTAGGTCCTGGCTTTGCTAGTCCTCCCCTTCATCAAGGAGTCGAGCACGAGCCTCTTCAGTTCTCCGACGGAGTCGAGCAGACCGAGGACGTACGCTTCGGGAGAGCAAGAGAGAGAGGACAGAGTCGGAATCTCCTTACCCTTCACGAGGGAGAGCACGACCGAGGCCTCGACAAACTCGGTCTCAGGCGAGACAAGGTACCTTGAGAGTTGTCCTGGCTTGATCGCCTTCAGCGACCTCAGCATGGAGCGCGCGGCGGCCAGCTCCCTCTCCGCGTCCGTACTCCGCCCGTTGTGCACGTCGATGATCGACCTGGAGCAGGCCGAGATGACGTCTCTGCTCTCCTTCAGCAGCCTCTCCCTCTGCTCCAGCTGCGCCCTGAGGGCCTTCTCCGAGGCGGCGACCGAGCTCCGGACGGACCTGAAGTCTTTCACGGTGCCTCACCTCCTCCTTAGGTCATAAGCTTAACCTCGGCGCCGAAGAGCATGGTTTACATCTGTCCCATGGCTGACCTGGCCTCAATTGGTCAATCAAAGATATCAGAGGGGCAGGTCTAGGGAGTACAAGGCCATGACGATGCTCAGGAGCGACGGGTGGCTCGTGTCTAGGAGCGCTGCCTCGCACGGTGCTGTCGACGTCTTCGCCGCGAAGGACGGGCGTGTGTTGCTCGTACAGGTTAAGAGCGGGAGGGCGAGGGTCACCAAGGAGGAGCTGCAGGAGCTCGTGCTCTGGGGGAAGCACGCGAACGGGACGGCGGAGGTCTGGCACTTCAAGGGCAAGGGAAAACTGGAGAAGCGGAGGGTCTTCGCCTCGGACCCGGGAGCCCCCAGATGAAGGCCACGTGCTACTTCTGCGACACTGAACTGAGCCTGGTGGCGCACACTTTCAAGATCGGTACGAGAGACGAACCCGTCTGCGATGACTGCTACGTGAAGACGGTGAACAGGAAGAAGGCGCTCGGGGAAGACGCGCACAGGCCCTAGGCCGGCGCGCAGGCGCGCCTGAGCTCGGCGAGCATGTCAGAGCACTCTGTGACCGAGTCCGCCTCTCCTTCTCTCTCAAAAGAATCAAGCGCCTTCTCGTACTCCGGCAGGGCGCGCATTGCCTTGAACAGGTCCGGCGTCGTCGCCTCCGACAGGATCATCTGCCCCGCGGCCTTGAACCACTCGCCCGCTTCCTCGTACTGTTCGAGCTGGTAGAAGCACTTCGCGATCCACTCGCATAGGTCGACCCTCCTGGGAGTCGCAAGGAGACCCTGCAACTCCTGCTTAAGGAGGTAGACCTCGGGTCTGCCGCTCTTCATCTTGCTGACTCTGAATGCCCCCGCGTAGTCGTCCAACGTGCCCTCGGGCACAACGGACAGTAAGAAAGGCGAGGATGCACTAATATTGAGCGTTGGATGAAGCTGCGTCAGAGCTTTCTCAAGGCCGCGAGCTCTGCCTCTCTGATCTTCCTTCTGGCCGCGGCTTGCCTGAATCGTCTCTTCTCGTCCTTGGTCACCGGTCTGAGCCCGGGGACCGGGGTCGGCTTACCGAACTCGTCCAGCGCCACGTAGGTGAAGTAGCAGGAGCCCGTGTGAGTCACCGCTCCGGAGATGGGGTTCTGCGCCTCGACCCTGACTCCAACCTCCATCGAGGTGACGCCGACGTAGTTGACCGAAGCCTTGAGGACGAGGAGGTTGCCGATGAAGACGGGGGCGTAGAAGTCCATCCTGTCTACGGAAGCTGTGACGCAGTTCTTGCCCGTGTGCTTGACGGCGACTATCGCGGCGACTTCGTCCATGTACTTCATGATTGCCCCGCCAAAGACGTTTCCAAGGAGGTTCGCGTCGGTGGGCGCCATCAGTCGAACCGTCGTGAGCGCAGAGTCGGAGACCCTCTTCTCCATTGTGTCCCGATGGGCTTGGCTTGTTCATAAGCGTGACAAGCGCATGCGCTCAGGCGGGATGTTCGTCAAGCAGCTGAAGGTCGGGCCCATGGAAAATTTCGTGTATTTGGTGAAGGACGAGGAGAGTTCAGAGGCCGCGGTCGTGGACTCTGGCTGGGAGACCAAGCCCATTCTAGAGGAAGCCAAGCGCTCGGGGGCCAGGATAGAGTACGTGATAGCGACCCACAATCACTTCGATCACTCGGCCACCCTCGGAGAGCTGGCTGAGGCCGCAGGGGCAAATACCGCTGCTCACGAGAGCAGCCCGCTCAGTGTGGACCTCAGGCTCAGGGGAGGACAGAAGATGAGGCTCGGGGAGAGCGAGCTGGAGGTCCTCCACACGCCGGGGCACACGGAAGACAGCATATGCCTCTACGACGGGACAGACCTGTTCACGGGCGACACGCTCTTCGTAGGGACGTTCGGCAGGACAGACCTTCCCGGGGGCTCGGCCGTGAAGCTGTTCCACAGCATCCAGGGGACGATCATGAAGCTCCCGCCCTCGGCACTCATCTATCCCGGTCACGACTACGGCGAGGTCCCGGCCAGGACCCTCGAAGAGGAGGCGGGGCTGAACCCGGCCCTGTTAGCGAGGGACCTCAGAGGCTTCCTGGCAGTCGTTTCCTGAGTATCTCTGCCAGGAGGGAAAGGGCGATGTTTCCCCCGCTTATCACCAAGACGGTAATTTTCCCATTTTCGTCGGCGAGAGGCCCCTTCAGCGCGGCCAGGGGCGATGCTCCAGCCGGCTCAGCGAGCACCCTCGCTTTAGACAGTAGCTCGAAGATGGCGTCCTCTAGCTGTGAGTCGTTCACGAGGCCAATCCTGTCGATGTTCTTCCTCACGGCCTCGAACGTCAGCTCTCCTGGCACCTTCGCCTGCATGCCGTCAGCGATGGTCGGCTTCGGGGTCACCTCCACCAGCCTACCCTGCTCTACAGACTCGTACATCGACGGGATGGCTGTCGTCTCCGCCCCGTAGACTCTGACGCCGTCGAGGGTCTCCTTCAGCGCGATGGAGACGCCGGATATCAGTCCTCCTCCGCCGATCGCGACGACAGCGGAGTCGATCTCGCTGTTCTGGTGCGCTATCTCGAGACCGCATGTACCCTGGCCCGCGATGACGTCGGCGTCGTTGAACGCGTGGACGAAGGTCATACCTCTCTGGGCCGCGACCTTCACCGCGTTCTCATACGCCTCGTCGTAGCCGGACCCGAACCTGACCAGCTCGGCGCCCTCCTCTTGGATCGCCGCAAGCTTCTGAGGGTTGACGCGCTCGGGGACGCAGACGACGGCCTTGACCCCGAACATCTTTGACGCATAAGCGATCGCCAGCCCGTGATTTCCTGACGAAGCAGTGACCACGCCCTTCTTGAGCGCCGAGTCGCCGAGGCAGAGGAGCTTGTTGAGGGCGCCCCTTATCTTGAAGACGCGGATGGGCTGAAAGACTTCGAGCTTCAGGTAGATTTCACGCCCGCAGGATGCGGAGATCCCTCCGCTTCGCTCAAGGGGGGTCGGTGGAATGTAGCGTCTTATCCTGCTCTCTGCTTCTTCTATGTCCCTCAGTCGGGGGAGCTCCTGCGTCAGTCTATACCCGGCCCCCGAAACGTCACGCGAACCACTTCTCGAGCGTCTCCGACTCAGCAGAGGGCACGTTCTTCAAGCGGGCGAGGGCAGACTCGACCCTGTCCCTGGAGAAGGAGTGCTCGTCAACCAGAAACTCCAGGACCTTGCCGCGCTGGACTGGCTTCCACTCGGGCTTCACGCCCTTCAGCGCCGGGGCGTTGAGGTACAGGTCTCGAATCGCGACGTAGTCGACTCCGTCAAGGCGCTGCTTGAGCTCTGAGATGTCTTCCAGCCTTCCGTGCTTACGCAGGAGCTTCAGCGCGGTCACTGGACCGATGCCCTCGAACCCGTCAGGGTTGAAGTCGGTCCCCAGAAGAATCGCGTAGTCGATGAGCTGCTCCCTAGTGAGCCCCAGCTGAGAGAGGACGTTCGAGAGCACTATCCTCTCGGGTTGGACGTTGACGAAGATTCCCTTGCTCGGGAGTCTTCTCTTCCCAGAGATGGTCACGTTCCGGACCAGGATGGGCGCTCCGAACATCAGCGAATCGTGATCCTGTGACGCCACCGCCCGCACCGTCCCCTCAGAAGCCATGACGGACGCCTGCGCCTCACCCTCCGACGGGGCGTCGACCCACGGTATCCCCATTGCGTCTAGGAGGGCCTTGGCATCTGCGACCATGTCGCGCCTAAGGACCGTGGACGCCTCGGCGTACTTTCTCGCTTCGACCATGTCTCCGGCCTGCAGCGCCTTTAGGTACTGGTCGTTGGCCTCGCTTCTGGCGGCGGACCTCCTCCGGATCTCTTCCATCTTGAGCGCTGGAGGCTTGCCGTCAAAGACGTAGACGAGCTTCATCCCAAGCTCCATCAGGTTGACGTTCCTGTAAAAGAGACCGCTTATGTGCGAGGTCACCCTCCCACGGGCGTCCTTGAGGTGGCCCCCGTCAGCCCCACGGATTATCGCAAGGAACTGGTAGAGGGTGTTGTATCCGTCCACTGCGAGCGACCAGCCAGCTATGTCCTCGAGCTCTATCTTCTCTCTCGGTATCGAGCTGCCGAAGTCTACGCCCAAGGCCGACCCGTTTTGCTGAGAGGGGACGATTTAATCATTGACGGCGTTCGCGGGAGTCCTCGGGGAGATTCTCCACGACCTCCAGCCTGCGCCTGTCCTTACCAACCCACCTCACGGTGATCAGGCCGAGGATCTCGAGCTGCATCAACACCTTGTCAATCTCGTCCGAGGAGCACTTGCTCCCGTTCTTGTTCAGGGCATCCATGAGGTCGGCGTCGGTGGAAGCCTTCTGTTGCTTTAGCCACTCGAACGCCGCGTATCTAAGAGGGTATCTCAAAGGATTTCTCGCCGGAAGGAGACGGATGAATGGTTGAGCAACGGTCAGGGGTATAAAAGGTATCTGAGGGTGAGCGAGGCTCTGGAGGGCAAAGTCTCACTCTGCGCCCTCTGCCTGGACGATGGCCCCAAGCTCACTGAGGAGGGAGTCTGCTCGACATCCTACTCACGCCGACCACTTCGCACTGGCCAACCAGCTTCGTTGCGGAGACCGACTTCTCCACGCTCTCGATGGCACCTTCTTCCTCGGGAGCGATGACGTCGAGCATCACCGCGGAGAGTCCGAAGGCTATCGGCTCCACCCGTTGGTTCCTGACGTGCGCGCCGGTGGGTAGCGAAGAGGATACAGACCTCGCGAGGGCATCTAGGTCCACGGTAGTGTCTTCGGGTAGAACCTTCAAACGGATCACGTATGAGCCCATGGTCTCACTCAGGGTCCTTCGAAGCCACAGTTCACGCACTTGTACTTTCTGGAGAACTTCCTACACTTCTCGCTCCTCCAGATCAACACCTCGTGGCAGTTGGGGCAGTAGAACTTCGAGATTCTCTCCCCGGGCTTTATCGGCCTGTTGCACGAAGTGCAGAGTGGGAGAGAGACCGTGGACTGTGACATTGCTTTCGCAACCCCTTCGCCGCGTGCAGATATACGTTGCTGTGGGTCAGAGTCCCGAGAGTAGAGACCTCGCCTCCACGGAAGCGATGACCCTGGACAGCTTCAACAACCCCCCCACTCCGACCGCCGAGACGAGCGCCGCGGCGTGAAGGTCGAAGTCGCTTTCTGCGAGCTTAGCGGTGACGCTGGGAGACGACAGGACAGACACGACGCTGTCCAGTTCCGCGTTGGTCAACCTCTCAAATGCTTCCCGGAGCCTTCTTGTCCTCCACGCATCGCCCCCAAACTCTGCCACCCAGTCGCGTCTGTAGTTCGAGAGCAAGGACGGGTCGCCTGAGCGAATAGTCTCGCTGAGCCACTTAGCCGCAATCACCCCGCCGGCCAATGAGGTGGTGATACCTCCCGCCGTGGTGGGCTTGACCATCCCGGCTGACTCCCCCACGAGCAGACGACGGCCCTCTACGAAGCTCTCGACAGGTCCTCCCACATAGATCGGGGCCGCGACCTTTCTGATCAGCTTGTACTCCCTGCCGGAGAGGAAGGAGTCGAGCGCCCTTGAGGGATTGATCCCTCGTCCGGCCGCCCCCACCTTGGCGAGGGAGTGCCCGCACGAGATCGACCATGAGAAGAAACCAGGGTACTTGACCGCGTCTAGGAAGACATCGACGGAGCCTTCGGGGACCCACTCGGCCTCCACCTCGTACTTGGCTGACGGGATAATCCCGGACTTGGGAGCTGATGCTGGACCAGTCGCGTCCACATAGTACGAGGCGCGCAGCGTCCTGTCTCCTGCGCTCACGGAGACGCTGTCGTCTGCCTCCCTTACTCCTCCGACTCGGGTGCCGAGGAGGATCTCAGCTCCCGCAGACAGAGCGGAGCTGGCGACCTGTCGGTCGTACGCGCCTCTGTCCAGGACAACGACCTCCAAGCGACTAGCGTCTATCTCGAGAACGGTGCCTCCGGGCGAGTGTATGGTTCCCTTGGAGACCTTGCCCTGGACGACGCCTAGGTCAGGGGGGAAACCGTGCTTCTTCAAGCCTCTCAAGCTCACCAGGCCGTCGCACTTCTCGGGCTCGCCTATCTTGTCGTGCTCCTCGACCACCAGGACTGAGAGTCCCCTTCCCGCGGCGACGGCGGCGAATGATAGTCCGGCGATGCTCCCACCCCCGACGAGAACATCGTACTGATTCGCCAAGGCGAGGTCGTTGCAAAGGCTTTACCGGACTCATAATAACCGTTGGCAGTGATACGGGTCTGAAGCAGGCAATTCTCGCCAGGGTCGACCTCAAGATGGGGAAGGGGAAGCTCGCGGCCCAGGTGGCGCACGCGTCCCTCGGGGCGGCGGAGGAGGCCCGGTCCAGACGTCCAGAGTGGTTCGAAGAGTGGAAGACGGAGGGACAGAAGAAGGTCGTTCTAAAGGTGCAGGGTGACGCGGAGCTTCGCCAGCTGTACAGAAGGGCCAGGGTGGCCAAGCTCCCATCCTCACTCGTAGAGGACGCAGGGCTGACACAGCTCGAACCCGGGACGGCCACATGCGCCGGGATCGGCCCGGCCCCCGAGGGAGAAGTGGACGCCATCACCGGAGCGCTGAAGCTTCTGTAGGTTCATGGCTACGAACGATTCGACACGAAGGTCTCGCGCGCCCGCGGAGCTGCTCGTCGGAATTGAGGCATACGCGACGCCGACGCCTCCATGCGCCTCCAGGCTCAGGTCGAAGGTCGAGGACTTCGAGGTTGAGGAAGCGCTCAGGGAGGGTCTCCCCTCGGGCGAGCCAGAGAAGCGGCTCTTCCCTCTCTACAGAGTCAGGAAGAACTCGATAGACACGCTACACATGGCGCGCGAACTCTCAGAGGCGCTGGGGAGCAGAGTGAGCTATGCAGGCATAAAGGACAAGCGCGCCGCTGCTGTGCAGTACGTCTCGCCCACGAGCGGAAGGGCGTCCGCTCCCGACCGGGTCGAACGACCGCGTTTCAGCGCCGAGCTCGTCGGGTTCTTGCCGAGGCCTTTCTCCCGCTCGATGGTCGTGGGCAACAGGTTCAGGATCACCATGAGGGACTGCTGTGCCAAGGTCGAAGACAGCCTGATCGCCGCGCTGAGGGCGGGTCGCCTTCGCCTGCTCCCAAACTACTATGGTGTGCAGAGATTCGGCTCGAGGGACCCGATCACTCACAAGATAGGCAAGGCCTTAATCCAGTCGAGGTTTCAGGACGCAGTCGCGCTGCTGCTGACGGTACCCCGCGCACACGATGAACAAGAAGCAAGGAGAGCCAGGGAGCTGATGGAGCACGGGGACTATGAAGCCGGACTCAGAAAGATGCCGCGCGCGATGGACGTGGAGAGGATGGTGGCCAAGAGGCTCGCCAGGGGCGAGAGTGACCCTGTGAAGGCTCTCAGGGCCGTCCCGATACAGCTGCGAAGGCTCTACACCCAGGCATACCAGTCCTTCATCTTCAACAAGACGCTGAGCGTCGCTCTACTGAAGGGAGTCGACATCTCGTCGGTGGAGAGGGGGGACAACTGGGGTGAGACCGGTGACGCTGGGCTCACCCTTAGAAAGGTCCACGGTGTCCGCGAGTCTCCAGCCGAAGGAGGCGTGCCACTGGTGCAGATCTTCGGTTACGCTTTCAGAGACTACGGCTCTAGATTCGACTCCTGTCTCAAGGAAGTTGTCGAGGAGGAAGGCATCGCCGCGAGGGATTTCTACGTGAAGGACATGCAGGAGGTGAGCCAGGAGGGCGGCTTCAGGAGACCGTTCTTGACAATAAGGGAGGAGGCCTATCAGGTCTCGGGAGACACGGCTGTAGTCTCCTTCTTGTTGGCGAGGGGCGAATACGCGACCACCGTGTTGAGAGAGGTCATCAAAACGGAAGACCCATTCTCGTCTGGTTTCGACTAAAGTCGGAATCGTTTATACGTCCACCTCGGGGGCGGTTTCAAAAGCGGGCATGAGCGAACAGGTCTACGACATCACGATAATAGGCGCGGGTCCAGCGGGCCTCTTCGCCGCGTTCTACGCAGGCCTCAGACAGATGAAGGTGGAGGTGGTCGACGCCCTCGACCAGCCCGGCGGGCAGGTCGCGGTGCTGTACCCGGAGAAGTACGTGTTCGACGCGCCCGGTTACAAGAAGATCCTGGCGAAGGACCTTGTCAAGAACCTGGTAGACCAGGCGTACCAGTTTCACGCGTCCGTGGTTCTGGGGGAGAGGATCGTCTCGCTCCAGAAGGTCGACTCGGTTCTGGAGCTGAGGGGCGAGCGAGGCACTGTACACAGGGCGAAGACGGTCCTAATCACGGCTGGGGTCGGAGCGTTCTCGCCCAACAAGCTCGAGGCTGATGGAGCGTCTGATTACGAGAGCAAGGGAGTCTTCTACTTCGTGAAGGACAAGTCGTACTTCACGGGAAAGAACCTCCTGATAGTGGGCGGAGGAGACTCGGCCGTCGACTGGGCCCTGAACCTCTACTCCGTTGCAAAGAAGGTTACCCTTGTCCACAGGAGGGACGTCTTCAGGGCGCACGAGCAGAGCGTCGAAGAACTGATGAAGTCTCCGGTGGACGTCAAGCTCTTCTACGAGGTGAGGAGTGTGTCGGGCGACGGGGAGAGGATAACGCAGGTGACCGTCTTCGACAACAGGACCAACGCTGAGGCGGTGCTCGAAGTTGACGCGATACTCGTGAACATCGGCTTCAGGGCTGACCTGGGACCGATCAAGGACTGGGGACTGGAGATTCAGGGGAGGGACATAGTCACGGATGGGAGGATGGAGACGAGCATCCCGGGCGTCTTTGCCGCGGGAGACATCGCCACTGTCAAGGGGGGCGTCAAGCTCAACCTGATAGCAACGGCATACGCGCAGGCGGCCACGGCAGTCAACGTTGCGAAGTCCGTGGTAGACCCGAGCTCGAGGGTCTCACCCGGGCACAGCAGCGAAATGAAGACTCTGCCTAGCTGAGCACGCCCAGAGACCGCTTGAAGTTGTAGTCGCTCTTTATGGAGGGACTGAGCGGGTCGACCATCACGCATTCGAACCACGCAAACCTGCCGTCCTTCCAGATTGGGTAGGAGCCGATCACCTTCATGTTCGGATAGCGCTCCCCTGCCCTCCTCTCCGCCACTTCCTGCGCGGAAACATCGGACTTTATCTTCAAGACACCCATGTGCTTCGACCTTCTACCAGACCTTGGCCTCTGCTTTCTCATGCCTCCCCTGGACACCCGCGCCCGTACCACTATGATGCCCTTCTTCGCCTTGTAACCCAGGCTCCTAGCCCTGTCCAGCCTTGATGGCCGCTCCAGCCTCAAGAGAGCTGGCTCCTTCCGGAGCTCGACCGCCCTGGCCCGGATGTCGCCCGTCTTCTCGTGGAATATGGACTGCCAAGACTCGGATATCTGGCGGTAGGACATAGCTGGGCCACCGTTCGAGGACGGCAAATAAGTCTTCGGGGTCCCTCTCGCTCAGCTCGTCAAGAAGAATGCTCTCACCTTGTCCCCTATCGCGGAGACCGCGCTCTCCTGAGCCTCGATGGTCTGACCGGCGATGTGGGGCGTCAGTATGACGTTCGGGGCTGAGAGTATCGGTCCTGACGGAGGCTCTTCTTCGAAGACGTCGAGGCCAGCCCCCGCGATGACTCCGGTTCTCAGCGCTTCGGCGAGGGCTCGCTCGTCCACGACCCCGCCCCTGGACGTGTTGATTATGAAGGCGGTCCTCTTCATGCTGGCGATCCTCGCAGAGTCGACAAGGTGCTTGGTCTCGCTCGTCAGGGGGACGTGGAGAGTGACGTAGTCGGAGTCTCCGAAGACCCCCTCAAGGTCCGATACGCTACCGCCCATCGACCTCAGGACTTCTGTCGGGATAGGTATCACATCGTACGCGAGTATCGACATGCCCAGAACCGAGGCAATCTCCCCAATCCTTCGGCCGATCCTCCCCAACCCCACTATCCCGAGAGTCTTCCCCTTCAGCTCCGATCCCATCAGCTTCTGCTTCGTCCACTCGCCGGCCAGGGTGGCTTCGTCCGCCTCGACCAACTTCCTGCTGAGCGCCAGCATCAGGAGCGTCACGTGCTCCGCCACCGCCTCTACTAGAGATTCAGGGCTGTTGAAGACCGTCACTCCCTTCGACTTCGCACGATCGACGTCGACGTTATCTAGTCCCGTGCCCGGTCTAACGATCAACCTGAGACTGGTGGCGGCGTCCAGAACCTCTCCGTCTACCTTCGTTCTGCTTCTCACTATCAGAACTTGGTAGGAAGAGACTGAAGCGAGCAGTTCGTCGCGTCCGATCTCCGGCCTGTAGTCGACCTCGTAGCCATCCCCTAGCCTCAGGAGCTCCACCTGAATCGGGTCGCAGACCAGGACCTTGATGGTCAAGCCAGCGCCTCTCGGGCTGCCTCGCTCAGGGGCGATATATCGATTGAAGATGGCCACTCCGCGTAGGCCAACTGGTCAAGCCGCATATCGTTCGAGACGACCGCCGGGAGAGCCGTTGCCAGGGCGGATGCGCCTTCGCCCGCGACCTGGATGCCAAGGACGCGCAGAGCCGTCCGGCTGTAGACGATCGAAGCGCAGCCGAAGCCCGATTCCGAAGAAGCGACGACAGCATCGAAACCCGACGACAAAGACTGGGCCAAGGTCAACCCCGAGGATGCTACGTCCAGACCGAAGACCACCGTGGAGAGCGCGCCGACCACCCTCGTGCTCGCGTTCCTCCCGGCTGCGTTTACTCCCGCCACTGTCCCAGTTGCCCTGGCCGTCGACTCGAGTGAGAGCGGGAACGTCGCTCTCCCTGATGCCATCTCGGCGCAGGACCCGGCGGCGAAGACCCTCGTCAAGCTGCTCCTCATCCTCTCGTCGACGAGCACCCCGCCCGTCGCCCCATGCTTTGCGCGGAGGCCGGGAACGCGAGGAGTCCTAGCCGGGAGGTACACGAAGCTGTCGCAGGGCACTACGTCACTCCCGGCGAGCACCGCCTCGACCGCTCCGACTCCGGCCAGGCTTCGGGGACTTTCTCGGGACAGCGTTACGCCTGACTCGACAATTGAGCGCTCAATCCTCCTCAGCACGACTCCCTCGAATTGTGGCGAACCGGCTCCGCCGGGGGAGAAGAGGACAACCCTCAGCCCTCTCTTCTGGAGGCGTTCGGCGACCTGCAGCACGAGGAGACCGTCGCCCTCTACCCCCGCGAGACTGTACCCGTCGACGGACTCCCGGAGTAGTCGATAGGACTCGGGACCGTCGAGCAGATTCGCCCCCTTCTTGACCATCCCTTCGGGGCCGCCAGGAAGAGGCTTGCTTCCGGTGGCGACTACGACACAGTCGAAGCCCGCCGCACTCCCCTTCAAGGTTGTGAGGTTACCCGTGTCCGACACTCCTACCACCTCCACCCCGAGCCGAAGTTCCACTCCGGCTGATAGGAGGCTAGCGTGCTCCGGCTCGGACTCAGCCCTTTCTCCGTCTATCAGTCCCGGCCAACGGCTCTTCGCGGGGAGCAACTCGAGGGATGATTCGAAGAGAGTCACTGAAGCTCCAGCCTTGGCACAGCCGACCGCCGCTGAAGAGCCAGCGACCCCACCTCCGACCACCGCCACACGCAGCACGAAGCGACTCTCTCGATTAGCCGTTATAACGCACTCTGGTCTGGCCGCGACGTGCTCGTCGGGGTCATAGGAAAGCCGAACGTCGGGAAGTCGACCTTCTTCGCGGCGGCCACGATGAAGGAGGTTCAGATCGCAGACTACCCCTTCACCACCATAGAACCCAACGTGGGAGTCGGCTACTTGACCACAGACTGCGTCTGTCGGGAGCTCGGGTTGACTGACAATCCGCGCAACTCAATCTGCATGGATGGGGTGAGGATGATTCCAGTGAAGCTCGTAGACGTGGCTGGACTGGTCGAAGGTGCTGCCAGCGGCAGGGGGAGGGGCAACCAATTCCTCGATGAGCTCAGACAGGCAGATGCACTGATCCAGGTGGTCGACGCATCAGGCTCGACCGACAGCGAAGGCAGAAGGGCCCCTGCGGGCTCGAACGACCCCGTCGCCGACGTGGTCATGGTCGAAAGAGAGTTCGACATGTGGATCTTCGGCCTTCTGAAGAGGGACTGGGAGAAGAATGCCCGTCTGAGCGAACAGGCTGGAGGGAAGACCGCGGAGAGCGTCGCTTCGAGGCTCAGCGGGCTTTCTGTGAGCGCGGTCGACGTGGAAGAGTCTGCCCTAAAGCTCGGACTCAAGCTGGACAAGCCTACGTCATGGACCGACGAGCAGATACTCCAGTTCGCGACGCATCTGAGAAGTTCGACGAAACCCAGCCTAATCGCGGCGAACAAGTCAGACCTTCCGACCTCGGTGGCCGGGATCGAGAGACTCAAGGCCACGGGAAGAAGGGTAATCCCATGCGCTTCCGAGGCAGAGCTGCTTCTGAGGCGGGCGGCCGAGAGAGGACTGGTGAAGTACAGGCCTGGAGACGGCGAATTCAAAGTCGTCTCAGAGCAAAGCCTTTCGCAGGCCCAGGCCTCGGCGCTGAGGACGGTCGATGAGAGGGTGATGAAGCCGTTCGGCGGCACGGGGGTCCAACGGGCCATAAACGAAGCGTACTTCTCCCTGCTGAACGCGGTCGTCGTCTTCCCCGTCGAAGACGAGAACAAGATGACGGACAAGAACGGAAACGTTCTCCCCGACGCGTTCGTGATGAAGGGAGGCTCGACCGCGCTCGACCTTGCCAGGACGGTGCACTCCCAGCTCGCGGAGGGATTCCTCTACGCCATCGACGCGAGAACAAAGAAGCGGGTGGCCGCGGACTACGTGCTCAGGAACAGGGACGTGCTGAAGATAGTCTCGACGAGGTGACCCCAGTCTTCAGGCCGCGGCGATGGGGGCGGCGAGCTGTGGGCTTACGTCGGGTGGCCTTGAGATTAGCTTGCTCTTCCTGACGCCGACGTGCCGGAGATGAGTGACCTTCTTCGCTTCGTTGTAGACGTCCGAGGCGACCTTCTGCAGCACGAGCTCCTGGGCGAGCTGGTCGTAGGTTAGGGAGCCGGCCCTCTCCCCGATAACACGGTCCATTATCCCGCGCAGGTCGTGCTTCTTCGAGCTGTTCATCCTCCCCTGAGAAAGTGCGATGCAATAGACTCGGACCGTGTAGCCATCCTTGGTCCTGTAGTCACGGATGAAATCGGACATCGATGAGCCTCTCCGCACAAGGCTCCTCAGATACTCCCTGGAGTACTCGTGCCCCTTGAAGATCGTGGACGCGGTCCCGCTCTCGACCTTGTCAATCTGGAAGTAGAGCTTGAACGCGTAGTGCTGAGGGTCCTGCTTCAGGATGTCGTAGAGCGTGGTCTCGACGACTCTACCGCCGGACTTTAGGATGTCCGTGACAGGGACCTGGGCGATGGGGGCGAGACCGAACGAGGGGGACGCCTGGACGGTCACCCACGACTTCAGTTTCCATTTGTCCCGAACCTTCGCCGCTTTCTTTGGCAATCGACGGGCGCCCGTTCGCGTCCGCCTTATAACCTCTCACTGATGAGAAATCTCTTCCTGCCCGTTCATGTACGGGACGAGGGGCCTGGGTATCCTGATTGTGCCGTCTCTCTGCTGGAAGTTCTCCGCTATTGCGACTAGCGCCCGCGTCGTAACGGCGGTCGAGTTGAGCGTGTGGACAAGAGTGGTGGGCTCGTCTTGCCTCTCCCGGAACCTGATCTTGAGTCTGCGTGACTGATAGTCTGTGCAGTTGCTGCACGACACCATCTCTCTGAACCTCTGCTGGGCTGGCAGCCACGCCTCGAGGTCGTACTTCTTCGCAGCCACGCTCCCCATGTCGCCGGTGCAGACGTTGACCACCCTGTAGTGGATGCCGAGGCTCTGGAAGATACCCTCGGCGTTGGCTATGAGCTCCTCGTGCAGGGGCCAGCTCTCTGAGGGCCGCGAGAAGACTATCTGCTCCACCTTGTAGAACTGATGCGTTCTGAAGATTCCCTTCGTGTCCTTCCCGTGGGCCCCAGCTTCGACGCGGAAGCAGGGCGAGACTCCACAGTACTTGATGGGAAGCGCCTTCCCGTCGACGATCTCGTCCATGTGCATCGCAACCAGCGGGTGTTCGGAAGTGGCGATCATGTAGAGGTCCTCGCCCTCTATCCTGTAGATGACGGGACCGAAGTCTGCGAGGTCAGTCACCCCCGAGTAGGGCTCCCTCCTCATCATGAAGGGAGGCTCAACCGGGATGAACCCCTTCTTCGAGAGAAGGTCGAGAGCGTATCTCATTATCGAGTGCTCGAGCTTGACCGAGTCTCCCTTCAGGAAGTAGAAGCGGGAACCGGAGATCTTGGATGCCCTTTCGATGTCGACCTGCCCAAGAGCTTCGAGGATGTCGATGTGGTCCTTCAGCTTGAAGTCAGGTCTTGGAGGGCTGCCCCAGGTCCGCACCGTCACGTTTTCAGTGTCATCCCTCCCCTTGGGGACGCTCTCGTCGAGTATGTTCGGGAGGCTCATCAGTACTTCGTTGAGCCTGAGGAGCTTGGAGCCCGCTTCATCGTCCATCTTCTTTATCTGGTCTGGGATGTCCTTGATCTCAAGGAGGACGGAGTCCAGGGGCTCTCCTCTCTTCTTCAGGTCGGAGACCTTCGCTGTGAGCAGATTCTGCCTGTGTCTGAGCTCCTCGACTTGCGTCTTGAGCCTTCTCCAGTCCTTGTCCATCTCCGAGGCTTCGTCCACCAGATGGAGCTTTTCGGTCGCCTCTCTCCTGCGAAGGTCCTTCCTAATCGTCTCCGGGTCTTCTCGAAGCAGTTTGACGTCCAGCACCCTGTCTCTACTTCCTGCCTCGGCTTTCCCGAACAGCGGATAAAAGCCATACCTCCTGAAAGAGCTCCATGTCTCTCAGAACGCCTTCAACGGCCAAGAGCGCGTCCCCAGGCTCATCCGATGAGGCGAAGAATGTCAGACTGCCGGAGGAGCGCTCCATGCGAAGGTCAAGCCCCCTTGGAAGGCCGTGGTTGTCCGGCTCGAGAACCTTTGCCAAGTCCGAGGCAATCTCCGGCCCTGCGCACTCGACGCGCAGAAGCAACTCGGCCTTCAAGCAGCGACCTTCTCTAGGACCAGCTTCTCAAAGAGGTCCGCGCGGGCTGCAGGTATCTTCGCACCGGCGGCCATCTCGTGGCCTCCCCCCACACCGCCGACCGCTTCGGCAGACTCTCTCATGACGGTTCCCAAGTTCACGGAACCGGCGAAGTCATCTCCGACCCTCGAAGAGAACTTCAACTCCCCCTCTCCCGAGCTAGTCCTGGCGACGACCACCTTGTCCTTGCGGCCGGGAGCCGAGGTCAGGATCGAAGTGACCGGTCCGAGCAGCTTCTCGTCTACCACACCGTCGCCTCTTACGAAGACCATGTGACCGTGCAAGACCTGCCGCGATTCATCCGATGATATCGCGTCCATCGCCTTCCCGATGTTGGACCTGTACTCCGAGAGAGTCCTGATGGCCTCCGAGAGGCTCACGCCTCTATCTCCGAGACAGACGGCCACCCCTACACCAGCCCTGTCCATTCGGCCGGTCGCGTTTAGCAGAGTGCCAAACTCTCGAGCGTCGCGAAGAGGAGACGACTGGTCCTCTAACTTCAGTGTGTAGACCTCTCCGAACAGCTCGGAGATTGATGCCGTAACGTCGCCTGTGGCGCTCACGACGCCGGCGATGACCTCGGTCACCTTCATCTTTTCATCGCTGGACAGCTCAGACACTGTCCTCCAGTGGCCCGACTCCTTCAACTCAAAGCCAGACCTCTTGAGCGCGGCGAGGGCAGCGTCCTTGCTTCCGGACAGCCCTGGGAGGTATGGGTTCGAGGTCAGAGCTATCGCTTCGTGGACTGGCCTGGTCTCCCTCCCCGCGAAGATCAGGTCCTTTTCCACCGAGAGAGAGCCGCTCAAGAGGGCTTCATCCAGAGCGAACCGATTCAGGTCGGTCAAGGCACGGCCGGGTCCCGAGTCCTGCCTGTCGGCCACGGCTCCGATGACGGCGAGCGAAGAAAGGTCAGAATTCGCGGGGTCCACAGCCCTGGAGAACGCGTAGGCCATTGAAGAAGAGCAGGCACCCGTCCCGCCATCGATGCCGTACTGCCACGAGTTGACGACGCTGGCGTTTGCAAGGTCTTCCTCTGGAAGCTGGTGATGGTCGATTACAAGGAACCTTCCGTCGAGCGCCTCGTTCAGTTCGCCTAGCAGCGTGGACCCCAGGTCTGTGAATATGTAGTAGTCGAACCCGTCAGCCTTCAACTCCCCCATCCTGTTCTGGTCGAGGTCGGGTATGGCCCTGACTGTGACGTTGGCCCCCTTCCTCATCAACGCGGCGAAGACTATGGAACCGCTCGCCAGGCCGTCTGCGTCGATGTGGGTCACGACCAGGAGTTTCTTGCCCAGCGCGGCGAGCTGCAGAATCTGCTTCGCGACAGAGTCGCACCTGCCGAGAAGAGCGCCTATGTCAGGCAAGTCCGGCAGTCAGGCCCCATCTCAGGTCAGCTGCGCGACGACAGCGGTGTACTTGAAGTCTTCAGGCAGGACCTTCTTCTCCTTGTAGTACTTGGCTAGCCTGTAGATCTTAGCCTCGACCAGCTCTAGCGAGTGCACGTTCTTCCTGTCGCTTTTGTGCGTCTGAAGGTGCCGCTGCACACGAGAGGCTCTCGCAATCAAGTCCTGTAGGTCCTGAGGTACCTTTGGCTCGAGCTTCGCCTCCACGAGCACGGCGTTGATGGACTTCCCAAGGAGCGGCTTGACGAGCGGGACACCGTAGTCGTCCCTGAGAGAGACCCCTATCTGGCTCGGAGTAAGCCCTTCCTTGGCCATCTTGGTGATGGCGGTCTTAGCTTCCTCGGGCGTGGTGGTCACCCAAGCGGGGACCCGTTTGCTCGTCGGCCTTGTCTGGTGAGACTTACCATGCCTATGGGAGTGTATTCTTGCCAGTGCGATTCAGCCTGGATTCGCCTCCCAGGGTTGGCCTCATAAACCTTGTCGGGTCTCTTCTTGGATTAGGAAGCTTGTCTCTTCTTGCTCCTTCGTCTCAGGGCAAGAGGGATGGCGACTGCGATGATTATGAACGCGGAGATCAGTCCATAGGTTGGGTAGCTTCCGATGACCCTTACCGTCACCGCCTGCCCTCCTGTCGCGTTCGCGGAGTAGCCTGTGGAGAGTCCGTTCGAGGACACCGTGCCGTTGAACGTCCCTAGCGGAATCAGACCCAGGTCGGCCGAGCCTCCGCCGCTGGTCGTCAACGTCAGCGAGGTCCCGTTCGAAAGCCTCGCAGACACGAGAGCGCCCTGAACAGGCACGCCTAGGTAGTCGGTCACGGTCAGACTAGCGTTGTAGACCATCGCGCGGATTGTCTCGTTAAGGGGTCCCACGATCTCGATCGAGCTGGAGTTCGAAGGGCCAACGTTCACTCCCTCCCAGAAGACGCTCGCGACTCGAAGGCTCGTCCCCGAATCGAACCACATGGAGAAGTTCGGACCTGCCACGGGAGTCAGCGACGGGTCGTCTATCACGAGAGAGCTCGGAGAAATCACGTGAGTGCCCGATGCGTCTGCGAATTCGAAAGCGACCAGGTACTGGACCACTCCGTTGAAGGTGACTGCCTGCGGTGAGTCGAAAGTGACGCCCACGGAAGTCGATGTGACGTTGGGCCCCATGGACTCGCTCACAGTCGTGCCGTCAATCTCGTAGGAGACGAGAACTTGACGTGAATTTCCATTCTCGAGGCCCCACAAATCTTGTTGAGTGATCGTCGCGCCTGAGCCCTGATCGTAATAGTCGTCTCCCGTGACGGAAGGAGTCACGACGGGGTCGCTCCCTCCATTGACGGTCAACCGATACTGCCTGACTGAATCGACCGTGAGAACTATCGGCTCGGACATGGTCAAGCGGACGTCGAAGGTCCCATTTCCCGACCTCCGGAGGTTTGACTCGCCGGAAGAGGTATTGAGCGAGTAACCTATCGCATTCAGCCTGGAGCCTGCCATGTAGTTCCAAGAATAGTTCAGGTTCAATTCGACTGAGGTTGCGTTGTCATACCAGTAGGAATCCCCCGGGATTGATGGCGGCGTCGAAGACACAACCGAGCCGCCCGAGACGTTGAGTTCGTATTGAACGACCGTGGCGATGGTGACCGACTGTGGAGAGGAGATTGAGGTGAAGTTCAGGACTACGACCAGGCCCGACGAATCGACCGTTGTCCTCAGTCCATCCACCTCATATGAGACCAGTCTAACCCCCGTCCCGTTACTCCTGTCCCAGACTCCGTTCAAGACTAGACTGACCTGAGAACCAGCGTCGTACCAGTAGGAATCCCCCGCTATCGTTGGAACCGTGATGGACACAATAGCCGGCAAGGCGGACTGACCGAGCATCAACTGGTACTGTTCCACGGAATTGACCTGGAGCTCATGAGGTTGGTCCATTGCCACGGAGACGCTCACGTTCGAGAGGGTCGGCCCTACACTGACGACTTGACCGCCGTCGACTGAATACGATGTGACCCTGTATCCAGTCCCGTTGGACCTGCCGTAAATCCCGGGCAGGACTACAGTCGCTTGAACGCCTGAGTCGTACCAGGTCGAGCTGAGGTTGGCTCCGACCTCCTGGAGAAGAAACTGGAGGCCGAACGCAAAGGTCAGGTTCGAGGGCCCCTGAATTGTGCCTGAACGCGACGAAGTGTACCATCTGACCGTCGAATTGGAACCGCCCAACTCGCCTGCCACCGAGTAGTTGGAGCCCGCATCGGCCCAGAGCGACTGTGGGGACCCCGTCAGTTGAACCGAGCTGAAGTTTCCGAGGCTTTCGAAGGTTAGGGTGGGGGGAGCAGGAGTCCCTCCGCCGGTCACCGAGTACGAGGCCGAGACGGAGTACTGGTGGTAGAAGAGGAAGGAGACGGTCGTCGGGGACGTTGCTACGCCTGTGGTCGGCTGCCCCGTCGTCCACCTCTGCGATGAAGAGGATCCCGAGAGCAGCCTCGAGACCGTCCAAGAAGTCCCCTTGTCCACGAAGTAGACGCGCGGATAGGCCGTGAGTGGAACGACTATGGCCTCGCCGCTGTTGACGTATTCAAGCGTGGGCGTAGGAGTGCCTCCCGCCGCGACAAAGTCGAGCGTGAGGGGTACGAGGCTGGTAGGATACTCCAGCAACTTCACCTCGCTTCCGGCAGCTATCGAAGAGGAGTTTGAAGCGTAGACGGTACCGCCGGTGTACAGCTCCAACAGGTAAGTGCCCGGATACAGAGACAGGGTGAGGTTGCCGTCTTCAAAGCCGACCACCCACGGACTGGCCGAAGAGTTGGTCGTGCTCTCGACGTAGAGTTCACCGCTCTGAAGTGGAGAGAGGATGTTCAGCACGCCGAGGTCATCGCGCGTGTACAGACCTCCGAGAGTCCCGTTACCAGCGACAACATCCGCTCCCGCTTCTCCGTCGCTCGAAGAGAACGACGCCTTCGATACGGTGTTGCTTATCGTCTCTCCGGTGTCCGCTCCGAAGTTGTAGGCGTTGGGGACCTCATCGTAGTTGTTTCCGTTCCAGTACTCGAGCCGAAGGTTGACGCCCGACTGGACGTCCGCCACGGTCGAACCCCCGCCAGGGCCCGCCAGCACCAACTCTGCGTCGCTGAAGAGGTCTCCGCCGTTGTACTCGCTGCCGTCCACGATGAAGCCGGGAAGAGACGAGACGACCCCTGACACGTTGAAGGTGACCATGTCGTAATTTACCCACCCGAACCCATCGTCGTAGGCAAAGACTACCTGGGGATCGCCTTTGGAGTCTAGGCTGGAGTTCACTTCAAGATCGATCGAGGTCGGATACACCAGGCTGACGTCAGAGGACTCGGTGGGGTAGGGGGCGATGTAGGCGTAGTATGAGCGCCCGCCGTATTTTGAGACGTTCCCATCCCCCGATATGGCTGCCTGAGACAGCGGCGCTGCTAGGCTGGTGAAATTCCAGACGTTATCGACGAAATACACCGTGTTGTTGGTGGATATGAGGAAGATCACGTTCTGTACCCAGTAGTAGTATTTCTGGCCACCAGACGTGAATTCGAGGACGACGTTCTGCTGGATGCTCAGCCACGGATACCCTGTCGCGTTTTTCGTAGAGAGCGAGTCTATCGACACGACTCCCAGGGAAGAGTTCGTCGAGTAGCTGTAGGGGCCTGACGGTCCGATTCCGAAGTCTGCGATGCCGACCGGAGCGGGCTCCTTCTTGTACGAGCGGTACGGGTCCACTCCAGCCGGACCGGCGGACGAGTTGCCAGACGACCTAGCGGGTATCAGTGACGGCGGGAATGCGGTAGGGATCCCCCTGTAGGTGCTCTCGTTGCCACCTACGCCCGATGAAGAAAGTGAAGGTCTAGGTGCGGGTAGCCCGAAGAGGGCCAGCACCAGGGCCAAGAAGACGACTTTGTACCTCTGACGTTGGATGCGCAAGCGTCGCTACGATTGAGCAAGAGCTTCAGCGGCTATTAAACGACTTTCCCCTTTCAGACCTCTGATGGTGCGCCTTGAACCATGTCGCGAAGGCTCTCAGGGCAATCGACCGGTGTGAAATGGTGCACTTCTCATCTAGAGTCATCTCGGCTAGAGTCAAGCGCCCTCCTTCGGGGATGAAGATGGGGTCGAAACCGAACCCGTTTGATCCCCTCTGTGACTTCGCTATCGAACCCACCAGCTTGCCGGCGAAGATGGCAGGCTTTCCGGAGGGTGAGTCGCAGTACGCGACCGCACTCCTGAATTCTGCGTCTCTGCCTTGGGACCTCTCCAACAGTCCCGTCAAGCCTTTGAGTCCGATCGTCGAGAAGACGTAGGCACCGTAGGCTCCGGGAAAGCCTCCGAGCGACTTCACGAACAGACCCGTGTCCTCGACGAAGACGGGAGTTCTGGTCTTATGGTAGACTTCCGCAGCCGCCAGGGACGCTATCTCAGCGACGCTGTCGGACTGGATTTCGGTCCCCTTTGAGGGCAGCCTGGTCACTCGTATTCCTTCAGATCGAAGAACGTGCGTGGCCTCTTCGAATTTGTGCAAGTTCGACGTCGCGAAACGGAGCTCACTCAACGTTAGCGTACCTCCCCCTCCGTTCTATCCTTCTAAGTTGCTTGAGGGCAGTAAGCGATTCGACCTTCCCGAGAACTTGCCCGTATCCGTCCATGAATGAATCGAATGCGATCACGGACATATCCGGATGAGCTCCCGTGACCGTCTCCTTCAGGAGCCTGAGGTCCACAGCCCGGTCTTCGAGCTTGGAAGTAAGATTTGCGAGCCCAAAGTCGACCAGGACGAGGCGTCGGGCGTCCGTGATGACGTTTGCAGTGGTGAGGTCTCCATGAACCAGACCAGCCGCGTGCAGCCTCGCCACGCCTCTTCCGAGCTCCTCGAAGAGAATCGAAGGCGGAACTTCAGAAGCTACAGAGAGCACTTCCTTCAGCCTCATTCCCGGGACGAACTCCATCACGAGCGAGTGGTTGACCGTGTCAACGAAGAAGAGATGCGGGGAAGCGACACCCGCTGACTTCGCCCTGTGAAGCATCTGCGCCTCTCTCATCGTCCTGCGACCTCTGATGACGTTGTCCAGCTGAGGCAGTCTGTAGGAGAGGCGCTTCCTCACCTTGAAGACGGCGTCCCTACCGCTCCAGACCCCCTTGTAGACGTCTGCTTCCGCGCCTCTGTACAGGAGTTCCCTGGGGAAGATCAGTCCCTCCATGGAATTTCCGCTGTGTCGAGTCTCCACGACTGGCGAACTCCTGCGGATTCGACCGGGACCTTGACCCCCGCAGAGTCAGCCAGCATGCCGGTCCAGGCTATCTGCGCCCCGCAGTCCCCACTGTAAGAAAGGGGCACGGATGAGAACTCGCTGCCGTGCCTTCCACTCATCTCTGTGATCATTGAAGACAACCGCCTGTTGGCAGACACGCCACCGACGACCATGACTTCCCTCTTCTGCGTGAAGGCGAGGGCTCTCTCGGTCACCTCGACCATCATGGCGAATGCTGTCTCCTGAAGGGAGAAACAGACGTCCTCGAATGGGACTCTACCGTCCAGCATCCTCTTCGCCGACGTGAGAAGCCCGGAGAAGGAGACGTCGTTCCCCTTGACGGTGTAGGGGAGCTCCTGATAGTTTCTTGACTTGGACGCCGCCACTTCGACCTTCGCTCCGCATGGCGAGGCGAGACCTGCGTGGCGGCCGAATTGGTCGAGCAGCTGCCCCAGAGTCAGGTCGAGGGTCTCCCCGAGTATTCTCCAGCGCTTTGCAGCGTAGACCACTATCAGACTGTGCCCACCGGAGACGAGAAGGACGAGAGGGTCCACAGTTCCGGTAAGAAGGCATCCAAGCTCGATATGACCCACCGCGTGGTTCACCGGGACGAGAGGTATCGAGTACTTGGCCGCCAGCGTCCTCGCGACCAAGGCACCCACACGAAGGCAAGGACCAAGCCCCGGCCCCATCGCGTAACTCACCGCTGAGAGCTCTGTGCCAGCCACGCCGGCCTCCTCGAGGGACTGCGCCACCACTCTGGCGGCAGAATCCCTGTGGCTCTGGGAAGCTTCGAAGGGATGGATCCCGCTCCCCGCTGGAGGCTTGTAGACCTCCTTTGAGTTTGACAGGATCTCGCCGTCGGAGGCGACTATCGAGGACGAAAAAGTGTGCGCGGTGCTCTCGATTCCAATGACGAACCGCTTCATCGCCTTCTACATCTTCCGAGACTGTCGATAGAGGTCTCCGAGCAGGTTGATGAAGGGCTTGACCTCTATCATGAAGTCGTCGAACTTGGCCCTCTCGAAGGTCGTTGTACGCTTCCCGCCTTCTACGACGACCCTTGCGGCTAGCACGATACCGGAGCTCCGTTCCGGATGGGGCTTGAGCTTGGGGAAGTGTATCAGGGCTCCGTAGCCGATCCTCCTTCCTCCCTTCGCGAAGACGAGGTTGTAGTACATGCTCATCGTCTTTGTGAACTGCTTCAGCTGCTTCTTTCTGCTCTCGCTTCTCTTCACGCTGTCGAAGTCGGCGGCGGCGAGCGCGTTTATCATCTCCTTCAGGAGCTTCATCTCGCCCACCTTGTTCGTATAACCCGCGTATTCTATGGGCATCTGATAGACGCTCTGCATGACCGAGTCCCAGTCGTCCAGCACGACGAACGTGCGGGTGTCAAGGTTCATCTCGCGCTTCACCTCGTCCGACAGGACGTCCTCGATCGTGAGTTTCTTCGGCACGTCTATGGTTCGTTAGGCGCATATAGTTATGAATTGTGGAATTGGATGTACCTCATGAGGGGCCCGGTCCAGTCGGTCGACGTGTCCTTCTTCGTCCACGCCACGGAAGACTCGGGAAGGGTCGAGGCGAAGGTTGCCCAGTCGCTGGGGCTCGAAGGTCCGCCCGAAGTGGAGAAGCTCGAGGGGCACTTCGGGAACCCGATCGAGTCAGTGAGCTTTCACGCGACAGGGGAGCTCGCTCTTCGCGCCTACAGAAGGCTGGTGGAAGGCTTCCCTGAATCTTTGAGACGGAGGCTCGCCGACGAGATCTCGATGCACGTCGACGAGCACCAGTCGCTCTACATCAGGCTGGACAAGCAGGCGCTGATGGAAGGGAGGTTCGCGCTGGGTTCGTCGGACACGGTCCGAGTCAAGGTCAAACCCAGACTCTATTCGCTAGGGGGCGGAGCCATCAACTTCTACCGGGAGGCGCTGAAGGACGGTTAGGCCGGTCAAGCGCTACGTCCTCTTGGAGGCGAACAGGCCGATCTCGGCTCAGGAGTCAAAGGCTCTCGCTTCCTTCCTCGGCGCAAGAGGCGCGGTCAAGGTCATACCCGTCGAGGGAGACCAGAGGAGGGTGATAGTGAGGACTGACGTGCTGGGCGCCGAAGAGATTCGAGATGTCGTTACGAGTTACACATCAAGCTCGCTTCACTTGAGGACGGTCCTGACATCTGGGAACATAGGTAAGCTCAAAAAGAGAGCGAGGGACGGAACGGCGACGGAAGCTTGGCCAAGTTCCTGAGCGACGAATACTTCAAGGAACTCGAGGTCGCTCTCGCGGCCGACCCGAAGTGGGTGGAGAGCACGAAGGGAGTGAAGACGAGCATCTTGATCGCAGCCAACGACGTGGGACAGAGCTACGTCCTTGCGGTGGAGGGTGGCGTCACGACGCTCACGAAGACACCTCCAGGCGCGCAAACGGAGTTCAGCCTGGAGGGGCCCTATGACGCGTGGGCTAGGGTGGCAAAGGGAGAGATGGACATGCAGTCAGCCGTCTTGAAGGGGCAGTTGAAGTTCAAGGGGTCGATAACGAAGATGCTCGCCTACAGGGAGAGGTTCCTGAGGATTCCGGACGTGATGAAGACGGTCCCAAAGGAATACTAGGCAGGAACGAAGACGTAGTAGGGATTTCCCTCCTTTCCCGAGCGGAATTCTACCCGCATCTTCATCCCTTCCTTCACCTTCTCGAGTGGTATGCCTTCCAGCCACGCAAGCACCTTCAGGCCGTTTTGGAGCTGTCCGATGGCTATGGTGTAGGGGTCTGAGTCGATGAAACTGGCGGGCGTGACTAGCACGTGGGTGTAAGTCACGAGCGTGGCGTCCCTGCCCAAGTCGACCCATTCGAACTCGTTGCTCATGCAGTTGGGGCAGTCGGCCTGAGGCGGGAAGCTGACGTTCCCGCACTTTGTGCACCTTGTTGAGACGAACTTGCCCTCCTTGAGGGCGTCCCAGAACTCGTGAGTCCTGGAGATCGGTATGTCGAACCTGAGCGTCAGGGACCGCCTCGAATGGAGGACGGAAGGCTCTGACATCACGGTCAGCTCCTGGAGAGGACGGTTACGTAGGCGTAGTGACCCGTGCCGCCCACGTTGTGGACCAGACCTATTCCGTTCTTGATGTTTGCCTGATGATTGCCTGCCTCGTTGCGCAGCTGCTTGGTGATCTCGACCGTCATCGAGACTCCGGTGGCGCCAATCGGATGACCCTTCGCCTTCAGGCCCCCGTCGAGGTTGACGGGGATCCTGCCACCCACTTCGGTCTCGCCGTCCCGTATCAGCTTGGAGGCCTCCCCCTTCTTGCAGAAGCCAAGGTCCTCGTAGGCCATAAGCTCGGCGATGGTGAAGCAGTCGTGGCAGGTAGCTACGTCGACGAGGTCGGGAGAAATCTTTGCCATCTCGTAGGCCCTCTTCGCCGCCTTCACGCTCGCCGCCAGGCCGACGTAGTCCCCCCTCTTGCTCAGGTTGGCGGAGTCTGACGAATAGCCGACGCCCCTGATCCAAATCGGCGTGTCGCTCAATTTCTTTGCGACCTCTTCGCTCGCGAGAACGACAGCGGCGGACCCGTCGGTGAGGGGGCACGCGTCGTAGAGCTTCAGCGGCCACGAGACGACCTGCGACCCCAAGGCCTTCTCCAACGTGATCTCCTTCTGGAACTGGGCCAGCGGGTTCATGGCGCCGTAATGGTGGGCCTTGACGGCGACCCTGGACATGTCCTCTTCTGTCGTGCCGAACCTGTTCATGTGAGCAACCGCGTACAGGGCGTAATACGCGGGGAAGGTCATCCCGTAGTTCTCGAACTCCCACATGTAGGAACCAGCTCTCCCGATAAGCTCCACAGAGGTGAGCGTGTCCACCTCAGTCATCTTCTCAACCCCGACGGCGAGCGCGACGTCGGTCTCACCGCTCTGTATGCTGTTGTATGCCGCCTTCACGGCCGCGCTGCCGCTCGCGCAGGCTGCCTCGACCCTCATAGTGCCCACCGACGACAGGCCAGCGTACTCGTCCACTATGACCGCAGGCAGAGACTCCTCGTACCAGCCTCCGGCACTCCCGACGACCACGTTTCCGATCTCCTTCTTGTCGACCCCCGCATCCTCGACCGCCTGATGTATAGACTCGAAGGCGAGCTCGGCGACGTTCACATCGGTCCTCCTACCGAACCTTGAATGACCCACTCCCACAACGGCGACCCGGCTCAAGTTGTGCTCAAGCCGCTTGTCGCCTCGTGATATTTCAACCTAGCCGACGACGCCCATTTCCTTGGCCACCTCTTTCATTATGGTGAGCCTCTGGATGTCGTTCGTGCCCTCGTACGTCTTGATGACCTGCGAGTCTCTCAGGATCCTCTCGACGCGCATCTCCTTCGAGACGCCGTAGGCGCCCATGATCAGCATGGCGCTGTGCGCGTTCCTCTCGGCGGCCTCGGTCGCGACGATCTTCGCGACGGACGAGGCTTTGATGAAGTCCTTCCCCTTCTGAGTCAGCGTAGCCGCCCAGTAGGTCAGCAGCCTCGCCGTGTGGACCGCGGCGGCCATCTCGGCCACCTTGAACTGGACCTGCTGATAGCTGAGGAGATAGTTGCCGAAGGTCTGACGCTGGGTCGAGTACTCCAGGGCGGCCTCCAGCGCCGCCTGTGCCAATCCTGTCCCCTGGGCCGCGACGCCCACCCTCCCGTGGTCGTAAGTCGTCAGAGCGATGTTGACTCCGCGTCCAAGCTCTCCAAGCACGTTGGACTCTGGCACCTCAAGGTTCTCGAAGACGAGCTCGACCGGCTGGTCGCCCCTGAGCCCTATCACGTCAATCCTCTGTCCTACAATGAGTCCGGGCGCCCCCTTCTCGACGAGGAAGGCTGTCACTCCCCTGTGCCTCTTGCCCTCCTCAGGCGGACTCGTC
This sequence comes from Nitrososphaerales archaeon, assembly GCA_035622335.1. GTDB lineage: Archaea > Thermoproteota > Nitrososphaeria > Nitrososphaerales > Gagatemarchaeaceae > DATJAJ01. Next base: position 34,419 of record DASPVO010000081.1, read on the forward strand.
CTCGCGAAGATGAGGAAAGTGTCCGCCTTGTCGCCGTTCGTGATGAACATCTTCTTACCGTTGATCACGTACCTGTCTCCCGTCTTGACGGCGGTCGTGGAAATGCCCGCGACGTCTGAACCGACGCCCGGCTCGGTCATCGCGTGGGCCGCGATCTTCTCTCCCTTCGCTATCGGAGTTAGGTATCTCTTCTTTTGATCATCGGTGCCGAATAGGGCGAGCGGCACGGAGACGAGATAATTGGCTCCGACGACCGCAGAAAAGGCCGCAGAGAACCTCGAGAGTTCCTCGGTTGCGAGGACAAGGGAAAGGTCGTCCCCCGCGCCTCCACCGTACTCCTCGGGGAAGGGGATGCCGAACAGGCCGAGCTTACCGGCCTTTCTGACTAGATCCATGTCCATCTCGTTCTCCTTGTCTATCCTCGCCGCATGCGGAGCGAGCTCCTTCTCAGCGAACTCCCTAACCACCTTCCTGAACGCCTCGTGCTCCTCTGAGACGTTCACGGCGTAGTCCAGAGAGCTTGGGGAGAGCGTGCTCAACTCAGTTCGCCTCCGCTTGTTCTGCGTTCATACGCATGTTCAGGCCGTGTCCTGTCCTGATAACGCTTTTCCTCATTCGCCCTTGAAGTCTGGCTCGCGTTTTTCGAGAAGGGCGGAGATGCCTTCTGAAGCGTCTTGGGTTGAGAAGAGCGACCCGAAGGAGCTGGCCTCGAAGAGCTGGCCCAGGTCGGTCGGAACCTGGTACGACAGGGAGACGGCGTGCTTTGCGAACTTGAGCGAAAGAGGCGGTTGCTTGGCGAGCAACGTCGCGAAGGCCGAGACCTCAGCGTCGAACTGGGATTTCTTGTAGACTCTGTTGACAAGGCCGACCTTGAGCGCTTCCTCTGCGCCGAGCCTCTGCGCGAAGAATATCATCTCCTTCGCCTTTGGGATGCCCACGATTCTTGCAAGCCGTTGCGTCCCGCCTGCCCCAGGGATCAGCCCAAGATGGACCTCCGTGAGGCCGATCAGCGCGTCATCGGATGCAAGCCGGAAGTCGCAAGCGAGAGCGAGCTCGCAGCCGCCACCGAGCGCGAGCCCGTTTATGGCCGCTATAACGGGTTTGTTGAGCCTCTCGAGCGCACTGAAGGCCTCGAACCAAGCCCTGGCGGAGTCGAACAGCTTTGTTGGGGACGTCGCGTCGAAGCTCGTCAGGTCCGCTCCCGCACTGAAGGCTCTCTCGCCCTCACCGCGGACGACGACGACCCTAACCGCCGGGTCGGCCTCGAGGGACTTCGCCCCGGCGAGCAGCTGGGCTATCAGGGTCTGGGTCAGGGTGTTGAGCCTGTGCGGCCTGTTGAGGATCAGCCATCCGAGCGGTGGAGCGCTCTTGACTATCACCTCGCCGACCGACGAGTCGCTCGTGGCGTAGTCGAAGAAACCCCGTCCCCGTTTCTCTCCAGTGGCGCCTTGTTTGACGAGAGTGAGCAGCGTCGCGTCCGGTGCGTACATCGGGCCGTAGGAGACCATCTTCTCTTCCAAAGATGCCACCACCCTGTCCAGGCCCCATCTGTCCGCCATCCTGAGTATCCCTTCAGGGAATCCGAGACCGAGCTTGACCGACTTTTCGAGGTCTTCCTTGGTGCAGACCCCGTTGGAGACTAGCCAGGCTGCCGCGTTCACGGCCGGGGAGAAGACGAGCAGAGGGTCGAGTTCGCGCCCAGCGTCCCTGGAGATCGCCGGCCTCTCCCACTGCCCGGTGCCGTACTTGTAGAATCCCTCCCCCGTCTTGCGCCCGAGCTTGTGCTCTTCGTACATCTGCTTGAAGATCGGGGCAACCGTGACGTTGAGAGGGTCGCGAGAAGAGACGGCCTCGCCAGCCTTGTAAATGGTGTCGATGCCGCTGTAGTCTGCTAGTTCGAAGAGTCCCATCGGCAGGCCGACCTTGTAGACCGCCATGGAATCGACCTGGGCGACCGTCGCCTGCCCCCTCTCCGCGACCAGGGCTGCCTCGTTGAGAAGGGGACCTAGTATCCTGTTGACGATGAACCCGGGGACGTCCTTTGCGCAGAGCACGACCTCCTTGCCGAAGCTTCTTCCAAGTGAGACGGCGAGCTCGGTCGAGTCCTGGCTCGTCTTGGTCCCCCTGATGACCTCCACCAGGGGCATCAGTGGGGGCGGGTTGAAGAAGTGAAGACCGACGAACTGCGACTCGCGGCGGGTCGATGAGGCGATCTCCCCTATGGGCAGGGTGCTGGTGTTCGACGCGAAGAGAGCCCCAGACGGCGAGAGCCTATCCACCTTCGAGAAGAGCTCTCTCTTGATTCCGAGGTCCTCGGGAGCAGCTTCGATCACCACGTCTGCAGAGGCCACGCCGGTAGCGAGGTCGGCCGTCCCCCTTATCCGAGCAAGCGTCTCCTTGGCCTTCTCTTCGGTGATTGTCTTCTTTTCGGCGAACTTTGCCAGACTCCACCCTACCTTCTGGAGAGCGGAATTCACGAATTCGTCCTTGATGTCGTACAGGCTGACTTCGTATCCGGACAAGGCCGCAACCTCGGCGATGCCGTGGCCCATCACACCAGCGCCGAGGACGGACACTCTTTTCACGTCCTGGAGCTTCACGGTGGCCGAGCGGTCGGGCTGTCGTTAAAAGCCTTAGGAGTCACTCGACAGCTTTGAGCTGCCTGAGACGGCGCACTTCCGCCTTCTTGTATCTGAGCTCCCGCAGTATATCGTCGGTCTGCTCTCCGAACCGTGGGGCCCGCTTGAAAGGCTTGGTCCTCGCTTTGGGATTTGTTCTGAGCGGGGAGTTGAGCACCATCTGGCCCCCGACTTGCCTGAGCATCAAGGAGTCTCGGGCCCAAGAACTTTCGAGAGCCTCCTTCAAGTCCAGGACAGGAGTGACTGCGGCGCTCCTCAGAGCGTTTGACCACTCGTCCCTCGTCCTGCTCGCGAACGCAGCTTCCATCTTCGAAGCCAACCCACTCCTCTCGGCCGGGTCGCCGAAGCGGCTCCCCTCCAGGCCTCTCAGTCCCAGCTTCCTCAGGAGGTCTCTCCAGAACTCCTCTTCGATGGCGGCCACGGCGACGTACCTCCTGTCGGCCGTAGAAAAGAGCCTATAGTAAGGGTCCGAGCCGAAGACGAGACTGCTCCCCTCCGTCGGTGGTGAGCCTGTTGCGAGAAGAGAGGCGACGGGCACCACCATTGTGGACAGGAGTGACTGCACTATGGGCACGTCGATGTGGACAGGCCTCTTATTCCCCGCCAGGGATGCCGCGATTCCGAGCGCTGCATAGAGCCCCGAAACCATGTCCCCGAGCTGTAACATTGGGACTTGAGGTCTCCTCGAGTAAGCGAGGCTACCAGCAACAGCCTGAAAGTTGATGTCGTGAGCCGGCATCTGACTGTGCGAGTCTCTCTGGCCGAAGGAAGAGATTGAGCAATAGACGATACGCCGGTTGATGGCGACCACGTCACGGTACGAGAAGCCGAGCCTTGCCATCGCGCCGGGCCTGAATCCCTCGAGGAAGACATCCGCTGTCCGGATAAGACGTCTCAGCACCTTCTTGCCTTCCTCCTTCTTCAGGTTGATGCCGATGCTCAGCTTGTTCCTGTTTGTGGTCTCGTGCGCCGGGCTCGTGCCTCCTTTGGTGGGCGGCGTCGCCCGCATGTAGTCACCGAGACCGGGCTCCTCTACTTTGATTACTTCGGCACCGAGGTCGGAGAGAAGCATGGTGCAATAACCACCCGGAAGTAATCTGGTGACGTCGACGACCCTGACATCATCGAGGATGCCCACGCGGTCGTCCACTCCCAGGGCGGATAAAACCTAAATCCGACTTCGCCTCCGCTCGCTGACGACGATGAGGTAAACGCCGTCCCAGTCAGAGCCCGGTTAGCTCCAGTGGCAGATGACGAGCTCGCGACGAACTGAGTCAAACAAACCCCGTGCCGCCCACACTTAATAGAATCCCCCGAGCGAATCGAGTCCATGGGCAAGAGCGTGAAGGTACACGACGATACCCACTCGGCTCTCAAGAGGCTGAAGTCTGAGAGGAGAAGCAAGAGCATAGACGAGGTGGTCAGGGAGCTGATTCGCCAGTCGACGGGGGCGCCGGTCGACAAGGTGACGGCCAAGGGTCGGAGCGCTGAGCTCACGTCCTACGTGGAGTGAATCGGTAACGCAGAAATACGAAGGGTGAGTTAGGCGCCGCGCAGAAGTTTGGCGAAGTTCGATGGTATAGTGGGGAAGGCGCTGCTCACCGTGACGGAAAAGGAGAACGAACTGACTTTGGTCTTCGCTGACAACCGATATCTGTTCGTTACCCTCGACGGCGGTAAGCTGAAGGCTGAGAGCGTACCAGAGTAGAGTATCCGGGCAGAAGGGTATCTGCTGTGCGTTCGTCTCCGACGAGGAGTGAGACCCTTTGCATACCCAATCGTCATCGCGGAAGGGTCTTGGAGCGGCTGAGCATGATCCTGGAGGCTTGCCCTCAATACCAATGCGGGTACGTAGGGGTCATCGCGCGGGGGCCCTGCGCCGGCCGTTCCGACTCACATGTTGAGCGATTCTTCTTTGATCCCGGACTTGTCCACGGTCAGGATGTCGATCCCGTTGCCGCTCATCGCGTCCCTCTGTATCGCCGCTTTGATCGACGTGATCGAGAGGTCCTTCGCTTCCTTCTGGGTCATGTTTGGAGCGTAACCCGCCTCGATTACGCCCGTCGCCATCTCAGCGCCCGTCCCGACGGAGGCGTACTGGTCGGCTATCACGCTGCCTAGCGGGTCGAGGACGTAGACCACGGACTTCCCCTGAACACCTCCGAGTATCACCTGCGTGAGCAGAGGAGCGAACCTATTCTGAAACATCAGCGTAGACATGAGCTTCGCCACCGAGTTAGGTTTCAGAGCCTTTCGTGACTCGAGCTCCTTGAGCTTCGCGTAGACCCCGACCTCCTTGACGAGACTCTGCATGTCTGAGACCATCCCTGCGCAGACCGCACCTACCGTGTCTGTCACCCTGAAGACCTTCCTGCCGCTCTTGCTGATGACGTAGTTTCCGAGCGTAATCCTCCTTTCTGCCCCGAGAATCACTCCTTCCTTGTAGGTCACTCCAACCGCGGTCGCTCCTGGAATGTAAGCCTCTATGGAAGCCATTAGAATCCGACGTGATTCGCGGCCGCAGGCACCTTTTTAGACATTTTGTCAAGGCATTATGCGAAGGAGCGAGCTAGACTTGTCCTCCTTCAGCTCGTAGGAAAAGTCCACAAAGAGCTGCGCGACGTGGATGCTTGTCAGTATGTGCGGAGTCCCCCAAGGTATTCTGATTTCAGAGGCCCCTCCAGCGAGGGAGAGGAGGGGTGCCAGCATGTCGGCGAGACTGCTATCGAAGCAAGCCCCCGTGCGGAGCGCTCTCAGGAAAGTCTCTGCGGCCTCCCTTCCGACTTCCTCCGCTCGTCTTCCGCGGCGCCCTATCGCATCACCGCCGAGAGCGGCACTCTCGCCTACCGACGAGATGACCGCGGAGGACCCCGGCGAGTCTGCCTCTTCCACCGCCAAGACGGTCTCGGTCGGGACTATGCCAGACTCCTTGAGGAGGCTCAGAGCCGAATCGGCCTGTCTCTGAGCTACGTGTCGCGGGAGGGCTGAGCACCTGCTCTGTAGGCGGACCTCTGCTATCTTCGGAGGGTCGACAGCGTGGAGGGGTTTCACCCCGTAGCTCGGCTCGATGTTGGACTCCACAATACCTCCTCCCTTTGGATAGTAGCCTCTCCTCGGGCAGGCGATGTCGAAGGAGATTCCGAGCATTCTGAACCCAGCCATCACGACAGAAGAAAAGTAGTCGATGGGAGGGCTCCACGGCACGTCAGTGCCTCCTATCAGTCGCAGCGAGATACGGGCGCGGGAAAGCGCGACCGCGGGTATGACCGCTTGTAGTGCGAGCGTCGTGCTCGCAGCGGTCCTCATGTCGACCGTCAGCGACTCGTCCTTGGGTCGGCCGGGACTGAAAGTGACCTCCGTCGAGCCGACGTCCCCTCCAATCAGTTCTCCTTCCGAGACCTTCGCGAGCAGGGCCAATGAAGCGGCGTGCTGAGGTCGGATTCCCGGGACAGACCTACCGGCCCTTATCCTGCTCACCCTTATGGGCCTCTGCCGTATTATGGAGAAGGCAACTGCGGTCCGAAGTATCTGCCCACCGCCCTCCCCGTACGCTCCGTCGATCTCGAGGAATTCCACGCCCAGTGAGTGAAAAGGGCCGGATTAAATTCTCCCCGACCGCGCTCTTAAATAGCGACTCGAGGGCGCGCCTCGAAGGCTTGAAGGTTGGTCTCCTCGTCGGGAGGTTCCAGCCGTTTCACAACGGCCACCTCGCGGCCGTCAAGTTCGCACTGAAACATTCAGGCTACCTCTACGTGGTCGTTGGAAGCGCACAAAGGAGCTATGAAAGGGACAACCCTTTCACTGCGGGCGAGAGAATCGCCATGATCAAAGCGGCGCTCGACTCCAGCGGGGTCGACCCGCGCCGATGGATGACGATACCGATTCCGGACGCTGACTCCCACGCGGTCTGGGTTGCTTCCGTGAGGTCGTTCGTCCCGAGATTCGACGTAGTCTTCACGAACGACTCGCTGACCTTCCTCCTATTCAAGGGTGAGGGCATCGACGTGAGGACCGTGCCCTACCTGGACAGGAAGCAGTACTCTGCCACCAACGTGCGCAACAGGATTCTGGAGAGGAAGGACTGGGAGAAACTCGTCCCGAGCCAAGTCGCATCCCTCGTGAGGGAGATGGGCGGGGTGGAGAGGGTCAGAAACATACTGAGCAAGGACTTGGGGGCGGGGAGGAGCTGAGCGAAAAGCAGAAGCTCATCATGCTTCCGGGACCCACCAACGTCTCTGAGCGGGTCATGAGGTCGATGCTCGGACCAATCATCAATCATCGCGGGGAGTCCTTCCACGCGCTTTACAGAAGTGTGGAAGAGAAGACGAGGAGACTCTTTCAGACGGAGCAGAGCGTTGTCATCTATTCGTCCTCGGGGACGGGTGGGGTAGAGGCTGCCGTCTGGAACCTGATCAGGCCTGGGGACGTCGCCGTCGTCCCCGTCTTCGGTGAGTTCAGCGAGAGGCTTGGGGAGACAGTCGAGCTCGCGGGCGGTAGGACTGCCGAGGTGAGGTCCGAACCCGGGTCAGCCCCGACGACAGCCCAGATTTCGGAGGCGATGGACAAGCTAGGGAGGTTCAAGGCGCTGTACCTCGTTCACAACGAGACGAGCACGGGCGTCGCCGTGCAGGATGTGAAGGAGGTCGCGAGAGCGGCCAGGGAGCACGGGGCGTTCGTGGTGGTCGACGCGATATCTAGCCTTGGAGGCTACGCGATCCCTGTCGACGAATGGGGGGTAGATGTTTGTGTCACGGGAAGCCAGAAGTGCATAGCTGCACCACCAGGGCTTGCTCTGCTCTCTGCAAGCGAGAGGGTGGTGAAGTACGTTAAGGACTCTCCACCCAAGTCTAGATACTTCGAGATACCCAGGTATCTCGACTACGCCGCGAAGGGCGAGACGCCTTTCACGCCAGCACTCCCTCTGTTCTACGCTCTGGACGAGGCGCTGAAGGGGCTTCTCGAAGAGGGTCTGGCAAAGCGGGTCGAAAGGCACGAGGCGATGTCAAGGAGAATATACGATGGGGTGGAAGGGCTAGGCCTAAAGCCCGTGCCAGCGAAGGAAGTAAGGTCCAGGACGGTGATCGCGAGCTACTACCCGCCGGGGGTCGATGATGCGAAGTTTAGGAGCAGTATGAGCAAGGATCATGGTGTGGTCGTTGCGGGAGGGTTCGGTCCTTTTTCGGGGAAGGTCTTCCGCGTAGGTTGCATGGGCATCATAAACAACGAGTTCGTTGACAGGACACTCGAGGCGGTGTCCGCGACCCTTGGTGGCAGGTAGGCCCGTGAAAGCCTTTAAGCAGACGGCATAGGGCTCGGGAAAGTTCATGCCTTTTGAAAAGGGAGACCTCATACTAGCCAACTACACAGCGAAAGTTCAGGACACAGGTGAGCCGATCGAGACGACCCTCGAGGAAGAGGCGAAGAAGCTCAACATCTACGACTCCACCGCGAGGTACGAGCCTCGGCTCATCGCGGTCGGCGAGGGGTGGGTCATATCCGGGCTCGATGCCGAGATAAAGAACATGAACGCGGGGGACAAGAAAGAAGTTGTCGTGCCTCCGGAGAAGGCGTTCGGGCAGAGAGACCCGACCCAGATGCGCATGATCCCGATAAGAAAATTCGGCGAGAAGGCCGCGGAGATGAGCGTGGGCGACACCGTCGATGTGGACAACAGGGTCGGGATAGTGAGGTTCATCGGTTCCGGGAGGGCGCAGGTCGACTTCAACCACAGACTTGCAGGGAAGTCGATCGCCTACGACTTCGAAGTGGTCAAGAAGCTCGAGACCGACGACGAGAAGCTCAGGGCCCTGATTGACAGGAGGTTCGCGGGAGAGGGCGCGAAGGTCACTTTCGACTTGAAGGAGGACGGTCTGAACGTGCAGATACCTGACGAATTATTCCTCCTGGAAGGCCTGCAGATCATCAAGAGAGGGATCTCGAACGACGCCTTCAAGTTCGTCCCATCCATCAAAGAGGTGACGTTCACGGAGAAGTACCTGTCAAAGAAGCCAGCAGAGAAAGCGGCGAAGAAGGAAGAGGTCGAAGTTCCGCAAACGGAACCAATCCCCGCTGAGAAGACAGGCTAGATTACGCCGGTCGATGACGCCAAGCTCTCCGCAGCCTTCCTGTCAAGCTTCCTGTGAGAGAGGATGGTGTACCTGTCGGGCCTTATCGTGCTTGCACGGACCAGCGCCTCGACGACTTCGTCCTCGCCAAGACCGACGCCCTCCGCAGTGACTGGAGAGTGGACGTTCAAGAGCGCATCCCTCACTCCCCTCCAGTCGATCCTGTGGAGGTTGGCCATCATTATGGTCCCTAGCCCGCACTTGTCTCCGTGCAGCCCCACGCCGGGTGCGACGAGGTCCAGATAGTGGCTGAAGAGGTGCTCAGAGCCGCTGCAGGGCCTCGAGCTCCCCGCTATTCCGGCCGCGACACCCGAGCTGATGAGGGCTTCAACGAGTCGACGGACCCCCTCCCTGTCGAACCGTCCGATTCGTCTGGACCCGTCGACCACGACGTGCGCGCTCATCAGCGCGAGACTGGCGGCGTATCCGCCGTAGTACTCGCCGGTAACTCTGTGCGCAAGCTGCCAGTCCTTCACCGCGGTCAGCTTCGAAACTAGGTCGCCGCATCCTGCGGAGAGCAGCCTCTGCGGCGCCGAGGAGATAACCTCCACATCGGCGAGTATCCCGACGGGCGGTCGTGCCTTGGCGGAGTAGGGTCTGTCGAGCCCGCGAATCGAAGCGAAGGGGCTCGATATCCCGTCATGCGAGGCGCTTGTCGGCACCGAGTAGAAGTCAAGATTCTTGCGGAACGCGGCCAGCTTGCCCACGTCGACGCTCTTGCCTCCGCCTACTCCGACGACGCACCCGGCACCTGCAGCTCTGCCCATGACGCGGCGTACGTTGGTCATGTCTGGTGCGTCGACATCCACCCAGTCGATTCTCGCCTTCACGGATGCCTCTACCAGAGACCTCACCTTTGAGTGGACTCTAGGCCCCGAAGCCACGACCACCCGCTTTCTTCCGGCCGAACCCTTGATGAAATTACCCAGCTGATTTATCACGCCCTCACCTATCAGGACTCTAGTGGGGAGTTCCATGAGGTGCGCGCGCGAATCCACGAGGGCGCAACCCCTCGACTCGTTATAAGCGAGTGGGGTCCGAGAAGTCTTCGGAGACCCTGGAAAGATTAAATAAGTAACGAGGTTCACGGTCGAAATGTCCGTTACGCGGACATCTGTGATTCGTTTGTCTAGAGAAGAGCGAGAATTGAGCAAGAGGCCGGCAGGTTCGGCATCATATCACGGTACCACGACTGTTGGGCTGGTCGCGAGCGACGGCGTGGTCCTGGCCACAGACACCAGGGTGACCGCGGGGTCGTTCATAGCCCACAAGAGAGGGAAGAAACTCCTGAAGATCGACGACAACATCGCGATGACGATCTCGGGAGGGGTGGCTGACGCCCAGTTCGTGGTCGACACCGCGAAGTACTACGCGAGCATGTACAGGTTGGAGAGGGCGAGGCCAATGCCGGTGAAGGCCGCCGCGCAGGTCGTCTCGAACCTCCTCTTCTCGTCAAGGTACTACCCGTACATAGCCGATGTCCTGGTCGGAGGGTTCGACTCTGCTGGCGGGTCGATCTATAACGTGGACTTCTTCGGTTCCATGAGCAACGAGAAGATGATCGCCACGGGAAGCGGCTCTCCTGTCGCCTACGGTGTACTGGAGTCCGACTTCAAGGAGAACACACCCACGGCCAAGCTGTTTCCGCTCGCGGCAAAGGCGATCATCGCAGCGACGAAGAGGAACGTCGCGACCGGAGACCACTTCGACGTGGCTGTGGTCGACAAGGACGGATTCAGGGAGATATCTGAAGCGGAGAAAGAGAAGCTCCTCTCCCAGTTCGCGGGTAACAGTTAGGGTTGGAACAGAAAGCAAGTAACGTCAACGTCATGAGTACGATACTGAACAACATCCCAGCGGAGGCCATGATCACAAGGATCGAATACGAGGGCCCGCGGATCGCGCTATACACGAAGAACCCAGCTTATCTCCAGAAGAACAGTTTCGTCATCTCGGAGGTGGTCAACGTCCTGAAGAAGCGTGTCGTGACGAGGACCGAGAAGTCCATCAGGAAGACCGAGACGGACGCCAAGGCGGCGCTGGACTCGCTGATGCCGGCGGATGCCGGGGGCACAAGCTACTTCTTCGACGACGCGCTCGGCGAAGTCACCGTAGAGGCGGTCAACCCAAGGGCGCTCAGCCCCGAAGCGGGATTTGACCTAGGGACAGCGATGGAGAAGACCGGGTGGAAGGTGAAGGTGAGGAAGGCGCCACACGTTGCGTCATCGGCGATTCAGAACGTGAACTACGCGCTGAAGGTCAACGTCGAGGCCAGGGAGAGGTTCTACCGGGAGCTCGGCGAGGCGATCTTCAGGCCAAGGATGACGTCGACAGAACACGTGACGATCAAGACGCTTGGCGCGTTCCAAGAGGTCGGGAGGTCGTGCCTGCTCGTGGAGACGTCTGAGAGCAAGGTGCTGCTCGACTGCGGATACAGCCCCGGGGCGAGGAACCCTTGGGACAAGTATCCGCGTCTCGACTGGGCCGACGTCTCCCCCGGCGACCTGGATGCGATAATATTGAGCCACGCTCACCTCGACCACATGGGATTCCTCCCAGCGATGTACAAGTACGGGTACGACGGACCAGTCTACTGCACCGAGCCCACGCTTCCGCTCATGACCCTGCTACAGAACGACTTCGTGAAGATAGCCAACATAGAAGGCGGGAGGCTAATCTACGATCAGAAGGACATCAGGGACGAGATCCAGCACACGATCACCCTCCCCTACGGAATGGTGACCGACGTCTCGCCCGACATCAAGCTTGTCTTCAACAACGCCGGCCACATACTCGGTTCTGCGACCGTCCACCTCCACATCGGAGAGGGGGCCCACAACATCGTCTACACGGGAGACTACAAGTACGGTAGGACCCAGCTCTTCGATTCCGCGACCTGGAACTACCCCCGGGTGGAGACTCTGATAACAGAGAGCACGTATGGCGCGAAGGAGGACATAATGCCGGTGAGGGAAGAGGTGGAGATGAACTTCGTCTCCGCCATCAACCAGACGCTGCAGCAGGGGGGGAAGGTCCTCATACCGACTCCGGCTGTCGGGAGGGCGCAGGAGATACTCCTCGTACTGGACCAGTACATGAGGAGCAGGGCGCTCGTGGAGTGCCCCGTCTTCATGGAGGGGATGATATCTGAAGCCACGGCCATCCACGTTTCGTACGCTGACTACCTCTCGAGGGACCTCAAGGCGAAGATTCTGGACGAAGGGGTCAACCCTTTCGCCTCCGAGTACTTCACCGAAGTGGAGCATCCGTCCAACAGGGAGGAGGCGTTCAGAGAGGGACCCGCGATCATAATGGCGACGTCGGGCATGCTAGAGGGAGGGCCTGTCCTCGAGTACTTCGAGAACATAGCGCCCTCCGAGAAGAACAAGATTCTCTTCGTTTCGTACCAAGTGCAGGGCACACTGGGCAGGAGGGTGCTCGACGGTTCTTCGCAGGCGAGCCTCATGGACGAGTCAGGGAAGATCAAGATCGTCGACGTGAGGTGCGGCGTCCAGAAGGTCGAGGGCTTCAGCGGCCACAGCGACTACAACCAGATCATACGCTTCATAGGCAAGCTGAGGCCGAAGCTGCAACAGGTACTGGTGAACCACGGGGAAAAGAGGAAGACAGAGAACCTCGCCTATGCTATTCAGAGAATCTACAGGGTTCCTGCAGTGCACCCCGCGGTGCAAGAAGCTATCAGGGTCTACTGAAGACCGCGCCAGATTCGGACGCCGGGCGGGGTAATGACGACTCTCTCGTCCCCCAGGCGTGCGATGTCGCCGCCCACGGACGTCGCGAACTCATAGAGCTGCTCGACTGACGACTTCAGCTCGTCCAGGCTCTTCTGGGCCAAAGGCGTGACCTTGAGTATGACGATCGTGTGGTTTGTAACGTCCTCTTGTATCTTGGCAAGGTCTTCAGAACTCTTCAGAGCGAGAGCCTTCAAAAGTATCTCGCTGCTCCTGCCTTCCTGCTTCTTCTCCTGCATCGTCCCCGATGACAATCTTTTCCTAACTCCCCTTGTCCTTCTAATAAATTTACGGAGCCTAGCAATTTAGGGGAGTTTTGATTTGTTTAGACTATATGGTGGAGGATTGTTCAGGAAACGCCAATTTCGTTCTTAGCTTATAAAGAGAGGGGCCTTTGAAACTATTTGGCCTGAAAATGACGCAATTGACGGTCGAATTCGCTCTTTAGACCGTTTTATAGAGATTCCAGAACCTGTCCCCTACTCTGTGAACGTTCTTGAAGCATACCCCCTTCGTTAGAGATGCCATCTCGTCGCTCGGAACGGTCGACTTGCCGACTGCGATTGGTCTTTCCTTTATCCGCTCCTTGATGATCACGAGCCTTCCCGACTCGCCCCAGGCATCGTAGTCTTTCACTCCGGGTCTCATGACGTCGGCGCCGTTGAGCAGGAACTTGATCGCCCCCTCGTCGACGGTAGCGGCTGGGAATAGTGAAATCGCCTCCTTTGAACCAAGAAAGGGGAACAGCTGGTCACCGGACTGCACAAAGACCGCACCGGCGAAGTGCAGGAAGACCGTACCATCTTCCGGCTCTTCGCAGTTTGCTTGGGTCGAGCGGGGAAGCCCTAGCTTCACCCCTAATGAGGACTCAATCCGCTCAGCCATGTCGATCGAGTCTCGGCGGGAGAGGACCCACTTCTTCATCGACCTCACCCATGCTATCGCTTAAATAAACGCGCCAGCGGAGCGGCACGCAATTAGATCATGTCCGTCGACATGGCTGTGAGGGTGCTTGACGAAAGCCTAGGTAAGGTCGTCCTAATCAAGCTGAAGGGAGGCAAGGTGATCAGGGGCGTTCTACAGGGCTTTGACCAGCACATGAACCTGTCACTCGAAACCGCCGAGGAGGTCGCTGAAGACGGGAAGTCGAGTTCACTGGGCACCCTGATAGTGCGGGGCGACAACATAATCATGATCTCACCTCCTCCCGGCTGATGCGAGTTTTAATACCAAGGCGGACACGCCATCTGCAAATGGGCGAGGCGCTTGGTTGACGTCTTTTCCGCCGTCGTCGGAGCTGTCCTCGGCGCAGTTCTCGCAGTGACCGTGTCATACCTCGTTTTCTTTGCGAAGCCGAGGAGGCGGGATGGGGTGAGGGTCGTGGCTCGCGAGCCGACTGGGAGGCTGACCGTGGCTTCGGTTTCAACCGCCGAACTGGATCGGTCTCGCAGAGAAATGCGCACGATGATGGTGGAGAGAGACCTCCTGTCGTCTGCCATGATGAAGCTCTACGAGGCGGAGACCGAGGGGAGAATCACCAGGGATGAGCGGGAAGCGATCGCGAAGAGGTACGGAGATCAGATCAAGACCATACAGAACAAGCTCAAGGACGTCGAACTCGTCGTCGAGGTCGGAGAACTCGAGAAGCTCAGAGAAGACTTGGTCAACCTGTTCCAGGACAAGATAGAGAACATAGAAGCCAGGCTAAATCAGGCGAAGGAGAGATTGGGAGCTACAGCACCCGAACTGATAGCGCAATCGAAGGGCGAGGTGATCGTGCCTGCAAGGGCCGAGAGGACAGCGGACCTGGAGAAGGTAGTCGAGAAGAGGACTAGGTCCGACATGAGCGAGTCCGAAAGGAGGGCGAAGCAGCTGAGAGAAGAGGTGATGGACGCCGTCACACAGCTCGAGCAGATGGACATCGACAGGAAACCCCAGGAATCCAACTGATGGATGGGCCAAGGCGAGCGATTAGGGGAATTGCGGAGGAGCTCTCGGGAAGCATCGCGCGGAACTCCATCGTAGGGCTCGGCAGCGGCTCGACGGTCGCATCTCTACTCGAGGAAATTGCGCCAATCGTCTTGGCGAAGCACAACAACATGCGAGGAGCGGCGACATCGACCCAGATCGAGATGGTCGCAGAGAGGAGCGGGATAACACTGGTGCCCTTCCCAGGCGTCATCGACGTGGCCATTGACGGCGCAGACCAGGTGGACTCCGACAAGAACCTGATAAAGGGAGGAGGTGGTGCGCTACTGAAAGAGAAGGTCTTCATGGCGAGCGCGAAGAAGGTGGCGGTCGTGGCGTCGTCCGACAAGTTCTCCAGGAGGCTGTGCGAGGGGTCGAAGAAGGTGCCCGTGGAGGTCGCACCCTTCGCCAGACAGAGCGTCAAACTCGCACTGTCGAGGCTGGGCGGGATGCCCGAGGAGAGGCTCATGCCGAAGGGATATCCCTACTTCACCGAGAACGGAAACGTTCTGCTCGACACTGCGTTCGAGCCCATAGACGAGCCCGAGTCTCTCGAGAAGCAGGTCAAGAACATCCCCGGAGTGGTCGAGGTGGGCATCTTCACCGTGAAGCCGATAACGGTCTTCCGTGTCAGAGAGGACGGAAGGTTCGATACCCTTTGACTAGGTTAGCAGTCTGACAACTCGAGACGGACGCATCTCTTGAACCGCGAGAATTTCCAGATTGGAGGGGATAGAGCTTATATCGTGGGCGTTGGGCCGCGAGAAGTTAGTCCATCATGACAAGAGAGGTAGGATACAAGACCCGACCGATCGACCCAGGCTTTCTCCAAGACCCGACAAACTTCCCCATCACCGGAGAGCACAACGGGCACAAGGTGAGGGCTGCCGGAATCCAGAGGCTCGACGGCGACGGAAACCCCTATCCGACCGCCAACGGGATACACGGATCACAGGTTGCGGTGGACTGGGAGAACTGCACTGCAGATGGGGTCTGCATGGACGTCTGTCCGGTCTTCGTGTTTGAGTGGACGATGAACCCTGGTCAGGCCGGTACCGGGAAGGACATACAGCTCGACCCTTCCAGCCAAGAGTACCAGCAGTTCAGGTCAGACAAGTCCGACCCCGTGAGGGAGATGGACTGCATCTTCTGCATGGCCTGCGAGACGAGCTGTCCGACGCAGTGCATCAAGATTACGCAGCCCTGAGATAGACAAGCGAAGGAATCTAACCCTCGGCGAAGGCGAGCGCCAACAGGAAGAGGGCCCCTGATAGCAGTATGAGCATACTCCACCTGACCTCACCCTTCTTGAAGCCAAAGGCCTTCCTGACGTTCACCGTGGTAAAGGCCACTATCACGGCGGTCCAGCTCCCAAGGACCAAGTAGTCGGTCGATGGAATGTGGAGCAGCGGACCCGTGATGAAATAGTAGGGACCCCATGAAGGGAACAGAACGTAGTAGACCGAGAACATGAACACCATGGTCGCGGACACGTAGAATGCCTTCAGAAAGTCTCTCCTTTCGAAGTAGAAGCTCCTCATCACCAAGTGGAGCACGCCGGCCACGTAGAGCAGCTGGACGGCTGCGAGGAGGAGTACCAACGCGACGAAGTAGGCGCCGGTGAGGGCTCTTACGCTCCCAGAGCCCGGGATCCCTGGAGAAAGGATGTCGAAGTACGAATAGTATGCGGCGAGCGCCAAGACTACCATGACGACCGATATCACAAGCAGCTTGTCGTTACGCTTGTAGTGGATCCGTTCGGAGGAACCCATCCTACGCTTCTGCCCGAGCCTTCGGTCCACCATCTAAAAACACGTCTGCGAAGGGCAACCATTTTATTGCCGCTAGCCCGGAGGAGAATATGAGCATGGAAGAAGACCAAGAGTTGCGAATGATAGAGCGGAGGAAGTTGGCCGCCATGAAGAGGAGAATCTCCGAAGCGACGGCCGCGGCCGCACCAAAGCCGGAGAAGTCAGACAGAGAGGTCCTGTTGTCAGCGCTCTACGACAGAGGCGACGAGGTGCTCGAGACGGCGTATTCATTCTATCCCGATGCGACGGAGAAGGTCGTTGCCGAGCTCGCGAGGCTCATAAGGGACGGCAAGTTCACGGGAAGAGTCACTGGCGGCGAACTCTACGCCTTGTTCAGGCAGGTGGGCCTGAGGTTCAACCTGAAGACATCGATCAAGGTCCAGGAGAACGGGCGATTCGTCGACCTGAGCGAGAAGCTCAAGAGCGGTGGAGATTAGATTGGACGGCGGCGATGGCGGGGTCACCCGGACGGTATTTGCCACTCCAAAATCCGCGAGGGCAGTGCTCGTCTGTGGTCTCCCTG
Organism: Nitrososphaerales archaeon; assembly: GCA_035622335.1. Taxonomy (GTDB): domain Archaea; phylum Thermoproteota; class Nitrososphaeria; order Nitrososphaerales; family Gagatemarchaeaceae; genus DATJAJ01. Next base: position 51,237 of record DASPVO010000081.1, read on the forward strand.
GCAGCGGGTTCGTGGGGAAGCTCGGTGCAGACCAGCTCATAGGGCAGTTCAAGGCCGAGAAGATCCTGGAGTACAGGTGCGACAGTTTCCCCCCACAAGCAAACGTGAGGGACGACGGGACCGCGGCTCCCCTGAAGGCCGAGCTCTACTTCGCGAAGACTGGCGTGAACCCTGACATCTTCGTCTTCACCGCCGACGCCCAGCCCGCCAGCTCGGAGGGTGAGTATTTCCTCGCCCAGGACGTAATCGGCTACGTCGGAGGGATGGGGGTCAAGGAGGTCTACACTCTCGCGGCCTACATCACGGGCTCCTTCTCCTCAGAGTCGAGGGTCTATGGGGCTGCAACGTCGCCGAGGATGCTGGAGACGCTCTCGTCCCACGGGGTCAAGCTGATGAAGGACGGCGGAATAACTGGGATGAACGGACTGGTGATCGGCGTCGCTGCCCTTCAAGGCATGGAGGGTGCTTGCCTCTTGGGGGAGACGTCGGGATACGTGATTGACGCGGGGGCGTCCTCAGCCGTTCTCGAAGTGCTCTCCAGCCTTGTCGGTGTTAAGCTCGACACTTCAAGCCTGAAGGAAAAGGCGGCGGAGACACAGAAGCTGATCGTCCAGCTTCAGAGGATGTCGGAGCAGACAAGGGAGGCCGCAGAACCAAAGCGGGAGACGAGGCCCGGCTACATCAGCTAACCCTTGATGTTTCCGATGGGACGAAGTGCGGCGACCTTCTGGGAGATGCCCGCGAGGCTCATCGTCTCCACCACCTCCGAGATGTCCTTGTATGCCATCCCAGCCTCTTCTGCGAGGCCGTCCATCGTAGCAGCTTTGACGTAGATCCCGTGCTCGAGCATCCTTCTCTGAAGCTCTGCGCCTCTCACGGTCTTCTTGGCCGCGGTCCTCGACATTGTCCGGCCAGAACCATGAGCCGTCGAACCGAAGGTCTCTTGCATAGCCTTCTCTGTCCCGATGAGGAGGTAAGAGCCTGTCTCCATCGAGCCCCCAATTATGACGGGCTGACCTATCTTCCTGTACGCTGACGGGATGTCCGGCTGCCCCTTGCCGAAGCTTCTGGTGGCACCCTTTCTGTGGACGATGAGATCGGCAGCCCCACCGTCGACTGCATGCCTCTCAACCTTGGCGATGTTGTGGCAGACGTCGTAGATCAGATGCATGTCGAGCGCTTCTGCGTCCCTGTGGAAGACTTGGGAGAAGGCTTTCCTCACGCTGTTCACAATTATCTGCCTGTTGACGAAAGCGAAGTTCGCAGCGCAGACCATCGCGGAGTAGTAGTCCTGTCCCTCGTTCGAACTGAAGGGTAGACAGGCGAGGTCCCTGTCTCTTACCTGTATATCGAAGCGCTTCATCCCCGTTTCGAAGGTCCTGAGGTAGTCGGTGCAAATCTGGTGGCCGAAACCCCTGCTTCCACAATGGATCATCACCATCACCTGGTCTTCATGGACTATGCCGAACTCCTTCGCGAGCTCGGCGTCGAGGAATCTCTTGGGGTCTACCACCTGGACCTCGAGGTAGTGGTTCCCGGACCCGAGAGTGCCGAACTGGCTGACCCCCCTGCTTATCGCCTGACGGCTGACCTTCTCTATCTTGGCCCCCTTGATGAAACCTCCCTCCTCGACGTGGTCAGGGTCGTCTTCCCAGGCGAGGTCGTGCTCCGCACACCAGCGGACACCCAGGGACGTTATCTCGCCCATCTGCGACTGCCCGAAGTTCTGAGTGCCCTTCACGCCGACTCCGGCCGGGACCAGGTTGAAGATCAGGTCCACGAGTTCCTTGATCTTTGGTCTCACCTCGGAAAAGCGCAGGTTCGTCCTGATCAGTCGCATACCGCAATTCGAGACCACGAAACCGTCAGCGATGAAGTTGTGGTCTTTGTGGTCCATGGTGAGGTCGTACACCTGCCCGACGTAGGGTTCCTGGTCGATGGATGAAATCTGGCAAAACGCCATGCCGCTCCTTCCGTACTCACGCCTTGAAACGAATTCCTCGAATTTCTGAGTTTCCCAGACCCTCGCCGCGCCACGAGGAGACCAGATCGAATGCCGAATGAAGCTCTCGCCAACGTGCTTGCTCTTTAGGGTCTTCACAATCAAGGTAGGGGCGGCACCTTCTGAGTACATCCTAGCAGCCTCCTGGCGAACCGCGATCCTCTCCAGCCTTATCGTTGACAAGAAATCGATGTAGAGCGAGGCAAGGGATGCGAGTCTTTGCTTCTCTATGTTGTAGGAGTACCCTACTGTTGAGAAGAACCTCTTCAGGTTGGCTTCGGACCCGTCTATGGACAACCTGAAACCTGTGGTCTTCCCCCTGGGCCCTTCGTATCGATAGCCCTCGACCTCGACAGGTTCGGAAGACTCGATACCGAGAGAGAATAGTAGCTCTCTGAAGTCTTTCAGAAGGACGATGGCACTCTGTTTGATTTCCACGAGCTTGCTGGTGCTGAATGAAAGCGTGGAGAAGTTGTATCCATTGTGCGTGTGTGGTTTGTCGAGTTCGGCTCCGAAGAAGGAGGAGAGGAACAGTCTCTTCTGCCATCTCGTGGCCTGCATGAGCCAAGCAGGGAGACGATACGGGAGCGCCGCCTTCCTGCCGTATGGAGCTCCAAGGGCGACCAAGAGGACAGCTAGTGAGGAGGACCGGCAATGCAGCGCGAACTCGGTAAAGTCGAATTCCGACAGACCGTAGCGAGTGCGGATTCGATGGTGTCTCTCCCTCTTGTATATCGCCCCCCTGAACCCAAGCTTCTCCAGGTCCTCCCTGATTGTTTCGAGATCTGGCTCTCGTCCATAGAATGAGACGTATTGCCCAGACTTCACTCTCGGAATTGTGCCGTCACCGAACACCTCACCAAGGATTTTAAGCAGAATCGGAAGCTTGTTGCTGTCGAAAGTCATCTCGGTGAGCTCGAGCCTGTTGAGATGCTTGAGAACCTGGACCTTCGAATTTCCGCGCGCACCTATCCCCATCAGGTCCATGGCACGCTCAATTTCAGGCAGCCCGATTACCAAATCACTCCTGGGGAGGGTATACTCCAACCCGTCGAACCCGGTTGATACCACAACATCTTCACTTGTGAGCTTATCAGCCGTTACCATGCCGCGAGCCGTGAGGACCGGGTGATCACCCGTCACTCTGACGTCCTTGCCAAGGTCGTTTCGAATCCGAAAGAGCCTCTCTTCTTCTCGCCTGCCAAGAAATAACGCGACGCTTGCCGAGACAGGTCTCTTGTCGTCCAGGCTCAGTGTTACAAGTCTGCTGCTCTTGGAATCGAAGTCACCGATTCTGTGCCAGGCCCCATGCTCGTCGAGTAACTTGCTGTCGGGATGAAGGCAGTTTATGTCGAACCCGACTCCGCCGGGCGAGATCACCCCTCCCTCGGTCTCAAATGCCGCTACTCCTCCGATCGGAAAACCATACCCCCAGTGCGCGTCGGCCATCGCGAAGGACGCCTTTACTATGCCTGGCAGGCACGCGACGTTCGTGACCTGGTCGAAGACCCCCGAGTCCATCCCCTCTAGCAGCCTCTTCGTCGCGAAGAGCCGTGCGGGGACGTTCATGCCCGGTTTGTAGCTCTTCGGTATCTCCCATGTGACTTCGGAGAGCTGCTTCAGAGGAGGCATACGCGCCTGCGAACTCAAGCGGTTTTCTCGCGGCCGCAATCCGCATGATTCTTAAAGCGTTCGCGAAGGCGCGACCGACTAAATGTCGAGCACGACGGTCGCCAGGAAGCGAGCCCGGTCGCGGCGTATCCCAAAGAGGTGGAGGGTCACGGCCTTGACGTCATTGCGCAGGCGATGCCTCTCTCTGTCGATGGTCTCCCCGTGAGCCTTGCACTTCAAGCGCTTCCTGTCTGAGCCGATGCTAACCTCGAACCTCTTGAACAGCAGAGAGTCGACGTCCTTCGCGACTATCAGCTCGCTGAGGAAGTCGTACAACAACCTGTCAGCGTCCTGAGACTCGACTGAGAAGACCCTCGTAACTTTCTCGGAGAGCGATCGGGAGTCCACCATTACCTCGGTCATCGCCTTCGCGGCCTCCTCGAAGAGACCGTCGAGCGACGAAGAGGAAGCCTCGAATGCGACGTCTGCTAGCGCCACGTCGGGGAGGAACTTGTACGGCACGGTCAACCCCAGCTGTTCGGATTCAAAACTCTTAACGCTCTTGCGCAGCGGACGGATTGACTTGGGCGGTAGGTTCCTCCGGACAGAGCTCGGCAACCCATACGCCAACCTGGCCCTCGAGGAGGCGATACACGCAGCGGGAGAAGGACCATCCCTGCGCGCGTGGGAAGACCAGACCGCTGTCGTCGTGGGTCGAGCGCAGCTCGCGCAGGAAGAGACGGACACAAAGTACTGCAGAGACCACTCTATCCCTATCGTACGGCGCTTCACCGGTGGGGGCACGGTCTATCACGGTCCAGGCAACCTGAACTGGTCTTTTTTCGCTCGCAAGGCGACGAGGCACCCCCGGATCTCCTACGAGAGAGACCCTGCGGCCGTCTTCAGAAGCTTCGCCGCCGTGGTCTTAGAGGCCCTGGAGAGCCTGGTTTCGGGCTGTCGGTTCGATCCTCCCAACAGGATCGTCTCGCGAGAAGGAAAAGTCTCTGGAATGGCAGCGTACGTGTCGGAGTCTTCAGTCCTCTGCCACGGGACCCTGCTGCTGTCCGCAGACCTCCGTCTCGCTGACATGCTCACCAAGCCCACCGCCAAGAGTCTCGAGGCGCGATACCCGAGGAGCAGCTACGCCCGCATCGCCAACCTCGGCCTCAAACGGGCAGATGTCGAGAAGAGCCTCGTGGAGGCATCGAAGGCCGACCCTACTCCGGCCGACCTCACTAAGGCCGAGTCGCGTCTCGCGTCCAGGCTAGAGGCCGAGAAGTACAGGCAAGACGGCTGGAATCTTGGCGACCCGTTCAGCTCAGATTATGCCTAGCTCGCGGCCCGCCCTCTCGAAGGCTCCCAACGCGAAGGAGAGGTCCTCCTTCGTCAGCGCCGCGTTCATTATCGTCCTTATCCTCGCCTTACCCTGCGCCACCATCGGGTAGACGATGGGGAGCGCGAAAACCGAGCTCTCCAACAATTTCGCGCTGAGCCTCTTTGCCAGCGAGTTATCCCCAACCATCACCGGGATTATCGGCGTCTGGCTTCTGCCCGTGTCGAACCCGAGGCCCTGCAGTTCCTTTCTGAAGTATTCCGTGTTCTCCCAAAGCTTTCTGACGTGCTCGGGTTCGGTCTCGAGGACGTCTATGGCGGCGGTGCAGGCTGCGGCGACGGCGGGCGGATGTGAGCCACTCAACAGCCATGTCCTCGACTTGTTGTATGCGAAGTTGACCAGTTCGCGCGAGCCCGAGACGTGACCGCCCACGACGCCGAACGCCTTTGAGAATGTTCCCATCTCGACGTGTACCTTGTCTCTCCCGAGCTTGAAGTGTGAAACGATACCCCTGCCGCCCTCACCCAGCACACCCTCTCCGTGCGCGTCGTCGACGTAGACCATCGCGCCGTGCTGGCGACCTAGTTCGGAGATCCTGTCCAGGGGGGCGATGTCGCCGTCCATCGAGAAGACGCCATCGGTGATTATCAGGATCCTTCGATAGTTTACAGTCCCTTCTTCCGCATTCTGGAGGACCCTCGCGAGGTCGTCCACGTCGCCGTGCTTGAAGACCGCCCTTTCGGCGACCGAGAGCCTGCAGCCGTCTATTATGCTGCCGTGGTTCAGCTCGTCGCTCACTATCAGGTCTCCCTTTCCCACGAGCTGTGGGATCAAGCCCGAATTCGCCGCGAAACCCGTCTGGTAGACGAGGGACGCCTCTGCCTCCTTGAAGCGCGCCAGCCTCCTTTCTAGCTCGACGTGCAGGTCCATCGTCCCGGCTATTGGCCGCACAGACCCGGATCCCGCCCCGTGAGACCTCACCGCTTCAATCGCGGCCTCCTTGAGCCTGGGATGGTTGCTCAGGCCCAGGTAGTTGTTCGAGCAGAGCATGAGGACCTTCTTGCCGTCCACAAGACACCAAGCGGTACTGGGGCCCTCGAGAACCCTGACCTTCCAGTCCGCGTCGTTCTTCACCAGTTCGTCGTATTCCGACCTCAGAAAGGAAGTGGGGTCTCTCAAGATGCCCGACTCCCGCTCAGCCTCTCAGAGAGACTAGAAAGCATGTCGTCAGTCATGGCTGCGAGGCCTATGGTCGGCCTCCATCCCCAGTCCCTTCTGGCCTCCTTGTCGTCTATCGAACCAGGCCAAGAGTCAGCGATCTTTTGGCGGCCGTCGGGAGAATACGTGCAGGCGAAGTCAGGGAGTCTGCGGCGAATCTCTGCTGCGAGCTCCCCTGGTGTGAAGCTCATCCCGGAAAGGTTGTACCCGGCGTGCCGCGGCACAGATTCGAGTGGTGCGTCCATTATCATGAGTGTCGCCCTGATGCAGTCGGGCATGTACATCATGGGAAGAGCCGTGTCTTGCCTCAGGTAGCACTGGTATGACCCCTTCTGTATCGCGGCGTAGAAGATCTCCACCGCGTAGTCCGTCGTCCCTCCGCCCGGCATCGCCTTGTTGCTGATGATGCCGGGATAGCGTATGGAACGGATGTCGAAGCCGTACTTCAGGAAGTAGTAGTTGCACAGCAGCTCTCCCGCCACCTTGGTCACCCCGTAGATGGTAGTGGGGTTGAGAGGTGCATCCTGAGGAGCCATCTTCTTCGGAGCGTCTGGTCCGAAGACTGCCGCTGAGCTCGCCCAGTACACTCTGCGGACGCCGTTCTCTCTCGAGGCGTCAAGGACGTTCTTGAGCCCCTCCATGTTCACCGACCAGGCAGTCTGCGGGTCTCTCTCCCCGACCGCCGAGATTACAGCGGCAAGGTGGTAGACCGTGTCTACGCCATGTTGCTTGATCGTCCTCGCCACGTCTTCTCTCCTCGTGACGTCGACTTCAGCAGAAGGCCCCGAATCGCCGTCGTCAGGAAAGCCCTTCCTGTACGTTCCAGCGACCACGTTCTCCTTCCCCAGCCTCGTCCTCAGGGCAGGCACAAGCTCACAACCTATCTGTCCCGCAGAGCCTGTGACTAGGACCTTTTCCTTCAAATCGTCAGAGCCGACCCCGTCGTGCTCGTTAAAACGTTTTAGATTTCATCCGACGACCTTCATCGTGATCGTCGAACTGATGTTCTTGTCCGCGCGCAGCTTGTCCGTTATCGTGGTCTTCACGGCCTGCTCGCTCTCGCCCTCTATGACTACCAAGAGGTCGTACAGTCCGTACGTCTGATAGACCTTCGCCACGCCCTGAGTACGCCGAAGCGCTGCCGCGGTGGCTTCCTCCGTCCCAGGTGAGAGATTCACGAGAACTATGGCGCGTTCCATCGGTAGCAAATTGTGATGGCAAGCCAAATTAAAAAGTATCTACGAACCACCGAACAGAATTGAGACCTACAGGCGCGAGTTCTTTGTTCATCGCCGCCGGCGGGGGCTTGCTCCTGGTGGAGATGTTCTTCTGGTATTCCTTCCAAGGCTACTTCTCTTCCGGAGACTCGCAGCTCATTCTCAGGTTCTTTCTCCTCGAGGGTCTGACCCTCTTAGTTCTGCTGGTTGGCAGCGGGGTCTTTCTGAAGAGCGTCGCAAGGGAGGGGAGAGACAGGGACTACTCCTCGTTGTCGAAGATCGCCTCCGACTCCTTCTCTTCCAAGTCAGACAGGCGTCTGGGGATAATCGCGGGAGCGGCTTACGGAGTCTTCTACGCGTTCGTCTCGAGCGTGGTGGTGTACCAGCCATCGGTGAACTTCGCGTCCACATACGGGGTCAAGGGGGTCTCCTGGGCCGCAGCTGGGTGTTGCGGGACCTACGGTACGACCCCGTCCCTGACCATCTTCATCGCCCCTGACCAGCACATCGCACTCCAGATAGTGCCACTAGACCTCTTCCTCCTCGTCGTGATCCCTCTACTTGTGGGCGTCAACGTTGCGATAGGTTCTTTCGCTTACAGGAACAGGCCGAAGGACAGAGAGGGGGCGTGGCTGGGGGGAGTCGGAGCGTTGGTCGCTCTCTTTACCTCGTGCCCCACCTGCGCAGGCTACTTCCTCGCAGGAGCGTTGGGCGGTGTCGGCGCGACTTCAATCGCTGTAGCTCTCGCACCGTTGCAGACGCTCTTCATCCTGGTGAGCGTGCCTGCTCTCATCGTGAGCCCGCTCGTTGCCGCCAAAGCGGTGAGCAAGGCATACGTCGGTGGCTGTTCGATCGAGGGTCACGTCTTGAGCAGGCCTACTTCGACAATAGGCTGAGCTGGGAAATCGATTCCTTGAGCACTTCGATGCTCTCGAGATAGTCTCGGAGATACACCATCTCATCGTCCGTGTGCGAGAGGCCGGTCTCTCCGGGTCCGAACGTTACACACTGTGCGCGCGTCGCGGCCGCGAACGTGTTCATGTCTCCCGTACCGGTCTTCCTGACCATCAGAGGTTTCGCCTTTGTCTTGAGTATGATAGCCCGTTGGAATGCCCTGACCAAGAGCGAGTTGGGGTCAACCTCGTAGGGCTCCGTAGGTTCGCTGAAGGAGTAACGAAACGCATCCCTCGGCTCCAAGCCGCTCAGGATCTCGACCAGGGTCTTCTGCACGTCAGCGCAGCTCAACCCAGGGGGGACTCTCACGTCGAGCGTGGCATCGCAGAACGATGGCAGAACGTTCTGGTAGTCGCCCGACCTTACGATGGTTGGCGTCACCGAGACGGACCTGAAGTGATCCTCGCCTGTCTGTGTCGACTCAGCGTAGCCTCGGAGCTTCGAGACGGCGTAGCAGAAGAGGTCGAAGGCGCTCGAGTGAGCCCAGGGCGACCCCGCGTGCCCCCCTCCAGACTCCACCTTGATCTGGAGCGACATCCTCCCTCTGTAGCCTACGGTCACACGCCTAGAGCCAGCGGGCTCACCGAAGACGGCGAAGTCATACTTCTGCCTTCGCGATATCAGTCCCTGCACCCCGCGTCCAGCCCCCTCCTCGTCCGTGACACCAGCGAACGTGACGCTCGCTCCCGACTCCGCCGCCTTCGCTCCCGCGAAGAGCAGAGCGCATAGCGGAGACTTGGCGTCGGTCGCGCCGCGGCCGTAGATTGCACGCTTCGTCACCCTGACCGGGAGTTTTCCTGGGACCGTGTCCATGTGTCCGCAGAGCAAGACACGGAGCCTTCCGCTTCCGGAGTGGCCTACCGCGTTCCCGGCCTCATCGACGTGTGGGTCTTCGTAGCCCAGCGACCTCATCTCCTTCACGAGGAACTTTGCAAGCCTTCCCTCCCTCTTCGTAGGCGAGTAGATTCCCACTACGTCCGCGAGGACGCGCAGCGGATCTCTGTCCATCCCGCTCATCGTTTCTGCTCTGCTACTAAATAGTCAACTATCAGCTGAGGTATGTCTACACCGGTGGCCGGGACCGTGTTCTTGAACTCGGTGGTGTTGTTGACTTCGTGCACCAAGAGCCCCGACTCGGACTCCATGAGGTCCACACCCACGATTTCGCCGCCGCTCGACCTCGCCGCCCTCAAGGACAGCTCGTCCAACTCCTTCGATATGGGACAAGGCTCCGCCCTTCCCCCTCTCGCGGTGTTCGTCCTCCAGTCCGCGCCGTCGGAGACCCTGTAGATCGCCGCCACCGTGCGCCCCCCCACGACAAAGGACCTGATGTCCCTCGGGGGTCTCTTGACAAACTCCTGAAGGTAGTAGACTTGGTACATGGGGAACATGTATTCTCTGTCTTCGATTATCGCCCTCGCCACCTGCTCGTCCTTGAGCAGCGCGGAGAGCCGCCCCCAGCTTCCGACAACAGGTTTGATCACGGCGGGATATCCCATGTCCTGGAGCGCCTTGACGGCCGCGTCTTCGGTGAACGCGAGCATGGTCCGCGGAGTGGGCACACCGTTCCTTACGAGCTCGATGGAGCCGAAGAGCTTGTTCCCGGAGACCCAAGCTGACCTGAAGTTGTTCACCACGCGATGCCCTGCGGCCTCCAAGGCCGCGGTCGAGTGGACGTTCCGGAAATAACTGACAGTCCTCTGCAGAACGAGGTCGTCAGGCACCCCTGTTGCCTTCGAGTTCAGGTCTATCTTCAGGTCCTTCGCGTCTACGAGATTGACTCGGACGCCGCTCTTCTCTGCCGCGCTCGAGATGGCCTTCTCTTCCCACCGGATCGTGTCATACAGGAGAGAGAAGGACGCCGTCCCCTATTCACCCCAGTCCTCTTGTTCCAACTCAGCGGGTCGGAGCGTGAAGAGCGTGCCGTTCTGCTCCCTGACCAGCTCGTAGGCCGCGTTGCACTCCCTGCACGTCACAACTTCCCCCTGTATGGCGTCTGTCGGAACCGAGAGTTCCGCGTCGCATTCAAGACAGTTCAGCGATTTCACCTCCTCCCTCTGCGAATCCATTCGGATTCGACACTTTATTTAGGGATATTCGGACGAAATCAGCGAATTGCGCGTAGCACCATCATGGTGTTCGTGTTAATCACTCCCTCGACCCGCCGGATTCCCTCCACCGTCTTGTTGACTTCGACGATATTCGCACCCTTGATTATCGCGGCCACGTCGAACTGTCCCGCCGTTTCGTAGACCGTCTCCACACCGCTGACCTGCTTGATCCTCGAACTGACCGAGTTCGTCGGCACCGAAGGGCTCACGGATACCCAAGTTATCGCGCTGCTCATGTGCTGATCGTCGACCTCCACTGTGAACTTGCGGATTCTCCCAGTGCTGAGCAGGTTCGAGATCCGCCTTCTGACGGCGGACTCTGACATGTTGAGCTTCTGAGCGACCTCTGTGTTCGACGCCCTCGCGTTTTGGGAGAGGATCGCGATTATGAGGTCGTCAGTTCGCTCCGAGCCTTCTTGTCTCCTCGTCAACCAGGACTCCTCCAAGGACCCCGAGCGCCTTCGATATTTGACTCTCTTCTATCACCAATGGTGGAAGGAATCTGAACGTTTCGCGTCCGGAGTACGCGAAGATCACGCCCCGCTTCAGAGCCGAGAGCAGGGCTTCGTGGATGTCCACGCGGGTCTCAACGGCGAGCATCAGACCCATCCCCCTGACCTCCCTGCATAGCTTGCTCCCCGAAGCGATCTTCTCCAGACCGGACTTCATCGTCCTCCCCTTCTCCGCAGCCTGTCGGGGAAGGTCGTGTTCGGAGATGAAGCGTAGGGTCGCAGAGGCGGCAGCGCAGGCTAGAGGGTTTCCCGCGAAGGTGCTCGTGTGCTCCCCCCTCTTGAGGCTCGCCATCACTTCCCTAGTTGTGAGCGCGGCGCCGAACGGAACGCCCCCCGCGAGACCCTTTGAAACGCACATGATGTCCGGGACCACTCCCGAATGATCGGAGGCCCACATCCTGCCGGTCCTGCCCAGGCCCGTCTGAATCTCGTCCAGTATCAGCAGCGCGCCTGTTCTGTCACAGAGCTCTCGAAGGCTCCGCAGGTAGTCGGGAGGAGGGACGACTATGCCTGTCTCTCCCTGGATCGGCTCGGCTATCACCGCGGCCGTTGAACCGTCTGTGACGGATGAAGCCGACTCCGCGACTCCATACTCGGCGAACTCGAAGTCGGGAAGGAGCGGGCCGAAGGGGTCCCTGTACTTCTTGTTCCACGTCGCGGAGAGCGCCCCGAAAGTCTTCCCGTGAAACCCGCCCTTCATCGAGACAACCTTCTTCCTTCCGGTGTGCCTCCTCGCAAGCTTGATGGCTGCCTCTATCGTCTCAGCCCCGCTGTTCGTTAGGAGCGACTTCTCCAGCCCCTTGGGGGCGACACCGGCCATGCGCTCAAGAAACTCCGCCCTGGCGTCGTTGTAAAACGAGCCGTGGCATGTGATCAACTTCTCCGCCTGTGTCTTCAGCGCCGCGACGACGTCCTGATTGCAGTGGCCGACGATGGCAACGCCATAGCCTGCCATGCAGTCGATGAACTCCTTCCCATATTCATCCCAGACGCTCGCTCCCATCCCTCGGACGATGGTGACGGGGAACTTTTGGAAGGCCGACGAGCCGTATGCGTCTTCCGTTTCCTGGTAGCGGCTTGTCATTTCGATATCACCGTGCAGGTCCTGTGGGCCAATCCTGTCGTCACGGGGGATTCTCCCAAACCTGAGCACACAACCGCCTCTCCGACTCCTCCCCGGACAGCGTCGACCGCGGCCATGACCTTCTTTTGCATGCCGAACCCGACCTCCGGCAGCCTTCTGGCAGCTTCGTCGCAGGAGATAGACTGGACGAGGGACCCATCTAGCGTGAGCCCCGCGACGTTGGTCAGGAAGACCACGACGTCCGCGCCTATGCCCACGGCGAGCGAGGCCGCGGCTCTGTCGCCGTCGACGTTCAGGGGTTCAAACTCCTCACCGATGGCGACCGGCGATACGATGGGGGTATACCCCGCTTCCATCAGCGTCGAGGCGAGCCCTCCGTTGACCGAGTCTATCTTCCCTGTGAACCCACCCTCGACCAACACCTTTCTCCCCCTGTCGTCGATCACGGCGAGCCTCTTCTTCCTTGAGCCAGCGAGGAGCGCGCCGTCGAGCCCGGTTATTGAGACCGGCCTTATCCCTTCCTTGGCCAGAGAGAGGACTAGCTTCTTCGCGACGAGCCCGCTCATGACCATGGTGTAGATGTCGACCGTCTCCCTGTCCGTGTACCGGCTCCTGATGCCCTCGGGGGAGACTACGAACCTTTGCTCCTTTCCCAGCTTGTGTGCCATATCTGTGACGACGTCTCCCCCGCCGTGCACCACCGCAAGCTGGTTTGCCGACGCGACCATCTTGAGGTCGCTGACCAGGCTCTCGGGGACGCTCTCCTTCAGAAGGCTGCCTCCCACCTTGACGACGAGTTTCATGGCTAAACAGGGTGCAGCGGAGCCACGTCGAGGCCCGTCTTCTCGTCCAGACCAAGCATCAGGTTCATCGATTGGATCGCGTTTCCCGCCGCCCCTTTCACCAGGTTGTCGGTCGCCCCCATCGCCACCACCCTTCTCGTTCTTCCCTCAATCTCGAATCCGACGTCGCAGAAGTTCGAGCCGACTACCAGCTTCGGGTCCGGGAGCCTGAACGGGCCCTTCTTGTCACGGACGAGCCTCACGAAGTAGCTTCCGGAGTAAGCCGACCTGTATGCCTTCCACAGGTCGACTGGTTCAAGGTCGCGGTCGGTGAAGACGTGGCAGGTGCTCAGGATGCCCCTGACCATGTTGACGGCGTGCGCGGACATGCTTACCCTCGCGGGCGCGCCCGAGACCTCAGAGAGGACCTGTTCGATCTCGGCTGAGTGCCTGTGGCCCGCGGGGGCGTAGGGCCTCACAACTCCATACCTTTCTGAGAAGTGGGTAGAGACGGATGGCTTTCCACCCGCTCCCGAGGAACCGATCTTTGCGTCCACGACTATCCTGTCACCATTGATCCCGAGCCCCTTCTCCCTGAAGAGAGGCGAGAGCGCAAGAATCGAAGTGATGGCCATGCAGCCGGGAGACGCGACCAGCCTCGCCCCAGCTACCTTCTCCCTGTTGATCTCGGGGACCGACAGGACGAAGTCGTTCAGCAGGTCCGGACGGGGGTGTTCGTACCCGTACCAGGTGCCGTAGAGCTTCGGGTCCTTCAACCGGAAGTCCGCGCTCAGGTCGACCAGCTTCAGCCCGACGTCTGCCAGCTCCGGAACGTGCTTGACCGACTCTCCGTGGGGCAGGGCGGCGAAGACCAGGTCAGACACCTCGGTGACGGAGGAGGTTTTCCCCTCGGCGAACTTGAGGTCTGTCATTCCCCTGAGGTTGGGGTGCACGCGAAAGACGTACTCGCCCGCGTGCCTCCTCGAGCTGGCTAGCGTCAGCTCGACCTTGGGATGGCGGATCAGCAGGCGGAGGAGCTCTCCTCCGATGTACCCCGAGGCCCCGAGCACGGCGACCCTGACCAACTAGCTCCTCACCGTGCCGATGACGTACTCCACTACCTTCTTGGGGATGCTCCACTCCACGGCCGACTGCGCCCCCTTGAACTCGACCGTGTTGTTGACCTCGTGGACGACGTACCCGCTGGGCGACTCCATCGCATCTACGCCGAGGACGCCCCCGCCGACGACCCTCGCCGCCTTCAGTATCATCTCCTGGAGAGACTGGTCCGCGTCGAACGCTTTGGACGTGCCTCCCCTCGCCACGTTCGTCCGAAAGTCTCCCTCCGGCGCGTATCTGTAGACCGACGCTACTATCTCGTCCCCGGCCACCACGGCCCGAATGTCCCGCGGAGGCCTCTTGATGTACTCCTGCACGTAGTACATGTGGTCGATGGGGTTCGGGAGTTCTTCTCTGAGCTCCACCAGCGCCTGAAGGGTGGGCCTGTCCCTCACGACGTGGACCATCCTCCCCCAGCTCCCGGTGAACGGCTTTAGGACGACGGGGAAGCCGAGGTCCTCCGCTGCCTTCTCGACCATCTCAGATGAGAGAGCGACTCTTGTGCGAGGCGTCGGGACCCCCGCCTTCGAGAGGGCCATTGTGGTGGCCAGCTTATTGCCGCAGAGCTCGGCCACCGAGTAGGGATTGATCACGTTCACGCCCTGTCCCTCCAGCATCCTCGCGAGAAACAGTGCCCGGTAGTGGCTGATGCACCTTTGCAGGACCGCGTCGCCGATGAGCGGTCCGCTGTTCTTGGAGATGTCGAAGATGAGCCCCTTTGCGTCCACTAGCGACGCCTCCACCCCCAGCGCGTCCGCTTCGTCCTTGAGCGCCTTCTCCTCCCACCTCAGCCTGTCGAAGGCGATGCCCAGCTTCATCTACTCGCCCCAGTCTTCCTCGACGCCTTCCGCGTGCTTGAGCACCGCGACCCCGTTCTTGACCTCCGAGACCTCATACTCCGCCCCGCACTCTTTGCACGAGACTATCTCTCCTACTATCGCGTCCTCAGGCACGACGATGCTCGCGTCGCACTCGGCGCACTTCGTATCCATCCGCTAGCTTTTCACCCCCGCGGCGAGCTTCGACGTCCTCCTTCGGAGCCAAGCGTCTGACCTGACGAGGGCCCCCTTCTTCAGCGCACTCTTCTTGGTAGTACGTCTCAACAGTGCCGACCTGCGATTCAGGCTCGCCGGGATCGCGCCCGGGTTTGCACCGCCTACGGTAGTGATGGACGCTAGCACGTTGGTCGGTTCGAGGACCCTGGCCGCGGTCGCCTGGTCGATGCTGACGCTGCGCCCCACCCGGCTCGAAACCCTAACCATCTCCCGG
Organism: Nitrososphaerales archaeon; assembly: GCA_035622335.1. Lineage (GTDB taxonomy): Archaea > Thermoproteota > Nitrososphaeria > Nitrososphaerales > Gagatemarchaeaceae > DATJAJ01. Next base: position 66,449 of record DASPVO010000081.1, read on the forward strand.
GCGGCGACCTGCTCGAGCGCCCTTCCCTGAGCTATTGCGAGCGTGACAAGCTCTCCGACCACCGCGTGGGCTTCCCTGAAGGAGAGGCCCTTCTCCGATACCAGGTAGTTTGCGAGTGACGTCGCGGTGGAGAAGTCCCCCTTCATCGATTCAGAGATGGCGGCTGGCCTGAGCTTGGCGGTCCCGACCATGCCCGCCACGACCGTCGCTGAGGCTATTGCGTCGTCGAGCGCCCTCCAGAGGTGCGGGGTCGCCTCCTGTAGGTCGAGGTTGTAAGAGTAAGGCAGAGCCTTTACTATCGCGCAGACTGCCATCAGGCTCCCTATGACCGAGCCGCTCTTTGCCCGGGCGAGCTCGGCGACCACCGGGTTCTTCTTCTGGGGCATGATGCTGCTGCTCGTCGCATACTCGTCAGAGACCTCGAGGAAACCGAACTCCCTGGAGCTCCAGAGGACGATCTCTTCGCAGAGCCGACTCAGGTCGAGCATCAGCATCGTGGCACAAGAGAGCGTCTCGATGACGAAGTCGCGCGAGGAGACAGCGTCCATAGCGTTTGGGACTATCCCCTCGAAGCCGAGGAGGCTGGCGACGACGCCTCTGTCAAGGGCGACTGACGTTCCTGCGAGCGCCGCGGAGCCCATGGGCGAAAGATTGACTCTCGAATACAGGGCGAAGAGCCTCTCGACGTCCCGCTGGCAAGCGTCGAAGTGAGCGAGGCAGTAGTGGGCGAACGTCACCGGCTGCGCCCTCTGCAGGTGGGTGTAACCAGGTACGATGGTCGTCCCACTCTCCCTCGCGGCCTCCAGGAGGGCCCGCTGAAGCGAAGCGACCGCCTCGACGAGTACCAGTAGCTTTGACCTCAGTTCCATCCGTATCGCTGTTGCGACTTGGTCGTTCCTGCTCTTGCCAAGGTTGAGGTAGCCAGCGACCTTCACGCCGAGAGCGTCGACCGCCTTCTGCTCCAGGTACTGATGGAAGTCCTCCGCTTCAATGCCCTCGAACCCGCTGCCCCGGAAGGTCGACAAGAAGGAGACGCACTTCGCTCCCGTCTTCGCCGCGACGGCTCCTGCCTCCGTCAAAGCCAGTACGTGCGCCTCGACAACCCTGACGGTCTGGGCAGCGATCCTGCCATCGGACGCCATCGAGGAGGTGAAGGCTGCGGCCTCTTCACTCTGCTTGCTTAGCCTTCGCCCTCTGACGTCCACTCTTCCCCTTTTCCTCCTTTGAAGCGGTAAGGTGAGATGCAATCCTAGACTGGAGGCCCCACAGCTCGATGAAGCCCAACGCGCTGCGCTGGTCGAAGGTCGAACCCCGACTGTAGGTAGCGAGGCCGAGGTCGTAGATAGAGTACTCCGAAGAACGGCCGACCACCCTCATCCCCCCCTTGTAGAGCTTCAGCCTTACCTTACCCGACACGCGGTGCTGAGTCGTATCGGTGAACCTGTCGAGCGCGGCGCGGAGGGGCTCGAGCCAGAGCCCCGAGTAGACTAGCCATGCCCATTCTCTCTCCACCTGAGATTTGAACGCAAGCTCGTGCCTGGTCAGCACCAGCTTTTCCAGGTCCTTGTGGGCTTCGATCAGGGTGACCGCTGCCGGGCACTCGTAGACCTCCCTTGACTTGATGCCGACGAGGCGGTCCTCGATGTGGTCGATCACTCCGACACCGTGGGAGCCTGCGAACTGGTTGACGTAGCTGACAAGTTGAAGAGGCTCCATCGTCCTGCCGTTGACCTTCTCCGGGAGTCCGTTCTGGAAGCCTACCTCGATGTATCCGGGCGTGTCGGGAGCCTCTTCAGGGAGGGTCGTCCACTCGAAAGCCTCCGCGAGCGGCTCCAGGTCAGGCTTCTCGAGCGGGCCGCTCTCTATCGACCTGCCCCAGATGTTCTGGTCCACGCTGTAGATTGACTTCTTCGCCCTGATGGGTATCCCGTTCTTCCTCGCGTAGATTATCTCTTCGTCGCGGGTCATGTTCCACTCCCTTACTGGCGCGACGACCCTGAGGTCAGGGTTCAAGGCCCTCACCGTGACGTCGATCCGGACCTGGTCGTTTCCCTTTCCCGTGCATCCGTGAGCGACGGCGAATGCGCCCTCCTTTTCTGCGACCTCGACGAGCTTGCGCGCGATCAGAGGCCGGCTTAGCGCGGTGCTCAGAGGATAACTCCCCTCGTAGAGCGCGTTCTGTTTGATGGCGGGCCAGACGAACTCTGAGACGAACTCTTCCCTGGCGTCTATGGTATAGTGGCGCTTCGCGCCTATGATGCGAGACCTCTTGGCGACCTCTTCCAAGTCATCCCGCTGGCCCAGGTCGAGGGTGACGGTAATCACTTCGGCGTCGTATTTCTCCTGAAGCCACTTGATGCACACAGAAGTGTCCAGCCCTCCGGAATAGGCTAGCACTATCGATTTCGACAACGGTGCGGAAAGACGCCCTGAGAAACTCTTTTATAGATTTTGGCCATCAGTGTCCTATATTGGCTCGACTTGACCCGAAACTGGCCATCAGGAGCTCTATAGCCAGCGCGGTCCGGGACGAAATAAACCTCGACCTCTCTGTCCAGGACGCGATAGCACGGGATTACGTTAACCTCAGTGCGCTCGCGAGGATGCTCAAGCCGAGGATAAGCGAAAGGACTGGAAAAAAGGTCAAGGACGAGAGCGTGATAACGGCTCTCAAGCGGCTGAGGGGGACGTATTCTAACACTTCAGCAGCGATTGGGAGCATAATTGCGGGGAGCGTCATCAACGTAAGGACTCACGTCTCGAAGGTCTCCGTCGAGAAGACGAGAAAGACCCTCCAGGCGGTCAGCTCCATGCTTTCAAGTCATCAGGAGGACTTCATCCAAGTCTCGGAGAGCAACTCGTCTATCACTCTGATCTTTGACCAGAGGTTGCACAAGAAGGTGGCGAGGGAGCTCTACGGAGCAGAGCTGCTGGAGGAAGGAGATGACTACGCCGCGATTACCGTCCAGAGCCCAAAGGAGATAATTTTGACCCCCGGCTGCGTCATCTCGTTCTATAACCAACTCTCGAGAAGACACGTGAACATCGAGGATACGGTCAGTTGCCACACCGACACAATAATCGTGGTGAAGATGAGGGACGTCGGCAGAGCATTCGACGCTCTCACCGAGCTGATCAACGAAGAGCGAAGGAAGGCCGAGTACTAGCTTCCGGCTTTTATCGCTTGGACGGCCTCTTCGAGGGAGACCCTCCGCTCGCTCCTCTCGGACATGTCTTTCAGGGTCACGAGTCCGGCTGCCAACTCCTTCTCGCCCACGATGATGAGCCAGCGTGCACCCAACGCGCTCGCCTGTTCGAGCTGCTTCCCGAGCGGTCGTCTTTGAAGAGAGGAGTCCGCCCTGAGACCTTCTGACCGGAGCGCGGAGAGGTATCGCATCGCCACGAGATAGGTAGCTTCGCCCGCGGAAGCCACGTAGACCAAGACCTTCCTCTCTTCACCGCCCGGCAAGGAGAGGGCCTCCCTCTCGAGCCCCCCAGCCGCGCCTGTCGCTGAGAGGTCGGGCCTCCCGAACAGCTTGGGTAGGGCGTCGAAACGTCCTCCACCGCAGAGCGACCCCAGGTCGCGATGCTGCGGGTCGACGACTTCGAAGACCAACCCTGTGTAGTAGTCTATACCCCTCACTATGCTCAAGTTGTACTCGACGTCCTTCACTCCCCTCTCTTGAAGCATATCTCTCAATGCCTCCAGCTCCCCCACGGAGTCGAGCCCGAGCTCGTTGAGGTCGGAGATTACCCGCTCCGGCGCGCCTCGCGTGTTCCCGAATTCGAAGAGGGACTTCAGTTTCTCGCTCCCAATCCCCTTCTTCGCATATTCTGCCTCGAGCTCTGCGAAGCTCTTCTTCTGAGACTTGTCCAGAGCCCTCATCAGCTCGACAGCCTCTTCCCCTGAAGCTCGCATCTGCTTTGAAATGAACTCTTCAACGACCCTTCTGTCCCCCACCTGTGTGACGGCTCCCTTGACGCCCAAGGCTCCAAAGATCTTGTGGCTCGCATCGATCACCTCTGCGTCCGCCGCGACCGAAGGGGTTCCGAATATCTCGAGGTCCCACTGGTTGAACCACCTGAATCTCGCGTGCTGGGGCTCGTCGTACCTCCAGGCTCCCCCGACGCCCGCGAGCTTGATTGGCGGCTTGAGGTCCTTCCTCGAGCAGACGTACCTCGTCATCCCAACGGTCAGGTCGAAGCGTAGACCGATTTCTCGTCCTCCCTTGTCCTTGAAGTAATAAACTTCCTTGTCGATGTCTTCGCCGCTCTTGGCTCTCAGGGTGGAGAGATGCTCCAGAGGAGCAGGCTCCATCATCTTGAAGTTGAACAGGCTCGCGACCTCCGCGAACCTCCGCCTCACCTCCTCGTGTCTCGCGTATTCCTCCGGCTCGATGTCCCGGATCCCCCTCGGGAGAGAGAGGTCCAAGACTAAACCGTCCTCGTCTTCAGGGCCGAAAGCTGGGCGAGCATCGCGGTGAGCTGGAGCTCTGGTTGTGCCCCCTGCACGAGCCTGTAGTCGAACTCCGCCAGGATGGTGAGAACCGCCTGGAGGTCATCCACCTCCATCGAGGTGACAGCCTCGTTTGCGAATTTGAGGAAGTCCCTCTCCGGAATGCCGTACACGCGCGTCAGTTCGAGCATCTTTGACCGAGCCGATGGGAAGTCGCCGTCGATCGCGAGTTTCACTATCTCTGCAGCTCTGGCCTTGACGGTGGTCCCCGCCACAACCTTCACTCTCTCCGCGTCCAACTCACCCGAGGCCGAGGCTGCCTGGAGCATGTTGATCGCCTGCCTCATGTCCCCCTGCGTGGCTTCGTAGATCTCGGCGAGCGCTCCGTCATCCTCGACCCGCACCTTCTCCTTCTTCGCTATCTCGCCCAGGTGCTCGACGACCGAGGCCTCGTCCAGCCTCTGGAACCTGAAGAGGACGCACCTGCTCTGCAGCGGCTCGATTATCCCGGAGGAGTAGTTGCAGACCAGTATGAACCTGGTGTATCCCGAGCTCTCCTCCATGATCCTTCTGAGAGCCGTCTGGCCGTCGTGGGTCATTTCGTCGCACTCGTCGAGTATGACCATCCTGAAGGGGACACCCTCCCTCCTGTCGACGAAACGAGCAAACGTCTTGATTCTGGCCCTGACCACGTCTATCCCCCTTTCGTCGCTGGCGTTGAGCGAGAGCACGTATTCGTCCCTGTTTTCGCCCAGAACCTCTTTTGCGATTATCATGGCCGCCGTGGTCTTGCCTGACCCCGGGGGGCCGGCGAACAGAAGGTGCGGCATGTCTCCCTTCTTCCCTAGCAGGAGCTGTATCCGGTTCTTGATTCCCTCCTGATTCACTAGCTCGGCGAGCTTGGTGGGCCTGTACCTCTCGACCCACATCATCTGTTCTAGCGGCGTCTCAGCTACTCAACCCCACAGGATGTACGCTCCTCGCGAATTAATCGAGTTCGGAATTGCGTATTTATTCGTTCAAGGAAGCGAGAGCTACTGCGGCTTGAGCCCGAGATAGAGCTGCGCGAGTTCCTTATGATTGAGCAGGTCCTGGGCGGGCCCGTCGAACACCTTTCGTCCGCCCACCAAAAGGAAGGCCTTTTGGCCCATCTCGAGCGCCTTCTTCGCATTCTGCTCCACGAGGAGAACGGTCAGATGCAGGTCGGAGGCCAATGACTCTACCGTGGCGAGGACCTCCGACGCGAGCTTCGGAGAGAGGTTCGCGGTCGGCTCGTCCAGCATCACGACCCTCGGCTTCCTCATGAGTGCCATCACCATCGCGACCATCTGTCGCTCTCCTCCGCTCAGGTTCTGCACCTTAGTCTCCATGTACTTGGAGACCTGGGGGAAGAGCTTGAGCGCGGACTCCAGCCTCGAGGCGAACTCCGACGACGGGACAGTGTAGGCCGCCATGATTATGTTCTCTCTCACCTTGAGCTGCGTGAACGTCGCCTCGGTCTGGGGGAGGTAAGCAACCCCCGCCCTTGCGATCAGGTGCGAGGGGAGGGACGAGAGCTTTGTTCCGTCGAAGTCCACGCTTCCCTTGTAGATGCTGGTGAGGCCCGCGATCGTCTTCAGCAGTGTGCTCTTCCCGGATCCGTTCGGGCCGACTATCACCGAGACCTGGGACTCGGCGGCAGAAATGGAGATGTCGGTGAGGATCTGCAGCTTCCCGTAGCCTGAGGAGACGCCCTCGACTGAGAGCAACTCACCCTCCGAGGTAAGCCTCTACCACGCGCGCATCGGACATAACTTCTTTGGGCGATCCCGTCGCGACCAGTTTCCCATAAGACATGGCCACGACCTCATCCACGTATGAGAGCGCGATGTCAAGCCTGTGCTCTACGATGAGAAATGTGATGCCGTACTCGTCCCTGAGCTGTAACAGTTTTGCAAATATCCCGTGGGCTAGAGTGGGGTTCACCCCCGATATGGGCTCGTCCATCAGTATCGTCTTCGCACCGCTCATCAAAGCCCTTCCGATCTCCAGCAATTTCATCTGGCCTCCGCTAAGGCTGTTCGCAGGCTGATCCCAAATCTTCAGTAGCCCCACAATCTCGAGAACACCGAAGGCCTGTTCCGCGGTCTCGGTCTCGGCTTCTTTCCACATGCGCTTGAAGACGGCCTTTGAGAAGGCCTCACCGGGGTTGTCCTTCTTTGCCGCCATCACGTTCTCCAGCACCGTCATGCGCCAGAAGAGGCTAGGAATCTGGAACGTCCTGACCAGCCCGCGCCTGTAGACTTCGTGAGGAGCGAGCCCCGTTATCGGGAGGCCTTGGTACATGACGAAGCCGGAGTCAGGCGGGTAGAAGCCGCCTATCACATTGATCATGGTGGTCTTCCCCGAACCGTTGGGCCCGATGAGAATCGTTACGGACTTGTCCCCGACGCTGAATGAGACGTCGTCTATCGCGCGGAGGCTTCCAAAACTCTTTGAGACGTTCTTGATTTGGAGGCTAGGCTCCATTCAGATCACAGAAAAAAGGGGTGTGGGACCCCTTATGTTGAAGGCTGCTGGCCAGGCACCCATGCGATCGTGTTGGTCAAGGATGACCAAGAGCCGCACAGATACCAGTTCTCGCCCGCTGGAGGCGATTCTACGCACCAGATCTGGAAGTTTCCGCCTAGTCTGTCTTGTCCGACCGTGAGCTGAGTCCAGCCCGTGGCGCCGAAGTAGCTGTCAGCTACCGACGCGAAGACCTTCTGTATGCACGGACCAGAGTTCGCACCGCAGTCTAGCACGGAGAGTGCCGCAAGCCAGACGTCGTCGTACGAGCCGAGCGCGTATGAGTCGCAAGAGAGGCTTGGGTTGGAGGCAAAGTCCGCGCATATCTGGGCGGTCTTCGAAGTGTTGTCGTAGCCAAAGACGGTCGCTGGCATCCTTATGTCCTGCATGAATGCCCCGTAAGTGGAGTTGACGAGGTTGGTGTCACCCTGTTCTCCGTCCGTTCCGTACCAGGGCTGAGGTGTCGACAGAAGCGACGGATACTGCGTGCTCGCTTCTTGGAGAAGGTAACCGATTTCCTCGAACGAGATTGCGTCTATCGCCACGGCATTCGCGCCGTACTTCGCGACTAGAGCGTTGTAGTCAGAGCTGATTGTCGGCAGGATGTTCGTGAAACTGGTCGCAGTTGACGAGTACGGGATTGCATCTATAGTCACGCCCGACCCGCCTGCGTTTCCGAAGTCCAATGACGTGTAGTTGTACAACCCGTCACCGTATGTGTCGTCTCTGTAGACTATGATCAGACCCCTGACGCCCTGACCGTACATCTCCGTGGCATCTGCCTGTCCCTGATAGCGGTCGTCTGGAGCTGTTCTGAAGAGATAGCTTGGATTGCCTGGAGTGGATGGAATTGCGAGAGCTGGAGATGTCGAAGACGGGCTCACCAGGACGACGTGTAGGCTGTCTGCATCGCTCAGAATGGCCTCGGCCGCTCCGCTGTTGAGCGGACCGACTACGACGCTTATCCCACTCGCCGCCATCGACTTTAGTTCTGTGTCGGCCGTGGTCGGGTTGAGGGCATAGTCTTCGACGTCCACCTTGAACGTCACCTTGCCTGCCCAGCTCGTGTTCTGGACCCAAGCGTTGACGTCAGACACTGCCTGTTCCGTGTAGGCCTGGACGCGGACTCCCTCGCTTGACAAGCCGTCGCTTAGGTCGGTGAGAACACCGATGGTGACGGTGCCAAGGCTCGGGGCGGTCCCCTGGAGAGTTGTTGTAACCGTGGAGACCTGAGTCGCTGTTGATACCGAAGTCACTGTAACGCCCGCTCCCACCGTCTCGGTGGTGGCGACCGTCGATGTTTCGGTGACCCCTGGTCCTGTGACTGTAGTTGTCTTCGCAGAGGAGGACGTTGCCGCGTATACCCCCACTGCGCCGATTAGTAGTCCCACAATGAAAAGAGCTGCTACCATAGCAGTTGAAGCACCTGAACGCTTCAAAGTTTTCACCGTCGTGTGAGAATCGGAAGGTATTTAATGATTAAGGTGTCACATCCGTGCAGAATTCTTCTCTTGTTCAATCCTCTGATCGTGTCCACGATCGAGTACGGAGGGATTCTTTCGATAATGTGTCTCGGTCTGACGGTCACCTACCAGACGACCAGGGTCCCCAACTTTGCTTTCGCTGACTTCGCGGTGCTGGGGATGAACGCGTCTTACTTCACCTTCATCCTCTTTCACCTCAGCAGCACATACCTTAGCCTACCCTTTGGATTCCTCGCCGGAGGAGCGTTTTCGGTGACCATGTACCTGCTCGTCATGAGACCTCTCATCAGAAAGAACTCTTCGATAGTGGTTCTGATGATAGCCACTCTGGCTGTAGACATCGTCTTCACGGGAGTGGCGGAGAACATAGCCTACGTGGGTACCGCAATCTACGGGAAGGAGTTCATCCACGCGGGTTTCCCCACGCTTCTTGACGCCGCCCCCCTCCCAGACGTCAGGGTCTTGGGCCAGGAAGGACTCCTGATCCTCTCACCCGCTCTGCTCATAGTCACGACAACCGCGATGTACCTCCTTCTGACGAAGTCGAAGTTCGGTATCGCCATGCGGGCCTCGATAGAGAACCCAAACCTAGCAAAAACGGTCGGGATAAACGTCGAGAGAATCTACCTTACATCTTGGTTCATCGCAGGCGGACTAGCCGGGATGGCGGGCAGCCTCTTCACGGTCTGGGACGGCATGGCCCTAGGGATCCAGAGCACCCTGATCCTGGACATCTTCGGTGGAAGCGTGCTAGGGGGGCTGAGCAGCATCTACGGGGCGGTCGCGGGAGGACTGTTGGTTGCCTTCACGGAGAACTATATCCTCGGCGAACTTTCAATCAACGTGAGCCCGACGTTCGGTCTGCTCGAGACCGGTGGAGCTTCGATGATAGTGCTGATCATAACGCTACTCGTCGCTCCAAGGGGCATAGTCGGGATCAACTGGAAACGACTGAGGCCGGGTGAGCATCGGTGACCGCGAACTTCCTCCCTTCGATCGTGCTCTTCGCGACCCAGTTCTTCCTGTATCTCGCGATAAGCGTCAGCCTCAACCTAGAGTTCGGGCTCACAGGCATACCCAACTTCGGAAAGGTCCTGTTCGTGTCAGCGGGTGGCATGCTCGGGGCCTCCGCCATGTATCGTCTTGCGCTCATCGCATTCAAGCTTCACTCGAATGACATCTTTGAATCCAGCCCACTCTTTGTGGACGAGAAGATCAATCCTGGACTTGCCACGCATCCTCTCCTCGCCGCTGGGCTCTTCCTGTTCATAATAATATTCGGCGGTCTCGTCGCTGCGGCTCTGGGATACTTGTCCTCTTACCCCGCGATACGGCTTCGGGAGGACTACCTCGGCATGCTGCTCTTGGGTTCGGGCGAGCTTTTCGCGGTCCTCACCGCGTACTATCCGCCCATAGTGGGGGGACCTGAGAACATGATACCTCCGAACTTGCTCGTCGGGTTCGGAAGCTATCAGAGCTACGCGACGCTCGCGATAATGGGTGTCTTCGCGATCGGCGTCTTCCTTTACGCACAGAGGGTCGCCAACTCGCCGCTGGGCAGGATGCTGAGGTCGGTGAGAGACAACGACACCGCCTCGGAGGCGCTCGGGAAGGACAACATCAACGTGCGAAGGAAGATGCTCATCGTCGCGTCAGCGCTCAGCGGCGTCGCGGGCGCGCTCTGGGCGGTCTACTGGGCCCAGATCGGCGGGCTGATCGGGGGCGATGTGGGAGGCACGTTCCCCAGGCTCCTCTACACGTTCTATCCTTTCACGATAGTGATACTGGGTGGTATGGCAAACAACTACGGCGTGGCCCTGGGAACCTTGGTGCTGACCTCGGTCCAGACGATCACAACGGTCTCCCTTCCGTCCCTCCTGACGAACGTGAACAACAATCTGCTCGTTGACTTTGTGAACTCGCTCCAGTACCTGGTCGTGGGCCTTATACTGCTGGGGGTGGTCTTGTGGAGACCCGACGGGATACTTCGGGAGAAGCCCGCCTACCCGCTTACGAAGGCCAAACTGACCGAGATGGCGGCCAGGTTCGAGAATAAACCGGCCCAGACGCAGGAAACTGCCGAGCCTGACTAGGCTACGGAAGACGAGACGACTCGCCAAAGCTTTTATCGCGCATCGGTTCTCGCCGCTTTCTTGAGTGAGGCAGAGGACATCGGCAGGGTCCTGAAGGATGCAGAAGTCGACTTTCTGCTCTCAAAGGCGACGGTGACAATGAAGTCACCGCTCGAAAACATAGAGGCGGGCGATTTCAAGATCGAGAACGCCAAGGAGGGTGACACGCTCGATATTCCTAGGTGGGCCGCGGAGGAGCTCGCGCAGCTGAACATCGCGGACTTGGCCGAGGAGCCGTTCGAGATGGAGATGTACAAAGCGCTGAGCCGTGAGAAGATGATGGGACCATTCCAGCTCTCAAAGCTTCCCGCAGACTTCTACGTCAGGATGAGGAGGCGGCTGGTCTATCTGAGGGTCGGGGCCGAAGCCGGGAGAGTCAGGAAGGAGGACATCGAAAGGGTCCGCACCAGCTGCTACGACCTGGTGGGCATGAGGCTGGGAAAGCTCATCTCTCTGGCAAGCACCTCGACCGGGATGGGGGACTTCGCCGAGAACATAACACCGGAGGAGAAGGCGTTCTTCGGCGTCTCGAAGTCCATCTCGAAGGAATGGAAGGAAGCCATACTGGAGGGGAGCTAGACGGCCACGCTGGCGTCGCGAAGGCTCTCTGAACAGCTCGAGAGTTTCCTGAAGTCGGTGACCGACAGGTCAGGAGAGTACGTCTACAGGGTCAAGATATCCCAGATGATAGCCTCCGAGGGCAAGTCTCTGGTCGTGGACTTTGGCGACCTCCTTAAGTTCGACGGCGACCTTGCCAACGAGGTCCTCAGGAGCCCCGACACCACACTGTTCGAGTTCAAGCGCGCCGCGTACGAGACGATGAGGAGCGAGAACGCGCTCTACGCGGACAGATTGAGAAAGAACCTCACCGTGAGGGTGAGAGGCATCCCCGACCAGGTCCCGCTGAGGAAGGTCGACGCCTCCTATCTGGACAGGATGCTCGCGGTCGCGGGGATGGTGGTCCGGACGTCGGAACTCAGACCGCTAATGGTCGAGGGCGCGTTCGTCTGCCCCAACGGGCATCTCACGTACCAGGAGCAGAAGGACGACCTGATACTGAAGAAGCCTTCGAAGTGCGACGTCTGCGCAGAGACCAGGAACTTCGAGCTGGACAAGCCCCACTGCAAGTTCATCGACTTCCAGATCGTGAGGATCCAGGAGCTGCCGGAGGAACTGCCACCCGGTCAGCTCCCGCAGTTCTTCGACGTCAACCTGGAGGGCGACATCGTGAACTCCGCGAGGCCTGGGGACAGGGTCGTCATGACCGGAATCCTCAGGGCGGTCCCCGATTACTCAGTGGGTCAGACGAGGATGCGTCTCTTCAGGTCTCAGATCGACTGCAACTTCTCTGAGGTGAAGGGAAAGGAGCCGGAGCAGGTGCAGGTGACGAAGGAGGACGAAGCGCTCATCAAGAGCATCGCAGCCTCCACCGACGCCTACGAGAAGCTCATCAACTCGATCGCCCCCGCGGTCATGGGACACCAGGCGGAGAAGGAAGCGATTCTGCTTCTGCTGGCAGGGGGGACGTCGACCCAGCTCCCCGACGGCACGAAGCTGAGGGGGGACATCAACGTGCTCTTCGTCGGCGACCCTGGCGTAGCGAAGTCGGAGATGCTCAAGTTCACGGCTCAGGTCGCTCCCCGAGGGATATTCGCTTCCGGCAGGGGAACCACCGCCGCGGGGCTCTCAGCGGCCGTGATCAGGGAGAAAAACGTGTTCATGCTGGAAGCAGGAGTTGTCGTTTTGGCCGACCAAGGGATCGCCTGTATTTCTGAAGACACGGAATTGTACAGCGGCGAATCTCTCACGAGAGTCGGAAAGATATGGGAAGAAACACGGGGGACTTTCTATCCAACAAAGACGGGAAGAGAAGCGAAGAGGGTACTGCTTCCTGTGAACGTGTATGACAGGAAGCAGAGGGCCGACCTGGAATCGTTTGCAACAGTGCTTATGCGTAAGCCCTACCAGGGAGAGATGGTCAAACTCACCTTTTCATCCGGACTAACGTTGAAGGTGACGCCGGAACACCTACTGAAGAGGACGACGGATGTGAAGAACCTGTGGATTAGAGCCGACCAAGTCAAGGCAGGAGACGAGTTGATGGCTCCTGTGAAGATCTTTGGTCCCGCAGCTTTCCTCAATATTTCCGAGGAGGAAGCTTACGGCATTGGATGTGTGTACGGAGACGGATGGCTCGGCCCGACGAGCATCACGATTTCTCAGTCCAAGGTGAACATCGACGTGGTGAGCGAAATCAACAGGAGGCTGCCATCAACCTTCGCTGTCTACGACAAGGGAGACAGGGTAAGACAGCTCGGGAAGTACATGCTGGTCTCGAGGATGGTCCATCTCTATACGAGCGAGAGGAGTTTCGTTAGGAAGACGCGACTGCTGCTCCGGAACCCTTCCACTGACAAGGTGCTAGCGCTCAACGACAGGGCTCTCTGGTCGTTCTTCGCTGGAGTCTTTGACACCGACGGAGATCTCAATCACGTCGGGGGCAGGGTCGTAGCCGTCAGGCTGTATCCTGCGCGGGACGCCCATGAAATCTCGGTGCTTCTCTATGGACTTCGACGACTGGGAATCTACGCGCGCGTGCGAGGTTTACGAAGTTCCATCCCAATAATTCAGATCACAGGGGCGGACATATCGAGGTTCACGTTTGGAATCAGTCCCTACAGCGTGAAGCTGCGGAGAGAGCCAGAAGAGATTGTGATCAAGCACAAGGGAAAGCGCAGCCTAGCAAGGGGAAGAGAGAAGGTCGTTGCCGTTGAGCGGGTGTCATACGAAGGGTACGTCTACGACCTCAGTGTGAGCCGTTATCACAACTTCGAAGCTGCCCTTGTCTATGCACACAATTGCATAGACGAGTTCGACAAGATGAACTCTAATGACAGGACTGCCCTCCACGAGCAGATGGAGCAGCAGAGCGTAACCATAGCCAAGGGGGGCATCTATGCGGCGCTGAACGCCAGGACGGCGATCCTCGCCGCGTGCAACCCCGTGCTCGGGAAGTACAACCCGTTCCAGAACCTGACGGACAACATACCAGACCTCCCCATACCTTTGCTGACGAGGTTCGACCTCATCTTCGTGATCAAAGATCAGCCCGCGCCCGCTGAGGACGAGAAGCTCGCGGCTCACATCCTGTCGGTCCACCAGAGGAAGGCCTACGCCGCTCCTCCTCCCGTCGAGTTCAGCCTTCTCAAGAAGCACATCGCCTACGCGAAGAAGATCACTCCCACCCTCAACAAAGAGGCGACTGTGAGGCTGAGGGACTACTACTTGGAGCTCAGAAAGACCGCGACCGAGGGGTCGATTCCGCCAACACCGAGGACGCTCGAGTCTCTGATTCGTCTCTCTACGGCCAGGGCGAGGATACTCCTGAAGAGCGAGGTGGGCGAAGAGGACGCGCTGGCTGCGATAGCGCTGATGAACAAGATGGTCGGTGACGTCCTGACCGACGCTTCGACGAAGAAGACAGACTTCGGCATACAGCTCGGGAGGCCGGCGGCCGAGAGGAAGAACCTCACCGCCGCGATAGAGGTCTTCAAGAGGCTGGAAGGACCGGACAAGAAGCCGGTGGAAAGGAAGGTCTTCAAGGAGGAGCTCGTCAAGGCCAAGTTCAGCGACGAGGACGCAGACAAGATGATCAGGACCATGTTCAGGGAGGGACTGATATACGAGTCCAAGCCTGGATACTTCAGAAGAGTCGGGTCTTAGAACGGAGTAGTCGGCCGTTGAAGATCGAGGAGGCGGGTCTGCCAGCCGAGCTTGTGGAACACATACGGCAGAAGGGCATAGAGGTTCTCTATCCCCCGCAGGAGGAAGCGATCAGGGCGGGGCTGCTGGAGGGAAAGAGCCTCGTCGTTTCCAGCCCGACCGCGAGCGGAAAGACGCTGATCGCCATAATGGCGGCGTACACCATGATCAAGAAAAGAGGGAGGAAGGTAGTCTATCTTGCGCCCCTGCGTGCGCTCGCATCGGAGAAGTACAGGGAGTTCTCCGAGCTCTCTCCGCTCGGCGTGAGGACAGCGATCTCGACCGGGGACTACGACCAGAGCGGAGACGCCCTAGGCTGGGCCGACATCATAGTGCTGACGAACGAGAGGTTCGACTCGATCATGAGGCAGAGGTCGGGATGGCTCAGGTCCGTCGGTCTCTTCGTGGCGGACGAGGTCCACCTCGCCGGGAACGACTCCAGGGGGCCCACGCTCGAGATGATACTGACGAAGGTGATGCACTTAGGACTCGCCGCCCAGATTCTCTCGCTTTCTGCGACCGTCAGCAACTCGAAGACGATAGCGGAGTGGCTCTCCTCCACTTCCGTCGAGCTCGACTGGCGACCAGTTCCGCTCAGGCAGGGGGTCTACGTCTACGGCGAGCTCCTCTTCATCGATGGGGAAGAGAGGAAGATAGTCACCTCTTCCTACGGCCCTCCGTTAGACGTGTCCATGGACGCCCTAAGGGAAGGGGCCCAGTCGCTCGTCTTCGCAAGCACCAGGAGGAGGGCCGTCAGCCTTGCGACGAGGGCCGCGGATCTTACCCAGAGGCTGCTCAGTACCGAGGAGAAGCAGGCGTGCACCGAGGCTGGGAGGCGAATCCTGTCATCGGGGGAAGAGACGAGCCTGAGCAGGCTTCTCGCCGAGATCATCGCGAAGGGTGCCGCCTTCCATCACGCGGGCCTGGAGTCGGAGCACCGCAGGATAGTCGAAGACTACTACAGGGTTCGCGCTGTGAAGCTCCTGGCCGCCACGCCCACGCTCAGCGTCGGCGTGAACCTGCCCGCAAGGAGGGTGGTGGTCGCTGACATGACGAGGTACGACGTCGAGCGAGGGAACGCTGAGATCTCCATACTGGAGTACAGACAGATGGCGGGACGCGCTGGCAGACCGCAGTACGACGCGTACGGCGAGACGATCATGATACCGGGGCCCGCCATGGAGCCGAAGAAGACGCTCGAGCACTATGCCAAGGAGCCGCCGGAGCCGATAAGGTCCACCCTCTCCAACGAAGCGGCGATGCGCACCCACACCCTGGCTACCGTGGCGACATCGAGCGGTCTCTCGGAGAGAGACGTGCAGGCGTTGTTCGGAAAGACGCTGCTCGCGAAGCAGATAGGCGATGCCAGGGTGTGGAAGCTGGTGGAGGGGGCGCTGGGATATCTCATACCTAACGGCCTTGTCGAACCGAAGGGAGGCCTATTCCTTGCGTCCGAATTTGGAAAGAAAGTCTCCACTCTCTACATCGACCCCGCGACCGGGGTGCTGTTCAGGGACGCGATAAGGCGCACCGAGTCTGGTAGGACATACACCATCGGGTTCCTCCAGCTCATAGCTTCGAGCCCAGACTATGAGCCAAAGTTCCCGCTCAGAAGCAA
Source organism: Nitrososphaerales archaeon (assembly GCA_035622335.1). GTDB lineage: Archaea > Thermoproteota > Nitrososphaeria > Nitrososphaerales > Gagatemarchaeaceae > DATJAJ01. The sequence goes on from DASPVO010000081.1 coordinate 82,448, forward strand.
GGACTACGACGTGGCGATCGCGTTCATGGAGGAGCACGCCGGCGAGCTCGTCGAGAGGCCGAAGTCCAGGTCCTTCTCGGACTACGAAAACGTGCTGCAGGACATGAGGACGGTCATGGTGCTCAATGCGTGGATCGACGAGTGGCGAGAAGAGCAGATCCTGAGCAAGCTCGGCGCCGAACCGGGGGACGTGCACAGGTCGGTGGACAATGCCGACTGGCTTCTGCATTCGCTGTCGGAGCTGTGCAAGCTGTTCGGAAGACTCGAGACGTCGAAGCAGGTGGAGCTGCTGAGGCGGAGGGTAGTTGGAGGGGTCGCGGAAGAGCTGGTGGAGCTCACCACTCTTCAGGGAGTGGGAAGGGTCAGGGCCCGCTCGCTCTATTCTGCAGGGATCAGGACGCTGGAGGACGTGAAGGAAGCTCCCGCCGACAGGATCGCCATGGTCGACAAGGTCGGCCCCGCATTGGCGAGGAGGATCAAGGAGCAGATCTCAAGGTATTGATCCGGTGCAGCGGGTTCTGTGCGTCGGTCGGTGGGCGAAGGCCTGTAGCCGGCCCGATCGACCGCGCCAGTCGGTCGGTGCTGGCCATGGACGAGCTCGACGGAGTGAGCATCACGCTGCTCTATCTCGAAGGCGAAGGGATTCCAATCGTCCACGGACAGCTAGTCCAGGGAGGGGAGTTCGCCTCGCTTTCAGTCAACCAAGGAAGATTCATTGCGGCCAGGGACGGTGCGGGGACGAGGCCGGTGTGGGTCAGGAATGATGGGAGGGTCGTCGCGAGCGACCACAGGTTTCTCGTCAACGAGAGTTTCACGTTGCTAGGAGCGGGTACCGAGATGGCACTTGGCGGGCGGTCGAGGAGGCTCGTCTTGCCTGGGGAGCTCGTCCCCGACGACTTCGAGGGTGCTGCCGTCCGACTCGCCTCGCTGATCGATTCGTCCGTCAAAAGGAGGGTCGAGGGCCACGCCAAGGTGGCGGTCTCCTTCTCCGGGGGGCTGGACAGCTCGATCGTCGTGAAGTGCGCGTCTAGATACGCGGAGGTCGTAGCGTGTTCCGTCCACTGCGCGGGGTCTGCCGACGCTGTGGGAGCCGCAGGCTCGGCGGAGGCGCTCGATGTGGCCTTGGTCGAGAGGAAGCTCGATAGGGATAGCCTGGCGTCCGAGCTGAGGTCGCTAGACCTCCCATTCGACGCATCGGCGATGGACAGGGCTCTCTGGTGCATCTATTCCGTTTCCTCGAGGATGGCGCGAGAGGCTGGGGCGGAAGCCATCATGCTGGGTCAGCTCGCCGACGAGCTCTTTGGAGGCTACAAGAAGTACCAGGTGGCTCTCTCGGAGTCAGGAAGTCTGGCGGCAGAGCGGCTGATGGCGGCGGATGTCAAGGGCTGTGGCGAGAGAGGGTTCGTCAGAGATGAGATCGCGTGTTCCAGGTCTTTGGAGCCCAGGTTCCCTTTCTCTGACGACCGAATTCTGTCGTTCGGTCTGGCATGCCCCACTTTCTTCAAGTTGAAGGGTGGTGAGCGGAAGGCGATACTGCGCAAGGCAGCCAAGATCCTTGGCGTGCCCGAGGACATCTGCACGGCACCGAAGAAGGCGGCGCAGTACAGCTCCGGCGTTCTGAAGCTGCTAGCATAGCCTATTAAGCCCCGTCGAGACGGGAGCTCATGACTCCATCACAGCCCAAGGGAAAGCTCGTCGCATTCAAACCCCTGCAGGAGCGGTTCAGCTACTACGCGCTCGACGATGGGACTGTCCTTGGGATAAAACCGGCGGTTGTAAAGGTCTACAGACTTCAGAACCCTGATGGGAGCCCTGCCTTCGCGCCCGACGGGACGCCTGCGTACTTTTACTCCACTCAGAACATCACACAGACTCTGAGCCCGGACGAGTACAAGGCCTTCAAGGACGACGACATTCAAGTTTGAACGATCGGTACCCGGTCTCGCAGGACTCGGTGCTTCTTGCGAGCACGCTCGGGGCCTACACCGGCGACAGCTGCCTCGAGATCGGAGTCGGGGGAGGCTCGATCATCGGCGAACTCTCACGGAGGTTCGGGTTGGCCGTAGGGACGGACACCTCACCCCCTGGGGGGAGCGGCCGGGTGAATCTGCTCAGGGCGGACCGTGCAACCTGCTTCCGCGACGAATGCTTCGACTTGGTAGCGTTCAATCCTCCGTACCTGCCGTCTGCCGGTGTGTCTGACACCGCCGTCGACGGAGGTGCCGACGGGGTCGACGTGCCGCTCGACTTTCTGCGGGAGGCCCTGAGGGTCGTGCGCAGAGACGGAAGAGTAGTCTTCCTTCTCTCGAGCTACAATCCGATCGACAAGGTGGAGGAGGAGTGCGCAAGGGCGGGTTTCGTTGTCGAGAAGGTCACGGAGAAGTCTCTCTTCTACGAGACGCTGTCTGTCTACGAAGCGAGACACCGGCCCCGGTCGTGATGCCTGAGCTGGGCGAGATAGGGGAGGAAGTACCTTCACTCAAAGGAAGGACATACCTCGACAGCGCCGCCACCGGTTTACCGCCGAGGTCCGTCACGGAGAGGATGACGGAGATGATACAGGACTGGTCGAAGAACGGCGAAGACTCGGCACGTTGGCTCGAAGAGGTCGAGAGCTTCCGGAGGGAGGCAGGCGCGCTCGTCGGGGTTCGGCAAGATGAGCTAGCCGTTGTTCAGAACGCGAGCTCAGGACTGGCGGCGCTCGCTTCTTCGGTGGACTACAGCAGGAGGAGGAAGGTGGTCACCTGCGCCTCAAACTTTCCATCGAACGTCTTGGTCTGGCAGCGGCTGAAGGAGATGGGAGCTCTCGACCAAGTCTCAGTGCTGCAGCAGAAGGACGGCGCGATGGCCCTTGAAGAGTGGCAACGTGAGGTCGATGACCGCACAGCTGTCGTCGCGGTCGACTACGTGTCGTGGATAAGCGGGTTCAGGGAGAACGTTAGAGAGCTCGCCAGGGTCGCTCACGATGCCGGTGCTCTGGTGTTCGTGGACGCGTACCACGCCGTGGGCGTCTTTCCTGTAGACCTCGCCCAGGACCGAGTCGATGGGGGGTGCTTCGGCTTCGCGAAGTGGCTGTGTGGCCCTCACGGAGTGTCGTGCCTCTACGTTAGCAAGGACCTCCTCGAAACGAGCTCTCCGGCACAGATGGGCTGGATGGGGGCGAAGGACAACGTGCTGGGAAGGATGCGAGAAGGCAGGGACGTCTTCGACAAGCCATTCTCAGTGAGCACCGGCGAGCCCGCACCCGGAGCGTCGAGGTTCGAACTCGGTACCTATCCCCACGTACTCATCGCGGGCGCGAGGGGGGCGCTCGAATTCGCCAGAAGGTACGCCCCAGCACAGAGGTTCGAGGTGATCAAGAAGAGGAGGGAGGCGCTCCGAGAGGTTCTTGAGAGAGAGGACGCGCGCATCCTGACACCCGACCATGACAGCAACCCGGGGAGCGGTATACTGACGATTCTCGAAGTTGACCACAAGAAGCTCGTGGACGACCTAGTGAAGAGAAGAGTGGTCGTGTCCGGGAGATTCGGGCACGTCAGGGTCTCCCCGCACTTCTACAACTCGGAAGAGGACGTCGAGCGCTTCGCAGAAGCTTACCGGGCCGCAAAGCTCCGGTGAGCCCGTTACTTTGAAGCGCCGGTCGCGAGGGCGACCCCTGCGAGTAGAAGCGCCCCTCCCGCTAGCGTGAACGCGGTGACGGTCTCGCCAAGGAGAAGGGCCCCGCCCACCACGCTCACGATGGGGGCCAGATACAGTTGGATGGAGAGGCGGGAGACGGCACCCCGACTCACCAGGGTGTAGAACATCATGTATCCGATGACCGTGCTCAGCAAGCCGAGGTAGAGAACGGCTGACCAGCCAGTCGAGTTCATCGACCGCACCTGCGACACGAAGCTCCCGCCAGCGAAGGGAAGAAGCATCGCCGTTCCTGCGAGGCCAACGAATATCGTGGTAGGAGGAGCCCCGTACTTGTGTACCATCGGCTTGGCGAGGATCGTGAACACCGCGTAGAAGGCCGCCGTCAGGACAACTTCGAGTGGCCCGACTATCGAAGTCGAGGAACCGAGGTCCCCAACGGAGAGAACTACTGCTCCCAGGAGGGCGAGACAGAGGGCCGCCACGAGCCTTCGGCCTGCCTTCTCCTTGAGCACAACTACTGAGAGGGCGACAATGAAGACGGGACCGAATGAAATCAACAAACCGGCCAGCCCGGCCGAGACTGTGGTCTCGGCGTAGTTCAGCGAGACGTGATAGCCCACCACGTTCGCGAAGGCCATGACCAGAAGACGCGGAATGTCCCGTCGCTCGAAGGCCACCTTGGGCTTCCCAACCAGCGGCGCGAGGACCAGAAAGCCGCAAGAGGCTATCAGCCAGCGCAGAAGGGCGAGGTTGACAGGCGAGAGCTGCGAGTCGGCTACCTTGATCGCAACGAACGCCAGTCCCCAGATTATCGAGAGAGTCACAAGAATCGCGTACTTTCCTGCGAGTGCGACGGGGCTCCGACGAGCTGAGTTCAAGGCCCTGTCAACGAGGCACGGGTTCCTAACCTAGTGGATATATCCACCGCTTACTCAGCTTGAACAGCGAAGGGATATGGCCACAGCTCAGTCGTCAAAGGAGTCGCTTCGGGAAGTGGAGCGCGGTGCGATTGCGGTCCTTGACTTTGGAGGGCAGTACTCCCATCTCATTTGCAGGAGAATAAGAGCGATGGGAGTCTACGCCGTCCTGCTTCCCTTCTCCACCACCTCCGACGCCCTGAAAGAACGGGGGTTCGCGGGGATCATACTCTCAGGAGGCCCCGCTAGCGTGTACGCGCGCGACTCACCCAAGGCAGACCCCAAGATTTTCGATGGAAGGACGCCCGTCCTTGGAATCTGCTACGGATACCAGCTTCTAGTGCGGCACTTTGGAGGGGATGTCAGACGCACCCAGCGAAGGGAGTACGGCAAGGCCACTCTCGTAATCAGGGCGAAGGGTGGCATCTTCGAGGGAATAGCGGAGGACAGGATAACGTGCTGGATGAGCCACACCGACTCAGCGACAACCCTTCCCGCCGGACTCGAGGTCCTCGCCGAGACTGAGAATTCTAACTACGCCGCGGTTCAGAGCTTGGACGGGACCAAGTTCGGGGTCCAGTTCCACCCCGAGGTCGTCCAGACCGAGCACGGGATGAAGATTCTGGAGAACTTCGTCTTGAGGGTCTGCAACGCCAGCAAAACGTGGAGCATGCGCGACTTTGCCGGGAAGACCGTAAACGAGCTGGCGAGTAGCATCGACGGGCGAGTGATCTGTGCCGTTTCGGGCGGGGTGGACTCGTCGACGGCCGCCGTCTTGCTGAACAGGGCGGTTGGGAAGAGGCTTTGCTGCGTCTTCGTAGACCACGGACTGCTGAGGGAAGGCGAAGCCGACGAAGTCCGGACGATGTTCAGGGATGAGCTGGGGATAGCCCTGTCATTCGTGGACGCGTCGGAGAGATTCCTGAACGAGCTGCGGGGGGTCAGCGATCCGGAGGAGAAGAGGAAGGTCATTGGAAGGACGTTCGCGGGCGTCTTCGAGGAATTTGCGAAAGAGAACGGTCCCTTTGGCTCTCTCGCTCAGGGAACGCTTTACCCCGACGTGATCGAGAGCGGCAGGTCGACCGGGCCAGCCGCAGTGATCAAGACCCACCACAACGTGGGAGGGCTGCCGGAGTCCTTTGCCTTGCGGGTCGTCGAGCCGCTAAAGTGGCTTTACAAGGACGAGGTCAGGGAACTCGCTCTGATGATAGGAGTCCCCGAGAAGATGGTGAGAAGACATCCCTTCCCCGGCCCAGGGCTCGCGGTGAGAATACTTGGAGAAGTCACGCCCGAGAAGCTGAGGGTCTGCAGGAGCGCTAACAGGATAGTGGAAGAGGTGACCAACAAGCACGGGATGTACGGTGGGGTGTGGCAGGCTTTCGCATACGTCGGGGACGACCTGGTCACAGGGGTCTTGGGAGACGAAAGGAAGGTCGGCTTCCAGGTGACTGTGAAGGTGGTCGACTCTCTTGACGCGATGACCGCTAGCTGGCATAGGATGCCGGACGAAGTTTTGGAAGAGATATCGACCAGGATGACGAACGAGGTCGAGGGGGTGGTGAGCGTCGCCTACTCCATCTCGTCAAAACCACCGGCTACCATCGAGCCACAGTAAGAATGGAAAGGATAGAAGACTCTTCGGACGAGTGGGGAAAAAGAGCTAGGGAAATTGAAGAGAAAGGACCTCATCATAGTCTGCTTGTTCGTCGCGACGCTAGCGCTCGGCATAGTCTCTGCCGTAGAGTATTCGACAATCAAGGCGGCCGGCACTGGGGTAGCGTTGGCCACCGATGACGGCATCGAAGTGATCTACAACCTCCCCGGAGTGGCCATCCCGGTGCCCTGTTGCCCCAAGCTCGTCTCCATCTTCGTTCTCGGGGACTACCTGTTCCGAGACTCGAGCGAGGCTCCGCCTCCGCCCTTGGTCGCGAATGGGACCACGATCAACTTTTCCTCAGGGGTCGCACTCGAGCTCACAGTGTCTGCGCTCGGAAATTCTAGTGGGGGTCAGACGACGGAGTTCGTGTGGCCAGGACAGTTCAACGAGAGCGTGCCAACACCAGCGGACGCATCTGCCTTGGGAGGGATTGTGGTGTACCATTGGTACACACTCGACGGTCTGCTGTACCTTCACATCGAAACCTAAGTCGTCCTCTTGGAGGCGACTGCCCCAAGGGCTCCAAGGTGTCAGCCACGAGCCGATGCCCCAGAGCGATAGCGTTCCTCGATCGCGTCCGAGAAGTGTTTCCACGTGTCCGAGACCTGCTCCCGCAGCTCCATCTGTGTAAGTTGGTACTCCCGCGTTATCCAACGCTCGGTGACGTACAGCTCGAGGCGTGTCTTCCTCGCCCCTAGTTTGACCAGGTGATAGTCTATCGCCATGCGATCCCTTTCGTCAATCTGATCTGTGTGCCAATCCGCTGGTGGATTGAGCCGGACGACATCCACCGCGATTTTTGGGTCGTCCTCCCCAGTCGGCGTCAGCCGAACCCGTATTACCCTGTGCGGAGAGATTCGGAGCACCCGGAACGCGGGCTTGACTCTGCCCTCACGCGCAAGCCGCCAGTCATCTGCCCGATAATCCGTGCACCAATCGTAGACGTACCTGAGAGGTGCGCTTACGATTATCGAAACCCTGACCGTTGTCGTGCCGAATACACGATGGCCCTTCTGTGGCGTACCTTGGACCTTTGCATAGGATGAAGTTCGTTTCATGAGTTTCTCAAATTGTGGTTCTGATGGATGCATTTAGGATTTTCAGAGGGTCAACCGCATCTCTGGTCTAGAAAAGACGTCAAACGTTGGCAGGCGATCCTCTGAAAGTAAGAGAAAAGCTCCCCAGCTGCAGGGTTGTCCTGCAGAGGGGTATCCGTGAAAGATCTGGAGCGGGCCCGGTGCTGATCGGTTCTATGTTTTGATTTGAAACCATAGACTCTAGCATTGATGACCATCATCAGCCTTTTATCACTCTGGGGTGTCGTTTACTAGACGTGGAACTGACACTCAACCCCAAGCTTGCCCCCTACATCCTGGTGAAGGACGCGCCAGGTTTCATCCGTTTCCTTGAGGAGGGATTGGGTGGGAGGTTGACCTACGAAATCAAGAGCCCTGACCGAGGATTGAGCCACGCCGAGGTTCGTATTTCAGATTCTGTGGTGATGTTCGCAGAGACTCCTCCAGGGATTCAACCCTTTCCTGCGATGCTGCACTTCTACGTGCCGGACGCAGACGCAGCCTATGACCGCGCACTGAAGGCGGGCGCGACTAGTCTTCGACCACCCACGGACCAACCCGATGGAGACAGGCGAGGGGGAGTGCTCGACGCATGGGGCAATCAGTGGTGGTTCACCGCACATGGAAATCGTAGCTGAGCTGTAGTCGCTCGGGTCCACTTGTGTCTGTGAGCGACGAGAACAAGGATCGGCTTACCATTCTCGTATGGAACTCGACCCCGTGCCGAATAGGATTAATCACGTTCCTTTGATAGAGAGTTCACTCTGATCTTTGTGTAACGCGGGCCCGGTGGGGACCGTGACAGAAGTGTAACGAATACCCCGGTCCACTTTCTTAACGCCCGGCGGAAGTCCCTCTTGAGCCTGCGCAAGGATGAGCCGTAGTCAAGCTGGCTAATATCCCTGAGATGGGCGGCACAGACTTGGTGACAATTTGCTCTTTGATTCACTGCCTTTTCACTGCGGTTTCTCGCGCTCGAAGGACTCGATTAAGAGAGATTCATCTTCTTCAACAGACTCAGATATCGGGGATCTTGGCGGATGTTTTCGTACAGTGGGTCGTAACGAATGACCATTATCGGGAGATCGTGCACCAAGAAGGACTTGTCAAGCCAACGAAAGCAATCGTCCAAATCGCCGAGCTCTGCGTAAATTTGAGCGATGTTTGTAGGGATCTGACCGAACAGAGGCAATGCTTCTTCGAGCCGAAGGATTTCCCGGGTCTTCTCGGTCTCGCCGGCACGTGCGAGGATCCACGCCCGGGTGATTTGTTTGTCGCGGCCCTCGGGTAAGAGCGCTTCGCTCTTTCGCCACTCCTCCAGACCTTTAGAACTCTCAGACCGGGCAAAGTAGAACTCTCCGAGAGTGAAATGGTATTCTGGGTTAGATGGCGCTAGTACCCCGGTCTTCTCGAGTGTCAACCACGCCTCGTCGAATCGTCGGAGCTGGATCAGGGTGTACGCCATTTGTTGGAGGTTGAAGAACCAGAGAGGGTCGGCGGCCTCAGCGAGTCTGAACTCCGGGATAGACTCCTCCGCTCGGCCCACGAAGCTTAGGATTTGAGCTAACTGATTATGCGCGAGAGCATGGCTCGGGTTGAGCAAGAGGGCAATTCTGAATTCTCTTTCCATTCCGGCGTAGTCTTGCTCCCGGAAGAGGACCGCAGACATCCCGATGTGGGCCTCCGGGTTGTTCTGGTCCAGCTCCAGCGCCCGAGCCGCGGAGCCCCGGAGTTTCTCCACCCAATCCGTCCGCGACGGGTCCATGCCCCAAAGCGCCAAGAACCATGTGACCATCGCGAGATTTCCGTATGCACTTGCGTTAGTGGGGTCGAGTGAGATGGCAATCTCAAATTGGCGCTGAGCAGCCTCGAGGGAGGCCGTAGAGGTGTCCCGAAATAGCGTCAGCCCTCGGAGATATGCGAGATAGGACTCAGGCCGTACTGTAGGTCGTGACACCAAACGGGCTTCGTCCGCCGGCAATAGCTCGAGCCGTAATGCATCCGCCACCTGCTTCGCAATCTCGGTCTGGACCGCGAAGACGTCGCCAAACTCGCGGTCGAACGTCTGTGCCCAAAGATGTCGATCGGATCGGGCGTCAATCAGTTGCGCTGTAATACGGAGGTGGTTTCCTGCCTTTCGAACACTCCCCTCCAAAAGACAGGAGACCCCCAGCTCCGCCCCGATCTGTGCAGCGGATTTGGGAGTGGCCTTGTATAACATCACCGATGTGCGAGATATTACACGGAGATCTCGCAACTGAGATAGGACGGTGATCAACTCCTCAGTCAGGCCGTCCGCGATGTACTCGTCCGTGGACTCGGGGCTGATGTTCGTGAAAGGGAGAATGGCCAGTCCCGATGAAGGGGCGCCCCCTGTGGAAGCATCCGGGCCTGACCATGGTAGCACGACCCGGTAAACTTCGATGGGAATCTGCACCCCCTTAAGTGCGGTCGGCGGGAGTCTCTCGAGACGATTTGAAATCTTGTTCCGGACTTGTTCGAAGACCTGGCTCGAGATCGACAATCCTCCTGGGTCTGAAGTCGACTCGATGCGAGAAGCGATGTTAACCGCATCTCCGAAGATGTCGCTCTCTCGATGCTCTACATCCCCGAGATGAATGCCGATGCGAAGTTGGATGGGCACAACGCCCCGCTGTGAGTTCCGCTCATGCAGATGCTGTTGGATATCGATGGCGCACTGGACTGCATGCAGAGCGCTATCAAACTCCGCGAGAAAGCCATCACCCATAGATTTTATCTCTCGGCCCTCGTGAGCAGAGAAGATCGGGCGAACCAAGTCCGCCTGCTCGTCGCGGAGTTTCAGGGATTCTGCTTCATTTGATTGGGCGCTAGCCGTGGAACCGACCATGTCCGTGAACATGATGGCGGCGAGACGTCGCGTGACGGCCACGGCCTGGAAGTGGTTGGCTGTAGTTTAAACGCTCTGAAGACGTCGTCCGAGTATGGACCTTGTGGGCGAACTAAACACTTCCGGTCAACGGGAGTGGCTGGAACTTAGTCGGATTCTCCGGCTACAGCAAGGTGTTCCTGCAGAGGGTTATTCGTGACAGAATTGAAGCGGGCCCGGTGGGATTCGAACCCATGGTGTCTGAGGTCCTCTCTTCAGCTTCGAAGGCTGACGCCTTAATCCGTGCTAGGCTACGGGCCCAGTCGCCCGTCGGCGCCTCTCATAATTAAGAAATCATTGCCTTGAGGCCTGCAACGAGCGGTCTTTTCACAAGACCGCGGTCCGTTATGATGCCCGTCACCAGTTCTGGAGGGGTCGCGTCGAACGCGGGGTTCGCGACCGGAACGCCCTTCGGAGCGATGCGCCTTCCCCTGATCTTGACCACCTCGTCATACGGCCTGTCTTCAATCCTAATCTGGTCGTGGGTCCTGCTCATGTCGATGCTAGAGTAGGGGGCTGCGGGGTAGAACGGTATGCTATGCCTCTTGGCAAGGGCTGCGACCTGGTATGTCCCTATCTTGTTGAATACATAGGAGTCCCTGGTTATCCTGTCGGCGCCGACCAAGACCTTGTCGACCCGCCCTAGCGCCATCAGGTGCCCCACGGCGGTGTCAGGGAGGATGGTGCAGTCGATGTGGTCGGTCTTGAGCTCGAACGCCGTGAGCCGCGAGCCTTGAAGCTGAGGGCGTGTCTCAGGGACTAGCACCTTGATCATCTTTCCCTGCTCGACGGCCGCTCGGACGACGCCCAGCGCGGTCCCGTAGCCCACGGTGGCGAGGGCTCCGGCGTTGCACTGGGTCATGACCGTGTCGCAGTCCTCGAGCAATTCGGCACCGAACCTGCCCAGCCTCTTGTTGACAGCGATGTCCTCCTCTTCCATCTGTTTGACTTCTGCTACGACCGCTTCCCTCGTCCTTGAAGGAGAAGGTTCACTCGATGCGACAGAGAGGACGCGGTCGATCCCCCAGAAGAGGTTGACCGCGGTGGGTCTGGTCGAACGTAGCAAAGAAGCGGCGGAGAAGAGGTCCCTCTCGAGTCCGCTCTTGGTCCTGGCTGGGGACTTCACCGCCGCAAGGGCCACGCCCATTGCTGCGGCTACCCCGATTGCGGGCGCTCCCCTTATCACCATCGTCTTGATCGCAGATGCCACCCCCTCTGGCTTGTCGTAAGTGCGATAGACGAGGCGGGTCGGGAGCATCGTCTGGTCTATCATCTTCACCCTGTTCCTTGACCAGGTGACGGTGCGGAGATCGTAGAACGGCCTTCTCAATGAAGCGTGTTTCATCACGCAGGACTAATAGGGTTTCGCGACCGCGACCGCGAGACTTAAAGCCGAACTCGGGAGGTTGGCAAAGAAAGGTGTTCCGATGGAAGAATCAGAGACTGCCGCTCCGGTCATAGAAGCACAGGCAGAAGGGCAGAGGATTGTCATCTCGCAGAAGGAAAGGGTCGCGGAGCTCGAGGAGAACGGATACGGGACGAGGGAGGGGAAGTCATTCGTCCTCCGCGACTACGAAGCCCTCTATCTCGTCTATTCCAAGAAGCTGAGGCTGACCGACTCTGATGGGAAGGAGGTCGGTTTCGAGGAGCTGGCAGAGTCTACGCAGAGGAGGGAGAGCGACGCTTGGACCAAGTTCATCATATACCGTGACCTCAGGTCGAGAGGCTACGTGGTGAGGGAGGGCTTTGGATTCGGGACGGACCTCAGGGTCTACGAGAGAGGCGACTATCCAAAGAAGCCTGCCCAGTATGTCGTGTTCGCACTGGACGAGGGGATAGAGAAGAACGTCGAGGAGCTCCAAAGGTCCGTCAAGGAGATGGCTAGGATGGGCAAGG
>DASPVO010000082.1:0-3022 GCA_035622335.1 Nitrososphaerales archaeon
CACCATGTTCAACAGCGGTGCAGAGCACGTGGTGCTGAGGGCTCGTGGCGAGGCAATCAACGTCGCGGTCGACGTGGCTCAGGTCCTGAAGAAGCGGTTCGTGAGCAACGTTGAGATCTCCAACATAACCATCGACGGCGAGAACGTGGTATCCAGAGACGGAAGGCAGCTTAACCTACCCGTGCTCGAAATAGAGCTGTCGATTCCGAAGCTGCCTAAGTAAGAGATTATAGACCGGCGCTCAGGCCGTCTCCACAGGCTGCTATTGCCAAAGAGAGAGTTTGCCAAGGTCTCTGACACTCTTCCGGGAAAGAAAGCTTCTCGGGTCGTCAGAAAGACGACCGAGTATGTTTCACCTTCAATCGCGAGGTTCTATCCCCTCGTAATCGAATCGGCCCATGGGGCGATAGTCAAGGACGTCGATGGTAATCGATTCCTGGACTTCGCAACAGGGATCGCTGTCCTGAACATAGGGTCCACGCACGAGAAGGTGGTGAAGGCTGTGGACGCCCAGGCGTCGAAGTTCCTGCACTTTTCCTACACTGACTTCTACTATGAGAACTTGGTCGAGCTGGCTGAGCGACTGAGTCGTCTCATACCTGGGAACTTCAGAAAAATGTCTTACTTTGGGAACAGCGGCGCTGAAGCTATCGAAGCCGCGATGAAGCTGTCGCGGAACTACAACAGAAGACCACTCTTCCTAGCGCACTCGGGGGCCTTCCACGGCAGGACCATGGGTGCTCTCAGCCTCACCGCGAGCAAGCCGGTGCAGAGGCGCGGGTCGCTTCCCCTAGTCCCTGACACCGTGCACTTTCCCTATCCCTACTGCTATAGATGCCCTTGGAAACAGACCTTCCCTGAGTGCGATTACTACTGCGTGGACTTCTTCAAGGAACAGTATCTGGAGAAATTCGTCCCGGTAGACGAGGTATCAGCGTACTTCTTCGAACCCATTCAGGGTGAGGGAGGCTACGTCGTTCCTCCCCCTGACTTCTTCAAGAAGATGGAGTTCCTGAGAAAAGATGGAGTGCTATTCGTGGATGACGAGATACAGACAGGGATGGCGAGGACCGGGAAGTTCTTCGCCATAGAGCACTATGGGGTAGTCCCTGACATGGTGGCGGTTGCGAAGGGGATAGCATCCGGTCTCCCCCTCAGCGCGACGGTGGCCAAGGCAGAGATAATGAAGAGCTGGAAGCCTGGTCAGCACGCTTCGACCTTCGGTGCAAACCCCGTCTCAGTCGAAGCCGCTCTCGCCACGTTGGAAGTTATCAGTTCGGAAAGATTGCTAGCAAAAGCGAGGAGCTTGGGAGCCAAGGCGATGAAGAGGCTGCTAGAGATGAAGGAACGATACGAAATCATCGGAGACGTGAGGGGGCTTGGTCTGTTCATCGGAGTAGAGATTGTGAAGAACAAAGCGAAGAAGACCAGGGGTGAGAAAGAGGCTACCAAGATCATAGAGCTCTGTTTCAAGAAGGGATTACTCGTGATAACGGCGGGCCACAACACCCTCAGGATAGTCCCGCCGTTGAACATATCCGAGGAGGAGTTCAGCGAGGGACTCGACATACTAGAGGACGCGATAGCCGAAGTCAACAGTGCAACACTGAAGGTCTGAGCCTTGTACGATTTCGACGGGCTGATGAACGAAGTGCTCAGGAACAGGCCAGAGCTCACCAAGGAAGCTGTGATGGGGCTGATTGAAGAGAAAAAGAACACCGTCGGCGCCGGATACCTCACCAGCCAAGGAGCGCTCTTCCTCATCGCCGGAGAATTGCACGTCCCTCTCGAGCAGGTTTCCTCTGACCTGACGTTGAGTGACTTGTACGTAGGTGCGAGCGACATCACAGTCGTTGGGAGAGTTCTTGCGGTCTATCCAGCCTCGGTCTTCAAGAAGAAAGACGGAGGAGAGGGAAGATACAGGCGCGTGGTGCTGTTCGATTCCAGCGGTCCCGTCCGGTTGACCCTGTGGGATGAGAGGGTCGAAGATGCGAAGGACTGGGAGGCAATGATCGGGACCCCGGTTCGGGTCGTGAGCGGGTACGTCAGGCAAGGATTGGACGGCAGGCCAGATCTCAGTCTGGGAAAGCGTGGGAGGTTGGAAAGAGTGACCGACGAGGGTACGGCGAACAAGATTCCAAGCCTCGAACGGCTGACCGAAAGACTGACTTCTGTCAGCGAACCGAGACAGTTCGTAGCCTTGGAATGTGTCGTGTCTTCCGATCCAAGATATTCAGAGTTCGTCCGCGCAGACGGTACGCCAGGTTCGCTCTACCAGTTCGGAGTGGTGCCGGTTGAAGGCAAACGCCTAGAGTACAGAATCGTGATATGGAACCCCACGGTGAGGCCAGAGCTGAAGCCGGGGCAGGCGGTTCGGGTTACGAACGTTCGGTCAAGACAGTCAGCTCGCGGTGACTTCGAGATACACGGAGACTCGGGGAGCTCAATCGCCATCTTGACGCGAGTCAAGACGTCAGAACTGAGAGTCGCTTCAGTCACTCGAGAGCAGGGAAAAATGCGCGTGCTTGGGATCAACAAGAGGAAGGGCGTGGAAGTGGTGGAGTCTCCAAACATCGATTCTGTCAGGGCGGGCGACGTCGCTACTGTGGTGCCCGACTCAGAACGTTTCGGGAGACTGATTTGCGAATCAGCCGATTCATTCCGGGTGACTCTGACCCTGCCGTTTCCCAGCCTTAGCGACCTGGCCACCAAAGTCAAGGAGGCGCGGGACGAGTCTCTTCTAATCATGGTAGAAGTCATTGCTCTTTCGAATGGGACGGTTGAAGACGTTCACATGAACGACGGAACCATCGTCAAGAAGGGGGAGCTTGTGGTCGGTGACAACACTGGGGAGATTAAGCTGGTCTGCTGGAGGGAGTACTCCAACAGAGTCGTCGGCATCGAGCCAGGAGAAAGGCTGAGGGTAGTCGGGGTCACTCCCAAGATGACGAAGATGGGAGCCTGGACTCTGCAGGTTTCAAACATCACTGCGATTGAGAAAGTGCGGAGTGCCTAATTCTTG
>DASPVO010000083.1:0-8825 GCA_035622335.1 Nitrososphaerales archaeon
CAACAGAGACTGGAGCAGTTTGAGAAGCTCTTCGGCAACTCCACCACGGCCTCTGTTCCCACTACTTTAGCCCCGGTCGTCAATCCTCACAACTTTGACCTGATCCTTGTTGCCGCGCTGTTGGTCGCTCTAACTCCCTTCTCAGTAGACACGTATCGTGCAGAGAGAAGGCGGAGGAAGAACGAGGCAGACTTTGCAGACTTCCTCTTCGAGATGTCAGAGTTGATTCGGGGTGGAATAGACCCAGTGAAGGCCGTCAACACGTTGGCTGAGGGCGACCTTGGAACGGTCACTCAGCAGGTGAGGGTCGCGTCGAAGCAGATGCAGCTCGGTTACACCTTCGAGCAGGCGATGCGCAACCTTGCGACCTCATTGAACAGCGCCCTGATAACCCGGTATGTCGACCTGGTGATTCAAGCTTCTTACAGTGGAGGCGGGGTCTCTAATCTGATTCAGAGGGCATCCGCTGACATGAGCACCTTCATCGCATTGGAAGGGGAGAAGAGGGCTGGATTGGCCCAGTACACGATGATTCTCTACGTCGGTCAGTTCGTCCTTGTGGCTCTTGCAGCTATACTCGTGATACAGTTCGTGCCTGAGTTGAGCGGAATCTCTGCTCTAACTTCGGGAACAGTTACGGGAGGGTTCCTGTCCAACTCCGACATTGCCAACGTTCCGCTCGAGCGAGACTTGTTCTTCCTTTGCGTCATAAACGGCCTGCTCGGAGGTCTGGTGATAGGAAAGATTTCAGAGGGCAAGATCAAGCACGGAATAAAGCATAGTTTGGTGCTGGTTCTGATAGCTTTTCTAGCGTGGACTCTAATCGTTGTCCCAGCGTCTTCGAGCGCTGGACCCACCTACCCCTTCGCTGTGGTGTCATACGACAAGTCGGGGCCAGTGAGTCTCCCTCTCCCCGACCCTATCGTGGTGCAGGTCAACAACACGGACGGGACTCCCGCTTCCAACGTCCTAGTCCTGTTTAACATCGCAGGCCCGGGTGGCATGGCCCAGGTGATTCCTTCCTCAGTTTACACTGATGACAATGGAATGGTCTCGGCCCAGATCATACTGGGTAATGTCTCAGGGACGTATACCGTTGGTGTCACAGTGGGCAGCAACACGACTGCCGTCAACATCCTAGCCACTGGGTCGAACGGCGCGGGTGGCTAGTTCACTTCGACGACTAGTATCTGAAGTCGACCACTCACTACTTCCACTCATGCCGGCTTCATGATTGAAGTATGTGTTTTAGGTTGTCAAGTGATATAACCATAAAATCGCTCAAAAAGGGCGTCCGATGATTATGCCGCTCAATTCCAGGCACCCTAGAGGCTCTAGAAGGGGCGTCTCGGAAGTCATGGGCGCACTCCTTCTGATAGTCGTTGTAATCGTTGCCGTCGCAGCTCTCGCTTCATTCGTCTCAATAGCGGAGAAGAACGCACAGGCGAGAAGCTCCTACATCACTTCGGTTCAGGACGAAAACCTTCAAGTTGTCGACGCGATTTTTGCAGCCAACCAGACGGCTGGATTGGCTCCGGACCGGAGCAACCCGATGCACTGGAACAACATTACACTCACAGTGAGGAACACGAACACCGCGAGTTCCGACCTCTTTGAAATCAGAATCTCCAACAGCACCTTCAACTACTGGGTGCCAAGCTACAGCACTGTCACCGCAGGCGACATCCTCGGTGAGAACTTCAACACCACCACCGAGTCGCTGACCTTCCCGGCGAGAGGGACGATAACGATATTCTTCAAACTCACCAATTTGGAGGACACTCTCGGCTTTCTCCGAAGCTCTCCCATCACCATAACATTGCTAACTAGGGCCGGTAACTTCTTCACTACGTACTACGATCCTCCGGCCGCAGCCTTCTCAGAGAGCATAGTCCAATCACCCTTCATGTCGACGACGAGAGACCTTCTCGAGTTCAACGCCGCCGGTTCGACCAACGGGAACTCAACGATTCAGTCTTACCAGTGGAGTGTTCAGGTGCCTCCAAAGACATGGGATGGAAACTGGGCAGACGACACAGTCCAGACATTCGCCGTGACGGGAAGGGAGTGGACATATCCAGATTCGATTCTTTCCCAAATGACTCCGACTCAGCTCGCTGGCCTGCAAGAAACTGGCCCGATCAGAGTGACACTCACGGTCGTCGATGGGGCCAGCTTCACAAGTTCGTCAGGTCCCACCGTCGTCGACGCGGACCCGCTGATTGCTCCCCCGGCCGGTTTGGCGCTAATCAGCAACACCCTGGTAGGCACATGTCATAATGACCAGGCGACCTACTGCTACGCGGACCTATCGGTGAATGTTACAGACATCTTCGGGCATCCAATGAATGGCCAGGTCGTGGACTTCACAACTTCATCCGGCAACATCACATCCTTCAGTCCGACGTTCCAGTCGACGAGCAGCGAAGGTGAGGCGACCACAACCGTGCAGTTCGGCGCAGGTGGCGGAGTGGTGGAAGTGGTCGACCAGTCGAACCCCGGACTGAAGCTGCTGGTGTCTGAGACCGGGTCTGGCTCCACGCTGATTGTCCCGACGCCCACACCCACCTCCCAGACCGTCTATCTCGGTCAGACCGCTACGATCAGCGACACTCAACCCACCACGGGGACATCACCTTACACCTACCAGTGGCTCGAAGAAGCGCCTGGTGCTTCGAGCTACACGAATGCCGTGGACTGCGGCGCTTCGATGTCTTCTCCTCCTCAGTGCGTCTTCGCCACGACAGGAGCGACTACCGTCGGCACCTACTCGTTCGAGCTAAAAGTGACGGACAGTTCTACACCTACCCCAGAAACTGCAGTATCATCGCCTGTGACGGTCACTGTGAGCAACAGTCTGTTTGCCGGCCCGATCACTCCTGCTTCCCCTGTGATTGACTCCGGTCAAACGGTCACTCTGACGGCCAATCCATCGGGCGGGACGGCACCCTACACCTACGAATGGTTCACAGGAAGTACGGGATGCACCGGGACGCCATTCTCGGGGCCGACCATGACGGCTACCATACCAGTCTCACCGACGACCACAACGACCTACTATTACCAGGTGACAGACACGGTTCCCGAGTCCAGCTGCTCCGCGGGAGACGTTGTGACCGTCAATCCTGCCATGACTGCTCCCACGATAGCGCCGACTCATGCAGCGGTCGACGTCGGACAGACCGACCAGCTTTCCATCAGCACTCCGTTCGCCGGTGGAACCGCCCCGTACTCTTGTCAGTGGCAAGAGGTTACGCCGACCGCTCAGCCGATAGGCGGTCCTGTGTCGTGTAGCGCGGGCGGTGCCTTGTCTACCACGACTCCGACCCTCACCATGGTCGAAACCTACACGTTTGATCTACAGGTGACGGACAATACCGGGGCCACTGTCACTTCCGCTACGACTTCGGTTACTGTGAACTCCGACCTGGTCGCCGCAGTGGTCTCGGCCACTCCTACCGCGATACTCGAAGGACAGAGTTCGACCTTGTCGACTAGCACAGACTTCTCCGGCGGAACCAACCCCTACACGTGCCAGTGGCTTCAAGAGTCGCCAGGTGCTGGAGGCTTCAGCCCGCTCGGGTCTTCCTTCTCGTGCGCTTTGGCCACTCCTTACGGGGTGACTACTGGCCCTCTCTCTGCAACTGGTTCGTGGAACTTTGAGTTCCAGGTGACGGACAACGCTGGTGCTCTGGCGACGTCTGCTGAGGTCACCGTTTCGGTCAACCCGCCCCTTACGGCTCCTGTGATCTCTGCCTCTCCGACCGCGATAAGCAGTGGAGCGACCACCACACTGTCGACCACTACCGGCTCCACGGGGGGAGTCTCACCGTACACATGCCAGTGGCTAGAAGAAGCTCCAGGCGACGCGAGCTATTCTGACTTGGGAGCTTCGTTCTCGGGGTCTGCCAACCAATGCGCGCCGGGTGACACTCCGACTGTCACGACTCCGGATCTGACGACGGACGGGACTTACTCCTTCGAATTGCAGGTCACCGACAGTCTGACACCCACCCCTGAGACGGTTTACTCAAACGCGGTTACAGTCACTGTATCTGATCCGGCCTCCCCCGCTCATCCCTCAGTCGCATCCAACCTGGCTTCCGATGTCCTGACAATTCCGTTTCTACTTGGAACCACATGGAGTCAAGTGGACCTGAAGGAATCTCCCAAATATTCAACTGTGTTGCATTCTGAAGCGGAAGTAGCTTCTGAAGGCGTGGCTAGGCTTCGAGGATATAACTCGAACTAGAAGTCCAGTCGTCGTCCAGTACTCAGACTTTCAACGTAACCGCCTACATCAAGCTTTGAGAATCTCTCTATGTCGATGCTTCTCCCTGCCCTCATCAGCTCCAGCACGAACTTCCCCGAGTCCTTCTCTTCCCAGTATCGCTCTCCGTAGCGGACCACTATCGCCTGCCTCAGCTCGAACGCCCTGACTGCCGCGAGCAGGTATGATGGGCTGTAGAGAAAATAATCAGGCATCACGTGGTGAAGCAGCCAGTAACCTCCGGGATACCGTATGCCCATGTACTTCTCCGTCAGCTCAGAGTAGAGCTCGCTCGCGGCATCTACCGATAGCTCATCCTGCCAGAAGGCCAGCTTCATCGATGAGTTCGCAGAGTAGAACGTAGCGAACAGCAGTTCGACGAACCTGAACCTTCTCAAGATGTCGGAGACGACTTTCTCCCCAAGCCCGAGCTCGCTCTTGAGATACGCGGGCTCGTGCATCAAACCTTCGAAGAATATCGAAAAGATCTCCGCCACCCCCATCGGAAGCGCAAACTTGTCGGAGTAAGACGCTCTTTCTGGGATTGATGAAAAGTCGATTCCGTGGCCGAACTCGTGGAATACGCCCGTGAAGTCCTCGAGCGGGTTGGACTTCCTGTACGATATCCTCACGTCCTTGGGGATCCTTATCGGAGCGCAGAAGGCCGATGCGCTCTTGCCCCTCCTGTCAGCGGAGTCGACCTTGACCTTCCTCGCATCGAGGCCCATTCTAGCCATTGTCTTTGTGATTTGGGTGATCGGGTCGGTCTTGACAGGGAACCTCTTCGCGTACTTCCTGAATATTCTCGCTCTGAAGAAGTAAAAGTCATCGTAGTACTCCGCCTCTCTTCCGAGAATCTCGTCCGAGTACTCTTCGAGCGCTTCCCAGAACGCGGGTCGGAGGCTTCTTCCGAGCCTGTCGACGAACAATGACAACTGCTCGTAGTTGACCCCTTCCAGCTTCAGGTAACTGTTCAGCGGGTCTGTCCCGAACTCTTTCATCGTCTCCGCCGCGATAGCGAACCTCTTTGCCACGACCGGGGCGAGGATGCTTGACTTCTTCACGAAGCCGTCGAAGACTTCCTTTCTCGCAGCAGAATCGTCTGTCGAAGCTGCGAACTGCCGCCAGGACCCCCAGTTGACGGGCTTTCCATTGTATCTGTACTTGCTGGTGACGACCTTCTCTGTCCTGAGCTCTGTAAGCTTGAGGAGCAGCCTGTACGTCCTCGATTGGGCCACCTCATTGGTGCTGGACAGAAAAATAGGTTCAGGCTCACGACCGAAGTCTCTCAGGAAAGCGCTGAAGTGCCCCTGGCTGTCAGCCTCGACCTTCGCGAGCTTCTTCTCGTCGATTGGGAGACCGACATCGTGCCTGAAGTAGAGTAGGGCTTGCTGGGCGTGCAGCTCTTCTGCACGATGCGTCCACATAGCCAGTTGTGGTGAGATTTTCGCCACGGCCCCTTTCTGTCCCGCAGACGACATAAAAGAAGGTCGGCTGTCCTCAAGATGATGAAATTCAGGAGCGGGGCAAGCAAGATCAGGCCCATCGCAGTCCTCATCGTTGCTGCGGTCGTTGCCTTGGGCGCGCTCTACGCTTATGACTCGTTGGCTCCCAAGACAGTTCCAGTTCTGCTGCAGTCGCCCGACGTCATCGTAGTCTCCCCGGGCCTTTCGGTCAACTACAGCACTCTCGAGCTGAATCCCGCCAGCACGGGCGGCCCTGCGACACTGGTTGTCAGCGCGCCTCCTGGCCTCACGGTTGGTCTCTCGACTTCGACTGTATCAGCCTCTCAACCCGGTCCGATCTCGGTGACTCTAAACGCCTCGGCCGGAATCTCTCCAGGCAACTACACGTTCAGCGTCCAAGAGCAGCAGAGCGGCGGGAAGCAGATCCAGCGCTTCGGTGTGGACGTCGTGCCAGCTCTGGTCATCATACTGCATGAGCGCTACAATCCCAACGACCTGAACGTCACGAAGGGAACGGAGGTCACCTGGATCAACCTAGACTCGCAGATCGGATGCTGCGACCCAGGCTATCACACCGTCACGTTCACTTCAGGGGCCAACGCATCCTCTCCCATCCTGAAGAGACTGGACTACTGGAGCTACACGTTCGACGACGACGGGTCGTATGACTACCACTGCACTATACACTTGTTCATGCTGGGGAGAGTCAACGTCTCGAGTTAGGCAGTGACGTTCTACGATTCGATTTCGATTTATACGACCCAAAGGCGAGTGCCCGCTGTCGGGTCGGTGGTCTAGCCTGGTAGGACGACAGTCTCACACGCTGTAAGCCGAGAGTTCAAATCTCTCCCGACCCACCTCCTGCATCTCTCTCAGCCACTTCTGTCGTATCGGCAGTATGAGAACGATTGGCTCGCGAGTGACGCAGCTTGTCAAAGTTTATCTTCGCGAGCTCCAATCCGAAGCTGCTTGAGTCATGGAAGACGCGGAAAGCCCGGAATTGGTACAGCTGCAATCGTCATCGTGGTTATAGCTATCGTGGTCATCGCGGGCATCCTCGTCGCTCTTCTGAGGATCACGGGCCCGAACGGTACGACAACTTCGGAAACGGTGTTACAGCCTTCCAGCAGCACGACGTTTACGGCCACCAGTTCTCAGTCGGTCTCCACTGCCTCCGCAGCGAACAACTTCGACCCCTCAGCGGACTACAGGATTGAGTTCACTGGGAAAGCGTTCGGGAGCCAGGCGTTCGCTCCCGTTGGTCCGTGCGGTTACTGCGTCACTGCTGACAGCAACTCCTGGACCTGGGACTTCATCTTCTACTATGCTGGTTCGAATTCCCAGTACTTCCCGCTCAGCGTCGGCATGAATGTTTCCCAGAGCTCGGTGAGCTACCAGGGGTCTGTGACGTTCGAGCAGCCCTCGACGACGTGTCAGTTCAGTTCAACGAGCATCACCGGAGAAGGCAGCATGCTCATGCCGATAACGGTCTATTCCGACGGATCCGCGACGAACTCGGGAGGAACATCGGGCTACTTCCCGTGGGCGAGCGTGGGCGGGACCTCGCCTCCGTATAACTGTGGGCCGCCCAGCGATGGCTGGTTTGATAGCTTGGGAGCGTTCCTGTACATCGGCTACAATCACGAGCTGGGGAACATCGCGTTTACGATGGCGCCAGGCATCTACGGCGAACCAGGTGGGTCGATTTCGGGTGGCACTTGCCCGAACACCTCGCCGATCACGATCTCCTGCATCGTCGCACCGGGTACGGCCTTTTCTGACAACTGGAGCGGATCCATAACAGTCACCGAGATAAGCTGCAGCCAACTACCACCCTCGCAGCAGAACTGTCAGTAGCAACCTCGAAGCCCACGCACTTAGTTTGTCCGCCTTCATTAGCGCCAATCGATTCAAAAAGACTAGATCAGCCACGCGCGAAGTTACTCACTTTCAGGCTTAACTACTTCAGGGAACCTGAAAGCAAGTATGAGAAGGAGCGACGTCCCCGTCTTTGCATGTCTGTTACTCTTGGTCGCCTCGAATGGCGTTCAGCTCGCACGAGCCTCATCCACCATCGACCTAGAAGCTAGCAACGGGGCCACCGTGTGCCCTGTTGCCCCCTTCTACGGAGTCTGGAATTCAACAAGTTCTACCTGCTTCATCACAGGCGCCGTCTCCTTTGCCTCCGGGTCGACCGTCCAGATCGGCTCCAACGTCACGCTCAACGTCGAACAGGAGGGCTCAATCAGTCTGAGCGGTGCTTTGGAGGCCGGTGGGACCGTGTATGACTACGGAGGCATAATCATAGGTTCCACGGGCAGCTTGGTCACGTCCGGAAACTTTGGAGTGCAGATTGGCGCGACACTTGACAACTTCGGTCTGATCAACGACACTCAGAACGGAATGCCAGTTTGGGGAGTATTGACGAACGAAGCTGGGGGTGAGATTTACGTGAGCAGTACCGGCGGCATGGCGAGCCTGGGAGTCATAGCCAACTATGGGACGGTCCTCAACCATGGACACTTCGACGCGAAGCCAATATCCGAGCCGCTGACAACCCCTGGGGACATAGAGAACTTCGCGTCGGTTGTGAACCTCAATTCCATATCAATCGGGGGCAGATTCACGAACGAGGGCGATGGATTGGTCGTCAACAGCGCGAGCGGCACCGGTCAGGGTTTCAGCATCGCCTGTTTCACCCCCGAAGAATTCCCTGGAATACTAGCCACCTGCGGCTCATTCACCAACGATGGAACTTTCAACAACACGTCAACCGGAGGAATGAGCGTCATCTCAAACGTGACTGCAATCAACAGTGGTGAAATGTCCAACGGAGGGACATTGAACGTCTACAGCGTCTTCAACAACACCGCCACTATTTCAAACACGGGCAACATCGGCATAGGACCAAACGGCACCATGAACAACGAAGCTGGGGGCTCCGTCAACAACGCGGGCTCAATCGTGGTCCAGTGCGGCGGCTCGGCCCTTTTGGGCCAATTCAACAACATGGGGACACTGACAGGGAATCCGGTTGCAGCAGCTCAAGGGTGCCAGGTTTCGAGCTCGGCGATCTTGTCGAACGGTGC
>DASPVO010000084.1:0-50240 GCA_035622335.1 Nitrososphaerales archaeon
CGACCTGAACAGGGAGACGAGGAAGGTGCAGTGGGTGACGAATAGGAACAGAAGGGTCAAGGTGCTCACGCCTGGGGTACTGTTCAACGATGCAGGCGAGTTCAACTCCGAGAGCCTTCTGGTCACCGAGGGTCTCGCGGAAGAGGCGAGCTCTACAATGGAGGAGGGTGAGATAGTCCAGTTCCCCAGATTCGGCTTCTGCAGGTTAGACTCGCCGGGTACTCTGATACTGGCCCACAAGTGAGCGCGGGTCGAGCGTGTTGACGACGGGTCTGTACTTCCTCCAGATGTCATCCTGCTCCCGCTCGACGGTGCTCATCTTCAAAGTGCGTCCCGTCACGGAGTCTAGATAATCCTTCAAGCGACCCAAACTTACTTCGTCCACGTCTTTCTTCATCAGCTTCAGCAGTATCTCGTTCCGGCCAGTCTGGACGACTTGGAAGTCCACGAGACCGAATTCCGACTCGATGTGGTCCGCCAGCTCGTTCGCCCAGACCCTTCTGCCATCGGCGTCGACCAGACAGTCGCTCTCTCTACCTTCGAAGGCGTCGATGAGCGGGAGGGACGAGCCGCAGGCGCATCCCTCTCTCGTCGAGAGCCTCACGTAATCGCCAGTCCTGTATCGGACCAAGGGGCAAAGAAAATTGTGCAGGTGCGTAACCACGACCTCTCCGACCTCTCCCGGAAGTGCCCGCTCTTCGCCGCGCAAGACCTCCACGACCATGTAGTCCTCGTACAGGTGGAAGCCTGCTCCAGCGGGACACGTGCACCCCCATCCGCCCGTCTCCGAAGACCCGATGGCAGAGTGCACCCTCGCCCCGAACTTGGAGCTGAGCTCAGACTGGCAATTGCGAGTCAGCATCTCAGCCGAGGCGTAGACTCCGTTCGTCTTTACATCGAGCCCCATGCTAGTGAGAGCCCTGCTCACCCTCCTGAGCTGAGTGGGCCTCCCAAAGAGGTAGGATGGCCTCAGTTCGTGGAGTGCCTTCGCCTCAGACTCGGGGTCTCCCGGCAAAGACTTCAGAACCCTCACGTTCGGGGGTGGTCTTCCAAGGATCCAGACCGGGTACCCGTACAGGCTGGTCGTGGGACGCATCCTGCCTTCCCCGTCGGGCTCTCTTCTCCAGTATGCCTCGGGGATCCACATCGTGACGATCCTTCCCCACGGTCTCATGCCCGAGAGGAGCAGAAACCTCAGGAAGAGCGCGTGCCTGACGTCGAGGGAGCTCTGCGAGTGGGGAACCAGGGCGCTGCTGCCGGAGGTTCCAGACCCACCCCTGATTGCCTTCGGCCTTTCGCCTCCCACGACGAAACCTCCCGGGTAGTTCGAGACGAAATCCTCCTTCGTCGTCGTAGGCAGGAGCTCTAGGTTCAAAGCGGCGGAGTCTGGGTCGAATCCTGCGGTTCCCGCACCGAGCTTCTTTCGGTAGTAGGGTGCGTATTCGTGTGCGAACTTCAGCAGGCGCGCTAGCTTCGCCCTTTGCATCTCTTCGAGGTCTCTTCTCTTCATGTAGTAGGTCCTCATTGAACGCTGAAGATTCCACACAACCCTAGCCCTCAAACCTGCACACTCTCGGCGAAGGACTCTCCATTCAACGGTTAAGTAGATTACCGGGCATGAGCGTGGTAGTGGAATTTCGGGCCAGACGTGCGGTTGCAACCAAGGTTGCAGCACTCCTTATCGCTATTATTCTCGTCGTGGTCATCGTCGGCGCCTACTTTCTGTACCCTAGGAGCGCGGGACCACCGACCTCCGCATCGCTTTCGCTCGAGTCCGCTCCCAACGCTAACGACGCCCCGATCTATTACGGGGTCCAGCAAGGGATCTTCTCTTCCGAGGGCGTCAACGTCACGGTCGAGGCAGGGAAGGGTACATCCGGCACGATAGCCAACGTCGCCGACGGGAGCGTGGACTTTGGCTTGGCGGACACCCCTGGGATGATATTCGCGATCGCAAACGCGAACATCACCAACGTGAGAATCGTAGCGATTCTCTACCAGGTGAACTTCTATGCCGTCTTCTACAACAAAGCCGCGATCTCGAACATCTCCGACCTAGACGGGAAGTCCGGCGCGCTGAGTGCGCCGAGCATCAGCACCCTCACTCCCATGTTCGATCTCTTCGCGAAGATGAACGGGCTCAACCTGAGCTCGATGCAGCTTCAGTACTCCACTTCGTCTCTCTTCACGTACCTGGTCGCGCAGGGGAAGGTCGACTTCACCACAAACAAGATCACGAACCTCCCGGCGATCCAAGCGGCGGCCGCCGAGAGCGGCATCCAGGTCGGCGACTTCCTCCTGAGCAACTACGGGATAAACACGTACGGTGAGGCGCTGCTCACAACCACACAGATGATTCAGCAGAACCCGAGCCTCGTTCAGAAGATGGTGACTGCGGTGATGAAGAGCATGATCGCGGCCGAGGGAGATCCGACCGCCGCCGTCTCGGCGCTTGTGAAGGCCCAACCACAGCTCAACTATTCGCTTGTCCTTCCCGGGTTCGAGCTCGACCTAGCGTGTTGCACCAAGAACGCCAGCTCATCCACCGATCCCTTGACCTTCGGCTACATCTCCCCTCAGGAGATCAGCCAGACCGTGAACTTCGTGGTCGAGGGGGCGGGCATCCGCTCGGTGAACGCGTCGACCATCTACACGGACGAGTTCACAAAACCTTCATGACGCGGACCCGCAAGCCAATCTCGCGAAGGCACGGCTAGACACGGTTGGCACCTCGAACATACGCGAAGTTGGTCTACTATCTGCCATCGGCTCTCGCTGTGTTAGCGGTCCTCGTCGCTCTTCAGGTCCTACTCCCGTTGCTCAGGGTCCCGAGCTTCATCTACCCCCAGCCCTCCAGGGTCTTGGCGCTCCTTCTCTCTCCCAACATCCAGTGGGCCACCAACACCTGGACCACTCTCTCCGAAGCAGTCCTCGGCTACGCCCTCGCTGTCTTGCTCGGGATCGCCGTCGCCGTGATGATACACATGTCCAGGGTAATGAAGAGCGTCCTCGAACCGCTCGTGCTGGCGGCTCAGGTGATGCCCAAGGTCGCATTCGTTCCCATCCTCTTCCTCTGGCTAGGGTTGAACTTCCTCCCAAGGGTGCTCACTGTTTTTCTGGTCTGCTTCTTCCCGGTGGTGATCGACACCACGACGGGGTTGGGCATGGCAGACAGGGACATGCTCGACCTCGTGAGGTCCTTCAGTTCGAGCAGGCTCGTCCAGCTTAGAAAGGTCTCGTTCCCCTCGGCCCTTCCCAGCATATTCTCGGGGCTGAAGATTTCGATGACTCTGGCCTTGCTGGGCGCCATAGTCGCAGAGTTCATCTCGTCGAACCAGGGACTGGGCTACTTGATTTACTCCTCCCAGACCCAACTCAACACGACTCTCGCCCTCGCCTCGGCGAGCATACTCGTACTGCTGGGGTTCCTGCTCTACGGAGCCATCGTCCTAGTCGAGAGGATCGTGGTCCCGTGGAGGGTCGACAGAGGGTGATCGACACGGCCTCGATGGTCTCCATCAAGGGGGTCTCCAAGGCCTACTCCACTTCTCGGGGGGACAGCCTGCTCGCTGTGCAGGACGTCTCCTTCGAAGTATCCAAGGGCGAATTTCTGTCGCTCATCGGCCACTCCGGCTGCGGCAAGACCACGCTCCTGAAGATCATAGCTGGTCTGGTTACGCCCAGTTCGGGAGAGGTCGAGGTGGAGGGGCATCCTGTGAACGCGCCCCTTCGGGACGTCGGCATCGTCTTCCAACATCCGCTCCTGATGCCATGGCGGACGGTGCTCGCAAACGTCCTCCTTCCGGTCGAGCTGTTGGGCAAGAACGTCGTTGAGTACAGGGCCAGGGCGTTGGACCTTCTCGGGACCTTCGGGCTGGAGAACTTCAAGGACCTCTATCCGCGTGAGCTCTCGGGAGGGATGCAGCAGAGGGCGGCCCTCGCCAGAGCCCTGGTCCACGACCCGCCCATGCTCCTGCTGGACGAGCCCTTCGGCGCTCTCGACGAACTCACGCGCGAAGAAATGGCGGTCGAGCTTCTCAGGACGACGGAGGCTCTCGGCAAGACAGTGGTCTTCGTCACACACAGCGTCCCCGAGGCCGTGCTCCTCTCCGACAGGGTGCTGGTTCTGTCACCCCGGCCTTCTGAAGTGAAGAAGCAGTTGCCCATAGCCATACCGCGTCCCAGGAAGAGGACCGTCAGGGACGACCAGGTGTACCTGAGGTGCTGCGAGTCGCTCAGAGAGTCACTGGGCATGGCCGTTTGACTGGAACCATTTATATGCGGGACGAAGCGGGCTCCACTGGGCGATTGATTGTCAAATGACCCCAAGACCTTACTACGTCAAGTTCGAGACCCCGAAGGAAGTATCTGAAGCGGCCTACGAAGTGCTACGTCAGGCTTCAAGGAGCGGAAAAGTGCGCAAGGGGACGAACGAAGCCACAAAGGCGATCGAGAGGGGGATCGCGAAGCTCGTCGTCATCGCAGAGGACGTCCAGCCTCCCGAAGTGGTCGCTCACCTGCCGATTCTCTGTGAGGAGAGAAAGATACCCTACGTCTTCGTCCCTTCCAAGGAGCAGATAGGTCCCGCGATAGGGATCGACGTCTCGACCGCTGCAGCGGCCGTGGTTGAAGCCGGAGAAGGAAGCCAGGTACTGGAGCAGGTGACTCAGGAACTGGCGAGGTTGAACAAGAAGGCTTGAGCAGCAAGAAGGACGTCGAGACTCTAACACCGGCAGAAGTGGTCCAGATCGTGGGTCGGACCGGTGTCGCTGGAGAGATTTCGCAGGTTCGAGTGAAGATACTCGAAGGCAAGGAGAAGGGCAGGATACTCACTCGGAACGTCAAGGGCCCCATCAGACTCGCCGACGTTCTGGTGCTGAGAGAGACAGAGAGAGAAGCGCGGAAGATAAAGTGAATCGCTCCGGTCACTCTGTCACAGTAGCATAGGCGAGTCGGGAAAGAGCGTCGAGAGCTCTAGTCAACTCCCCAGACTGGCTTACAGTTTTTATATGAACGGGATTCGGGGGAGAGAAGATTCGTCGAGGGTGATGTCTTGAGTTGTATGTTCCCAAGAAGTGCGCTTTCTGCGGACGTAACGTATACCTAGGGACTGGGATTCTCTACGTGAAGAACGACGGCAGCACGCGCTCCTACTGTTCTTCGAAGTGCAGGGTGAACGACCTCAAACTCGGTCGAGATCCCCGAGACTTCAAGTGGGCTCGAAGAAAGGGCAAGAAGGCTTGAGCTCCGGGACCGAAGAGACACTGATAGTCCTGAAACCAGATGCCGTGGCCCGGGGTATGGTCGGAGAGATCATCTCCAGATTCGAAGAGAAGGGTTTCAGCATAAGGAAGGTCCAGATGCTCACGATGACGAAGTCTCAGGCAGAAAACTTCTACAGCGTCCACTCAGACAAGCCGTTCTTCCCGGAGCTCGTCGCATTCATCTCCTCTGGTCCAGTGGTGGGGTTGGTGCTCTCGGGGAGGGATGCGGTCGCGACGGTCAGGCGCATGGTGGGCGCGACCAAGAGCTGGGAAGCCGCCCCCGGCACCATCAGGGGGGATCTGGCCCTCGGGCTCACGGACAACGCGATCCACGCTTCTGACTCCGCAGAGAGCTTCTCGAGAGAGGTCCGTGCATTCTTCGCGTGAGCCTCTCGGGAAAATCATTTTTAGGCACCACGATGGGAGACGACGCCGTTGATCTGCAGTGTCCCAACCAACCGAGCGTTTGCGCCAGCCAGTCGTGGTGGTGCTCGGCCACGTGGACGCTGGCAAGACCTCCCTTCTTGACAAGGTCCGCGGTACCGCCGTTCAGGCGAGAGAAGTCGGCGGCATAACTCAGGAGATAGGCGCAAGCTTCTTCCCCTTCGAAACTCTAGAGAAGATCTGCGGTCCGCTACTGAGCAGGGCAGGAGGAGAGCTCCGGATCCCTGGTCTGCTCGTCATCGACACTCCTGGGCACGAGGTCTTCTCGAACCTCAGGTTGAGGGGCGGCTCGGCCGCCGACATCGCGATTGTCGTCGTAGACGTGATGAAGGGCCTGGAGAACCAGACGCTCGAGAGCATCGACATCCTGAAGCAGAGGAGAGTGCCATTCGTGGTCGCCCTCAACAAGGTGGACATGATAGTGGGTTGGAAGAAGGGGGCTCAGGGGCCGCTGCTTCAGGTGATGAAGGAGCAACCGCCCGCCTGGAACGACGAATTTGAGGAGCGACTCTACAACGTGGTCGGTGGTCTCTCGAGGCTGGGATTCCAGTCTGACGCGTACTACAGGGTGAAGGACTTTAGGCAGCAAGTCTCCATAATACCCGTCTCCGCAAGACAGGGGACCGGGATACCCGAGCTCCTTGCCATGCTGATAGGGCTGGCTCAGCAGTTCCTAAAGGGAAAGCTAGCTCTCGTCGACGAGGCACGGGGTGCGAGGGGCATCATTCTCGAGATGCAAGAGGAGGTAGGGATAGGTCAGACCGCGAACGTCATCCTGATCGAGGGGAAGCTCGAGGTCGGAGACAGCATAGCCCTCCTGAAGAAGGAGGGAGCGACCAGGTCCAAGGTCAAGGCGCTCTTCATGCCCAAGCCTCTTGACGAGATGCGGGACCCAAGGGACAAGTTCACGACGGTGGAAGCGGTCTACGCGGCGAGCGGGGTCAAGCTCGTCTGCACAGACCTGACGGGGGCCATAGCCGGGACCACGGTGGCAACTTTCAAGGACGAGTCCGGATTCGAAGCGGCCAAGGCCGAGATGGAGAAGGAGCTGGGGAGCATCGTGGTCAAGACAGAGAACATGGGGGTGATCGTCAAGGCGGGGAACGTGGGAGGCCTGGAGGCACTCCTCCGCATGCTGGAGGAGAGGAGCATACCCGTCCGGGAGGCGAACATAGGCGACGTCAGTCGGAACGACGTGGTCGACGCGGCGCTCGTCGGCGAACACGACCCATACCTGGGGGCCATACTGGCCTTCGACGTCAAGGTGCTGCAGGACGCGAGGGAGACGCTCGGGACCGTGCCCTTCTTCCTGTCCGGTGTAATCTACGAAGTGATCGACAATTACGTTAACTGGGCAGAGACGAAGAAGGAGGAAGACGCAAGGGCGGCACTCTCGAGCGTGACGATGCCCTGCATAATCAGGGCGCTCCCAGGGAACTTCTTCAGAAGGAACGACCCGGCGGTCTTCGGTATAGAGGTGCTCTCAGGGAAGCTCAGGCCTAAGGTCAGGTTGATGTCCTCGTCGGGTCAGGAGGTGGGCACCATCGAGCAGATCCAGGACAACGGGAAGTCGCTCGCGCAGGTGAAGACCGGAGACAAGGTCGCCATCTCTGTGGAGGGACCGACGCTTGGCAGGCAGATCAAGGAGAACGACACCCTCTACACTGAGCCTAGGAGCCACGAGGTGAAGCTGCTAAGAGGCAAGTTCCTCGCTTCTCTTTCGGAAGACGACCTCAAGGCGCTGGACGAGATAGTGAGGATCAAGACGGTCTCCGACCCGCTCTACGGCTTCTAGACTCGCGCCCGGGCTCAGCGAGCCCAAGCATCTTCTGCACCACCCTCCCGTGCTTTGCCTCGTCCGCGTCTATCCACTCCAAGAGCAGCTTCGCCACCGGATGCCCGACCGGGACGGTGTCGCCGAGGTTCTCTTCACCCGCCGAGTCTTCGATGGCGAGAAGGTTCTCGAGCAGCCCGTGAGGAGGCACCTCGAACTCCATCCTCGTCTCCGACTCCAGCCAAGAAATCATCTGCGACACCACGTCTGCGTGCTTGATGCTGTCAGACGCGATCAAGCGAAGCAATAGCTTTGTCTGGTCGTCGGGTGTGCGGTTTGCCAGCTCGAGATACTTCTCGGCCGCCCTCAGTTCGAGCTGAAGCCTCGTGCGAAGCCTCTCGAGAGTCTTGTTGCGGGTCCCGGGCCTCGAGTCCTGGCGCGTGATACTCCTTCCTCTCTGAATGACGAGCACCTGCCTCGCCGCCTCGAGTAGCTCGACGGCCTGGAGCGGGCCCTGTCCCGACCTCATTCTCAGGGCGGCCTTCTCTCCGAGCACGCCGACGACTTCCTCGATGCCGGGTGCTCCCTGAAGCTCCTTGCCGCGCTTTCCGTGGATGTACTGAGTCACCGCGGCCTCAGTCACGTTCAGCCCAGCGGCGATGTCCTTCACTCTGAATCCCCGTCGCCACAGCTCTGTGGAGACCATGGACCTGATCGCGGGTATCAGCTGCTCTTCGCTGCGCTCTCTCAACTCTGCGAACGCTGTTAACAAACGATGTTAAGCTCTTCGGTTAACGCCGTGCGAGTTAAATATTACATATGTTATAGGGAACTTTCGGAATGGTCAGCTTCTCAGAGACACTCTTCTTCTCAGCCGTGATGGGTCTCTCCATCTACGTCTCTTTGCCCATCTTGATGAGAAGAAAGACGAGCGAACCCCTGGCGAAGCTGTTACTC
Source organism: Nitrososphaerales archaeon (assembly GCA_035622335.1). GTDB lineage: Archaea > Thermoproteota > Nitrososphaeria > Nitrososphaerales > Gagatemarchaeaceae > DATJAJ01. The sequence goes on from DASPVO010000084.1 coordinate 8,440, forward strand.
GCCATCGCCATAGGTATCCTCGTGTTTCTGATGGGGGACGTCTTCTCGGACGTCTCGCCCATGCTCTACAATCCCAGCTCGCCCGGGAGCTACATCTCCGTCCCGAGCTACGACGCGGTCTTCACTCTCGCGGTCGTCGTAGGCTTCCTCGTGCTCTACTTCTTCGAGAACAGGTCCCGGCAGGGGCTCAGCGCGAAGCAGCTTTCGCTCCTCATCGCTGTCGGGATAGGCTTTCAGAACCTCACGGAAGGTCTCGTCTTCGGCTCTCTCGGCGTGACTCTCGGCCTTACTGGAGTGACGCTGGTTGTGCTGGTCGGCTTCACCCTGCAGAACGTCACGGAAGGATTCCCCATCGCCTCCCCTTTCGTAGGCCGCGACTCTTGGGAACTCCCGACGATGCTCGCGCTCTTCTTGGTAGGGGGTCTTCCCACGATAGTCGGGGGTGGCTTGGGATACTACTACAGCTCGGTCTACTTCGAGCTCTTCTTCGACGGAGTCGCGATCGGGAGCATACTCTACGTGATCCTTCCCATGCTCAGGATGCTCTTGAGGGACACCGACAGGACTGGGCAGCGCGCGGCCTACATGGGTGTCTTCCTCGGCTTCCTCGTAGGTTTTCTCGTTAACCTGTTCTAGCGCCGTCACCTCGCAATTTATATTCCCAGCATTTGTCGGGGCGCAACGATGGTAGAGTTCAAGCTCGTGGTGTCAGACCCGAAGACGACGAAGTCCGAGGTAATCCAGCTCAAGGACGCGAACGCCCAGGTCCTGGTCGGGAGAAGGATCGGCGACGTGGTCGATGCCACCACGATAGGGTCCTCTGGCAAGATAATGATCACGGGCGGGAGCGACCGCGCAGGGTTCCCCATGAGAGCGGACGTCCTAGGAGGAGGCAAGAACTATGTCTTGATGAGCGCCGGAGTCGGATTCCACTCCAAGGAAAGCGGGGCCAAGAAGCGCAGGCTCGTCAGGGGCAGCACGGTGACCGAAGAGATCTATCAGATAAACGCGAAGAAGGTCGAAGACTCCCAAGCAAAGGCATAACCCGTATCGTTTTTGAGGTCATGTTTCGCGGAAAACTGTAAATAGTCGAATGTGACGTGCAAATCTTGCAGATTTGAGCAAGCTCGACGAGATCGACATGAAAATACTGACGGCCCTGCACGAAGACGCATCGGTCTCGGTCCCCGAGATGAGCAAGAAGTTGGGCATCAACCTCTCCGTCGCCTACAGCCGGATAAAGAGGCTGCAAAAGCGGGGCGTCATCTCAAGGTTCACGATTTCGGTTGACGAGACCAAGCTCGGCCTCGGCGCGTCCGCGGTCGCGGGATTGAACATCGACCCGAAGCTCAGGGAGGACGCGCTGAAGGAGATTGAAAAGATTGAAGCGGTCAGGATCGTCAGAGAGGTGACGGGCAGGTTCGACCTCATCCTCAGCATGAGAGGGAGCTCCCTCGACGAGCTTCACAAGACCGTCTATGAGGTCATCGGAAGGATACCGGGTGTGATGCACGTCGAAGTCTTCATGGAGGTCTCGCGCCACATTCCTCACGTCGACTACCGCATCTCCGAGTAGTTCGGAGAAAACTCTAAAGGGCCAAAGGGGGCCGTCAACACATTGGACCCACTCGTGCTCTTGGAGCAGGCAGAGGCCCGTGGTTCCATCCCAAAGCCATTGGCGAAAAAGGTGAAGGGCAAGATGGCAGTGCTAGTGGGAGCGGTCGAGAGGGTCGAGAGGGCGAGCGGCCTCAGGTACCCTCCCTACTACGTCGAGCCGACGCTCCCCTACTCCAGCAGCGTTGCAGAGTACGGCCAGATGGGGCTACTCTTCGCGAGGGTTGTCCCCGCCACGACGACGGGGAGGGTGACGATACTGGTACAGTTCACCGCCGCCCTACTTCTGTACGGGGCGAAGGGGACGGTCGAGGCGGTCGCGGCGCACGAATTCACCCACTACGTCGACCTCGTCAGGAGGCTGAGCAGAACCAACGTGACGAGCGACGAGCGGTCGAGCACCCTGTACGAGTCGTCGTTCTCTGACGCGGAGAGGACGGTACCCCCCAAGCTTCTCTTCTCCGACAGGGCCCTCGTCAGTCTCGTGAGCAGAAAGTTCAAGGTAGGGCTCGAGGACAAGAAGCTGAACGAACGGGTCGGAGCCAAGTGGGTCGCGAAGAATCTGCCAATGCGGACGGTCCCGCCCGAGGAGAACGTGGTTCGACTGAGCATGGCTGCCGTTTTGAGTACGAAGTTCGACCCTGAAGTGGTAGCGAAGGCGGCGGAGATAGAGAGGAAGATGAGGTCTTGAGCCTCTCCCAGGTCGAGCGCGAGACGCTGCTTGAAGTCGCAGAGTCCTTGGTGAAGGAAGGCTCCCTCTCCGGGCTCGCCGCATACGGTTCGAAGGTCGCGGGATACGCGAGGTCAGACTCTGACTACGACATCCTCGTCGTCAGCCCGAACTACAAGGAGGGGGTACGCTACAGGTACGTCCACGGGCCCTTCGAGGCCTCTGCTCTCGTCCTTGACGAGTCCTTCCTGATGCGCGACGCCTCCTCCTCCTTCCTGGGGGAGTTCGTTGCCGGTCGCTTTCTGAACGTGTACGAACCTATCACCAACCCGACACTCTTCAGAAAAGCCGAGGTGGAGTACAAGAAGAGGGTCATAGTGGACGAGCTCGTCGAGCTCTCATCAGACTACGGAAGCTTCTGCGGTCAGCTGAGGATCCCCTACGACTACTTCCTGTTCAGCAAGCTGAAAAAGCGGGCGATGGTCTATCCTCCGGCCCTCTACAGCTACGTGCAGACGTACACCTGCCCCTCCGCGCCGGAGAACAGGGCTGCGTCTGTGTCGGGGTTCGCCCAGGCTGCCAAGGAGCTCTCCCCGCGAGGATTCCTCATCGCCGAAGAGGACCACGTCCGCGTCGTCCCCGCGAAGATGCAGGGGGACGCCTTCACCAAGTTCTCTTCCCTGTTCTCCCAGACGGCTCGCAGCGTGACGCAGTACGCGGTCCACGGTTACGCCGGCAGGGTGGGTCTCGGCATCGTCAAGAAAGAGGCGTCGTCGAAGCTGAAGAGAATGCAAGAGAGGCGCGCGCCCCCGGTCGAACTGGAGAAACCGAAGTCCCTCCTGAAGCTTGAAGAGGGAGTTGTCGTTCCTTCGGCGTCAGAGATGAACGGCCAGCTCGCGAAGATAGCGGGCTTCCCGAAGTTCAGCGTCCGCGAAAGGAGTCTTGGGGAGACATACACAACGGCGAAGGTCGTGACCGTGAGCGACGGCTCGAGTGAGAGGTCCTTCTTCGTGAAGAACTTCTCGGACGTGATGTCGCTGAAGTGGGCCTTCCTCGGGGTCTGGGCCGCGTCGGCGAGGAAGTTCAGCATGACGCCGATCGCCAGACTCGATAGAGAGTACACAGCTTGCAGGGCCCTGAGAAGGCTCGGCGTGGACACGCCCACGGTGGTCGCGGTCTCACCGGACGAGAGGATAATGGCGCTCGACTTCATCGAGGGCCCCAACCTCGCCTCGATAGTGGACGGAATGTTCCGTGGGGAAGGAAGTGGCACCGGCGCCGTCCGGGAGTACGGTGGAGTCATGGCGAAGGCTCACTCGGGCGGAATGTCGATTGGAGACGCTAAGGCGAGCAACGTCATAGTCTCCGAGCGAGGGCTTTTCCTCACCGACCTTGAGCAGTCGGTGCGCGGAGGGGACACCGCGTGGGACGTGGCGGAGTTCCTCTACTTCACTGCGAAGCTCTCTTCCAAGGAGGCGGTCATGCAGTCCTTGGCGGACGCTTTCCTCGAAGGCTACTCCGAGCATGGAGACAAGTCGGTCATCGGCCGGGCTAGGGTGAGCAAGTATCTCGCTCCCTTCAGACCATTTCTCACGCCGGGGATGATCAGGACGGTCAGAGAGCAGCTCGATAGACACTCCTGACTCCAAGAGTCGCGCCATTGAAGAGATGCAACTGGAGTTATAATGCCGTGGGCCTTAGGCAAGCTCTCCGTCAATGGACACGCTAAACGCCATCATTGAAGTCGCGGAGATAGCCGTCGCAGCGTTCGCTATCGAAGAGGTCTTGTCTCGCTTGACCGTGAGGGCCGCGAAGAGAGCTGGCGTCGCCGCGAACGAAGTGAGACAGGTCCAGGATGCTCTCGTGATTGTATTCCTCGTGATCGCCCTGGTTGCAATCACAGACGTCCTCGGAATCTCGTCATTCTTCACCACTCTCACCTTCTCTGCCGTGGCGGGCCTCGCAACAACACTAGCTCTCCAGGCGACCCTTCAGAACATTATCGCGGGAATTTTCATGATTCGCGACCACACGCTGCACCTGGGCGACAGCATTGAGATAGGGGGAATGAGGGGGACAGTAGTGAAACTAGGATTCAGAGGCACTTGGCTAAAGGACGAAGGGGGAAGCATCATCGTCGTAAGCAACAACACACTGATGAACGGGCCCTTTGTCAATCACACGGCCGCCCCGAGGCTGGATAAGAAAATTCCCACCACACCGAGGTGAATTGTGGGTGGCTATGGCTGCGTCTTCTGAGTGTACGTGGTGTATCCACAGTTTCCGCAGGTGAGCCTGTTCTTGTGCTCTGCCATGAAGTAGCCCTTGCCGCACCGGGGACACTCCTTCCTGAGCCTCAACAGAGACTGACCCTCGACCTTGTACAACTTGTGGACCTGTATCCTCCGCTTAGGGGCCTTGGGCTTCTCCTTCTTCTCCGGCTTCTTTTCCTCTCCCGCAGGCGCTTCCGCGGGTGCAGGCGCTGGGGGCGCGGGGGCCGCTGGTGCCTTGGCTTGAGACATTCCTACTTCTTTGCCTCAGCCGCTGGTGCAGGCGCGGTCTTCGCCTTCTTCTTCTCCTGCTTGAGCTTCTCTCTCTCTTCCTTGGTTAGGGTCCTGGTCACGAGGTGCTTGGGATGTACCTTGCGTGAGTCGGCCGACCCGTAGACGTAGAACCTCCCCCAGACGTCCTTGGTCCCTGACTGCTGTCTTAGCGCGACTATCCCGACGAGCTCGGGGCCCGTCTTGAGCTCATCCGCGACCATCTGTATGGCGTCCTTGCGCGATATCTGGCCTGCCTTCCCCTCGATCAGGACTTCCACCATCGTCCTATCGAGAAGCTTGGACTGCGTCCTCTTCTGAACCTGCAAAGCTTTCGACCCTCTTTGGCTGTCGGATATTAAGTTGGCCCCCCTGTCTGGGGGGTGTCTCCCATCCCTACCTCCTTCAGTATGGCCCGGCTCCTGGCCTTCGCGGGCGCGTCGACCTTGACCACCACTACGCCTTCGTTGGGCTGCCCATAGAAAATCGAAGCCCCGATGGGAGCGAACAACACCGCCGGAATCGCCAGCAGGTCTTCTTCTCCCCTTATCAGGACCCTGGCAGGCTTCGCTCCCCCGAAGGCGTTTCTAATCGCTTCGACGGCCTCTGCAGTGATGCTACCCGGAGGGTTGGTAGCTTGCAAGAGCGACGAGTAAGGCACCGCGGGGGGTGCCCTCTCCTGTCGCTTCTCTCTGCCGTCCACCACCTGGACGTCCGGCACCCTCCCCAGGGCAGCGATCGATTCAGTAACCCTGTCCCCCACCGAGACCACCATGCTCGACCTCTTGACGGCATCGGCGAGCCCTCCCGCGAGGATGTCTTCGTTCGTGATCAGAAGCCCGAGTGGTCTGGCCAGCCTCGACCTTATGCTCTCCGGGACCTTGAATTCTCCGCTCAAAAGGTCTAGGAGACCTTCAGAGCGTACCTGCCGGGCTTTTCAATCCCCAAGGTCTTGGCCACCTGAGACCTCTCCGGATTTATGATTATGATCAACCCCGACCACTCGTTGCTCAGCTCCGTGGACCCGTCGTTCGGGCACGTCTTCTCGGTTGTGAGCATCTTGCACTTGCGACACGCAAGCTCCCTCATCTCGGTCCCCTACTTCGACCTCTCTTCCGACTTCTTCGCCTTCGCCGCCTTGCTCACTTCTTCCTCTATCCATTCGAAGGCCCCGAGGAATGGCTGCCTGCACGTGACGCCTATCTTCCCCATGGAGATGCCGTGGCCAAGGCTCACAGCCGTGATGCGCACCCTCACTTTGCTCCCCACTTTCAGCGACTTGCGGCTCTGCGAAGCGGTTATCACGCCTGACTTCACGTCGCTGGTAAGGTAGTCGTCCAGGATCTGGCTCAGATGGAGAAGAGCATCAGCTGGCCCAATCCTGACGAAGGCCCCGAAGTCCGTCACCTCGACGATCTCGCCCTCGACCAGCTCCTGCTTGAGCGGGTAGAAGGAGAGCACCTCGAACTTCACCTTGTGATAGGTCGCGCCGTCGCCAGCGATTATCTTGCCCACCCTGTCGACCTCGACCTTCGTCACGAGGACGAGGTATCCGTAGTCCGGGTTGATCGTGCTCTCGTACTTCAGTTTCAGGAGCTCCAGTGCCACGTCTTCTAGCGGCGTCCCGAACTTGTCCGGCGGAACCCTGACTACATCCTCTAGGTCAACAAGCTCGAACAAAGTCCCACCCGAGCCTTCGGGTCAATGATATTAATCTTTGGATGATTCTCTCCCCCTTATCTAATAATTTGGGGCAGGGAACGGGCTGTCCATTTGAGCTCCGACGTAAGACCGAGGAAGACTGGCATCATCGTCTTTTCAGCCCGCATACTGAGCGTGTTCACCGGCTCGTTCTTCCTCCTCATGCTGACGAGGTCGCTGGCGACCACTCAGTTCGGCCTCTGGGAGTTCATCACAGACGTCGTGGTCTTCGCGTCTTATCCCACCGGGCTGCTCACCTACTGGGCCACCCGCGAAGTGGCGAGAGGCAAGGTGGTCGGGAAGACGACCCTAGTCCTGAACCTTCTAGCGAGCACGATAGGGATGGGCATCTTCCTCGCGTTCGCGCTCTTGAGTTACTCTTCGATACATCAGGAGCTGACTCCGTTCCTCTTCTCCCTGGTCTTGGTCCCGCTGAGCTACTGGAACCAAGCCACCCTGGCCCTCGTGGGAGGCTACAACCCCGCAATAGGCGCCTATTCTCTGCTCGTCTCAGAACCGGCCAAGCTCATCGTGGCTTTCCCGCTCCTCTTCGTCTTCAACCTGGGGATCTACGGGGTGATAGTCGCGATAGCCGTCTCGTTTCTCGTCCAGAACGTGGCCGCCACGGTGCAGCTCTCGAAGGTCACGACGGACAAGGTCGACCTCTCGCTCGGGAAGAAGTGGCTCTCGCAGCCGCACGTTCCTGCGCTCGCGGGGCTAGTCGCGGCCATGGGAGTCGCGGACACGTTCGCTGCGTCGATCGGGCAGGGGAGCACTCTGCTGGCCGGATACTATCAGGCCGCCTTCCAGGTGGCGACGCTGGTGGGTTACTCGCTCTACCTCTCCTCCGCCCTGTATCCACTTCTGCTGAGGAGGTCCGAGACCGAACCGTCGGACCTCTTCAAGACGTCTCTAGAGTTCACTCTGCTCTTCGCTGTCCCCATGGCGGCGGGTTCCATCGCGCTGGCCTCGAAGATACTCTACCTTCTCTCTCCCCGCTACGTAGTGAGCGCGACCGCTCTCATCATCCTGAGCCTCGCCGCGGTCTCTTCATCCATCTCTTGGGTGGTGGACCAGGGGCTGATGGGTAGAGAGACCGCAGACATCGAGGAAGGGAACAGGACCAAGAGGATACTGTCGAGCGACCTCGCCTTCGTTTCGCTGGCCAACCTGGCCTATTCTGCCGTGTACGTCAGTTCCGTGTTCGTCATCGGCAGGTTCACTCCCGTGACCGCATCGGGAATCGGGAGGTTCGTGGACTACTGGGCGACGTCACAGCTTGTCTTCAACGCAGTCCTGGTGGCGGGAAAGAGCCTGCGGCTCGCCAGAAGGATGAAGGTGAGGATCTCGAGGTCGATATTGTCTTACATCGGGGCTGGCACCGCGATGGGCGTCCTAGTCTACCTGCTGTCGGCCAGCCTTCTACCCACGACCCTCACCAACCTGGACTTCAGTCTGAGGCTCGGGGGACTGGTGGGTATCGGAGCCGTCTTCTATTTCGGACTGCTCCTCTTGGCCGACGAGGACGTCAGAGCCATGGCTAGGACAATCCTTTGAGGCTACGCCAACGCGACCCTTCCGCCGTGGAGGGTGACGCATCCGACTCCCTGTCTGTTCAGGGCGCGCAACATTTCTCCGTCGATGGTGGCCACCATCGCTGAATTGGCTACCGCGTAGCTGAGTATCTCGCTGTCGACGTCAGCCCCTCCGCAACCGACCCTTCTGAACTTCTCAGCCATCGTGATGGCCAGGCGAGCGAACCTGCCCCTCTTGCCTGCTTCCTCTGAGATTGAGTTCAGCTCCTCCAGAACGCAGTCGAGAGCCACCGGCTCGAACCCCCCCACCAACTCCGTAATGGATTCGTGCCATCCGGTCGGGTGCTCGGCCACTGAGATTAGAAAGCTGCTGTCGAAGACTACGGGCTTCAATCTCCGGACTTCAGGACGCCCCCGCCTATCAGTCGCCATCGTTCTGCGATCCTGCGATTTATCGCGGCGCGCATCCCCGCCTCTACGGAGACCGGTTTCTTCAGGTCAGCTTCGACCACTTCGTCCCGTGCTGATGTAACAACGGCGAGCGTAGACGCCGTCCCTAGATTCAGCCTGAGGTTCTCCCCAACCCGGATCTTGTCAACCCTTACCGGGTCGGCAGACCCTACCGCTGTATCGAAGAGCTGAGCCTGGAGGGTCACGTGCTCCCAGGTAGGGGGGAGCGTCCCCGGCTTCCCAACGACGCTTCCCACCATCTGGTCTCCCTTGGTAAACGTCGGGTCGAGGTGAGTGCCGAGGGCGACGAGCCCCCCGGGACCCACCCTCTCGGTAGGTCCGGCCCCGGTCTGTAGGCTGAAGATCCTCGTCTGGATCGGGATGTGCTTCCCCGTCCTCTCGTCCGGCATTCCGGGCCTTATCTCAACTTCATCTCCCACTTTCAGTTCTCCTCTCACGAGGCTCCCTCCGAAGACGCCTCCAGACAGCTCCTCGACGCTCGTCCCCGGCCTATTCACGTCGAAGCTCCTGACTACGTACATCAGCGGGTGAGCTCTCGGGTCCCTCTTCGGGGTGGGGACCACCTCCTCGAGCGCCTCGATGAGAGCGTCGATGTTCAGCCGCTGCTGGGCGGAGATGGGGATTATTGGTGCGCCGGCAGCGACTGTGTTCTCAACGAAGGCCTCGATCTGGTCATGATTCTTCTTAGCCTCGGCGTCAGTGACAAGGTCGATCTTGTTCTGGGCGATGACGATCTTCTTCATTCCGAGCATCTGAAGAGCCTGAAGGTGTTCCCTCGTCTGGGGTTTCGGTACCGTCTCGTTTGCCGCGATCACAAGAAGAGCTCCGTCCATCAGGAAAGCCCCTGCCAGCATGTTCGTCATCAGGCTCTCGTGTCCAGGCGTGTCAACGAAGCTGACGGCGCGTAGGAGAGAAGTCTCCCTCCCGCAGACCGGGCAGGTCTTGCTAGTAGTGAAAGAAGCAGGAGGAGGTGTAACGGGACACTTGTAGAACGCGGCGTCTGCGTAACCCACCTTGATCGTGATTCCGCGCCTGAGCTCCTCGCTGTGAGCGCTCGCCCAGACTCCTGTTATCGAAGCGATCGTTGAGGTCTTTCCGTGGTCGACGTGCCCCGCGGAGCCTATGTTGACTTCGGGCTGCTTTGGAAGGAGGGGCCTCTCGGCTTGTTCAACTAATTTCTGTTCGGACAAGGAATCGCGATTCAACCCAACCCCCTTTTTAAATGCGCACCAGGCTACGCATCTGATGTCGGACGCAGTTCAATCCAGAAGTGCGTCGGTGGGAGTCGTGGTAGCGTGCCACAACGAAGCGCCGTATCTTCCTCGCTCCTTGAGTGCCCTGACGAGCTCGTTGTCCGGGTTGAGTCGCAGGATCTTAGTGGTCGCCGACCGCTGCACAGATCAAAGCGTCGCGATCGCCCGCGGTTTTGCCGAGGTGAAACTCAAGCAAGTGTCAGGCTGGAAAAACAGCTATGCTGAGAATCTCAACATCGGTTTCACGACTCTCATTCAGTGCGACTTCATAGCGATCGTCGACGCCGACATGGTCGTCCCCGCCAATTTCTTTGACCGCGCGATTGCTGCTCTGGGGATGGATACTCTCGCAAATTCGGTGTCGTCCGCGCTGCTCACCGAGCCTTCAAGCGCTTACAACAGTCTGTATCACTCCTATGAAATCACGATGGAAGGTCTCGGGCTAAACAAGCGGGCCAGGAAGCACGGCCAGCGCGTCTTCAGGGGTTCTGCGGTACGTCAGCTGTATCGAGAGCAAGGACGAGTCTTCTCCGACGCCCCGAACCCTGACTCCATGCTCGACAGGGAAACGGGATGGAAGGTGGGGGTCATGGGCGACGTGGTCGTCTGGAGCATACGGAGGACGAGCCTGCGGAGGTCCATGGTGGGACAGATGCGCCAGGGCAGGGCTCAGAGGCTCATGGACGCTCGACTCTCTTCGTTGCTCACAGAATTCCTGCGATTTCGGCCGATAGTCCCTCTTTCATTCATTCTTTCCGGCAGTTCGGTCGACTAGTCTGAGACTCGTACGCGCCCCTTCACGCTGGTGGGACACCAAGGCTCTCCGTCCCAATAAGGTCATTATCGGGAGGCGCCTAGCCGGTTGGCGAGTGATCCTTCCCTCTACCACGGGCCTTCTGGCGTACCTCCTAGTGATCTTCCTCCCGGGGCTCGGGTTCTCTGAGCTGATACAACCGTGGTCGGTAGAGGACGGCGTCGCGGCACGGCTCGCAATCGTCTTCGGAATTGGACTAGCCGTCGACACGGTCGTTCTCGCCCTGAAGACCTCTGGACTGACGATAGCCGGAGTCAGCCTTGTAGGGATCGGTCCCGACACACTCTACTCTTTGATGGTTCTGGGCGCCATCGCACTTTCCGCGTCCCTCGTCCGAACGAGGAAATTGGGTGCTTTCGTTAGGCCAACCAAGAGCGACTGGATAGTTCTGGCGTGTGTCGCCTTCATCCTGATGTTCTCAGTTGTCTACTTCGGCAAGTTTCCGATCTATCCCGACGAGAGGTACGCGGACTTCACAAACCATCTCGCCTTCGCCGAAGGGCTTGTCAGCGGCAATCAGACTTCGATTCCCTCTGGCATACTGTACTTCGGAGTGCACTTCCAACTCGCGGCGGGGCTGATCTTGGGGGGTGGTCTGGGCGTCGCAAACGTCCAGAGGACTGCCGCCCTGCTTGCCAGCCTGTCTCCACTTCTTGTCTTTCTCGCGTCCAGACGAGTCTTCTCACGAGACGCTCCTGCCGTCTTCGCGACACTCGTCTACACGTTCACCGGGACGTTCTGGTACTACGGAGTCTTCGGCGTCGGGTTCTACGCGAACCTCTTTGGAATTCTCGCGACCCTCTTCTTCATCGCGGCGCTGACGAGCCTGCTGGAGTCCGCTTCGACCGGAGGTCGGTGGCTGACCTTTCTTCTGTCGGTCTTCTTGCTCTACTTCTCCCACTACACGTCGATCACGATTCTCCCGGTCGCTCTCCTGGTCCCGTTGGCCAAGCTCGCGGTCGACGGTGGTGACCCTAGGAAGATTCTCACCCCTGCAATTGTCGCCCTCCTCCCTGCTGCCCTAGTCGCGATTGCCAGGCCGAGACTCGTGCACAGCATTTTGGTCCTCGCGAACAACAGCCCTGGCGTCGTTCCTCTCAATTCGCCCCTGTCCAACGCTCTCGCGGTTCTTCCTGTCGCCCAGTACGTCGATACAATTTTCGGGTCTGATTTGGCGTTCGTCGTCTTCCTTTCGTTAGTCGCAGTCGGGCTCTACAAGCTATACAAAGACCGCGCCCTTCTGGCCCTCATTCCTGTCCTCTGGGCGCTGACACTGGTCCTTACCGCCCCGGCTGGAAGCCCCTCCTGGCGCTTTGCCTACGAATTGGTCATGCCCATGACCATGCTGTGCGGGCTAGGGCTCTCTAGTCTCCCCACGACCTACTTTGGGCGAGGAAAGACTAGGAGAAGAGCCGCAGAAGGAAGGTCTCTACCGGTCATCCCTGTGCTGGTCACGTTGGTGCTATTCGCAGTCTGCCCCGTCCCATCTGCTCTTTCCGGCGCGCTGACGGGACGGGTCGACTCTGCGCAGTCACAATCGGCCGTCTACACGGCAACGCTATGGTTTGGGAACAACACGGCCAAGAACTCATCAGGTTTGGCTGTCAGTGATTGGAGGTTTGCTCTCGCCCCCTCCGTCAACGGGCGAATCATCAACTTCACGTTCATCGCAGAACCATCTGCAGCTATTCAGTACGCGAGACAGATTGGTGCCAGCTACGTCATCGTGACGGACTACGTGCCCCCTGGATTTGTGAGCGCTGGCCCGCCACCCTGGCAGACCTTTCCAACCTCCTCTGGGGACGGCCTTTCCTTGGTGTACTCGACCCCTGACGTTCGCATTTACTCCATCTCTTGACTGACTGAGTTCTCAAGGAGCAGCTCGCTCCAGCCCTCGCTCGATTAGCGTAGCTGGAAATCCGAATGTCCAGATCTTGACCTCACATTGATATAGAAACCAAGAGCCCTCTTTGAAAGGACGCAATTGTCAGTGAGTTCTAAGAAGACAGTAGCCTGCATTCCTGCTTACAATGAGGAGTCTAGCATAGCCAAGGTGGTCATGCTCGCTTCGAAGTTTGTTGATGCGGTGGTCGTCTGCGATGACGGGTCATCTGACTTGACAGGGGAGATTGCCTCCAGAATGGGCGCCATCGTCGTGATGCACGACAGAAACCTGGGCTACGGAGCGGCGCTGAGGTCGCTCTTCTCCAAGGCCGAAGAGCTGGGAGCGGATGCGGTCGTGACTCTGGACGGAGACGGACAACACCTACCGTCCGACATCTCTGCGATAATGACCCCAGTCCTTTCCGGGGAGGCTGACCTCGTCATCGGTTCTAGGTTCCTGGGGAGCAGCGATGCCCCGAATTATCGGGTCGTAGGCGTCAGGGCGGCTACTGCCCTGGTCAGAGGGGCTACCGGTCTAGACGTCTCAGATGCTCAGAGCGGGTTTCGTGCATACTCGCAAAAGGCTCTTCGCTCGATTGAGATTACGGATGACGGGATGGGCGCATCTGTAGAGATACTGCAGAAGGCGGTCCAAGTGGGGCTAAAGGTTGTCGAGGTCCCCGTAAACATCAGGTATGACGTCGAGAATCCCTCGACACACAACCCCCTTTTCCAGTTCGCAACCGTCATTGCGAGTACGATCAAACACACATCCATCAGCCACCCACTGATCTTCTACGGGCTGCCAGGAGGAATCCTCATTTTGGTCGGCCTGGTTACAGGGTTCGTGGACCTTAGTGCGTACACGGGGAGACACGGGTACGTATCCGTGGGGTACACGATGTTGACACTCGGGGCTCTCACGCTGGGACTCGTCTTGGCGATGACAGGCATCACGCTCTTCACTGTGATCAACGTCGTGCGCGAGTCTAGGTCCAGATGAGCTGAAGCTGTGAAGGTTCTTTTCATCTCTGACGTCGCCTACCCATGGACCAAGGGAGGTTCAGAGTACAGGATCTTCAAGATGGCCGACCATCTTGTAAAGAAGGGGCACAGTGCGACCGTTCTCTGTGGCAAGTGGTGGAGCGGGACTCCAGCCCCCAAGGGAGTCATCGGGGTGCCGATTTGGAAGCAGCTCTACGCAGGCAGAAGGAGGTCGGTCCTGAGCGGAGCATCCTTCGCCCTCTCTGCGGCTAGGAGGCTCCCCGAGCTGGGAAATTACGACCTGGTCGAGTTCAACCAGAGTCCGGTCACCCACTTCGCTCTACTTGATGCGCGGCCCTTCGCGAGGGCGTTCAGAAGGGCCTCGCTCGTGGGGATGCTGCACGAAGTTTGGAAGGAGTATTGGTTCAGTTACGCAGGATTGAGTGGCGGCGTGGGTTACTTTCTCGAGCGGAGAGGCGCGACCGCGCTTGACCACATCATAACCATATCCGATTTCACGCGAAAGCGTCTCCTTGAGCTTTCGGTCCGCGGGTCAGACATAACCATCATTCGGCCTGGGATCGATTACGAAGAGATAGTGACCGCGTCGCCGTCAAAAGAGCGGTACGACATCGTCTTTGTGGGGAGACTCGTCTCGGATGCGCACCTCGAACGGCTGGTCCAAACGGTCAGAATATTGAAAGACAAGCACAACAGAAAGACCAGGCTCCTCGTCGTCGGAGGAGGCCCGATGCTGGACTCCTTGGTCGGGCTGTCGAGAGCCATGGGAGTCTCCGACGATGTTTTCTTCAGAGGCGTGGTCCAGGATCGCCGTGAAGTCTACTCGTTGTTGCGGGGAGCGAAGGTGTACGTTCTCCCATCCGCTCCGCACGGCGGTTGGAACATGGCCTCGGTCGAGGGGAACGCCGCGGGGCTCCCCATCGTCGCCCCTATCGCGAGCGAAATAGGGTGGGCAGCAGAGCTCATTGATGAGGCAAGAAACGGCATGATGGTAGAGGACGCCACACCTGAAAAGCTCGCCCAGGCAATACTATACCTGCTGGAGAACGAATCCGACCTGCAGAGGATGTCCAGGGAGTCTGTGCTTCGAGCCAAACAGTTTGACTGGGAGCTCGTCTGCGGGAGGACTGTGGGTCTCTATGAGTCCTTGCTGCGAAACTGACAGCGAAGTAGTTTTCTATGCGAAGTTGAATCGCTCCTGACGTGCCAACTAAGAAGAAGGAATCCAGGTACTCTTGGCTTCTCTTCTTCGTACCTCTGCTGATTCTGAGCTTGGCGGTCGCCGTGCCCCTGATTTCCGATTCACTCGGCGGCAATCAGGGAAGATTGGACGTCGTCGCAACGGCGTATCCCTATCATGAATCTCCCATCAGCCTGATCGTCCAAGCAGAGGTCAATGGGACAATAGTCACAACCCCCGACGTGCTCCACCTCGTCGCCGGGTATTACGCGGTCGAATTTCCGGTTCAGGACGGCTACACGTCCCCCGCGACCAAGACCGCGGTTGTGCCAGCGGGCGTGACTGCGACCGTGGTGGGGTCCTATTATCCCATCAAGAAGGTAATCGGCTTCACCGAAGGATATACCAATGCCACTCGAGTTTCAGCGATTCACGGCGTTACGCCGGTGTCCTGGTTGAACCTGTCGAGCCAAGCTGTGACTCTGCAGAGCGACTTCTTCGGCCAGCTGCCGATACAGCCGGGTGAGAACGCCACCATGGTCTTCTCCCAGCCCGGGTCATACACCTGGTGGGTCTACACAGACAAGAATGTCACGGGTCTGATAACGGTCTCATAGGACTAGTTGAAAAGGAATCCTTGCCTTAGCCTCAAAAAAGGCGGGTTTCAGGCTCTGGCATTTGACGGCAGACCATTTCCATCGTCGATGAGTTGTAACCCTTGAGATTCAGCGATTTGTCCCTCGTATACGCCGAAAACGGTTTCCAAATGGGTGTAAGCGTAGTAAAATGGACGAATCGTTCACTCAGTTTATATAGTGAATCGGCGGGGCAAGCTCTGAAAACACGAAATGAATACTCTATCAAATGAGTATCTAAAGAAAATTAGCTCAGGGACCGTGGCAGCGCTACTGGTCTTCTCAGGAATAGTACTCCTGATACCATTCGCGCCCTCGGTTCATGCAACAAACGAATCACCACCTCAAGTTTCTGTCATCTCTGGAAGTCCGATACTAGGTGACACCTACACAGATGTCGTCTTCCAGATTACTAACCCTGCTACCAACCTTTATGCAATTGAATCCTTCACTCTAACTCTCCCAAGTGGATGGACGATGGAGGCCAACGACTGCGACTGGGCAGCGTTCTTCTCGTCATGCGGTAACTCGGCAACATCTGCAGAGTGGTCGTCAGCCTCGAGCGCTGGCCTAGCGCCAGGCGAGTCTACGTACCTCTACCTGTATGACGTCCTCGCTCCAGTTCCAACCTCTCCAGCGACTTATCCATACTCTGGGACATTCACCAGCACCGTTCAGGATGCTTCCAACCTAGCCTTCTACACTGGACCGTCGTTCCAGCTCGAAGTGATTGACCCGACCACGACTCTGTCTTGGTCGGCGAACACCCCAGCATCGTTCACGGCAGGCTCTGCGCCTATCACCATCACTGTAACACAGGGTGGCGACACTGCTCAGGCAGGCTTGACGATCAACTGGTTCCTCGACGCCATATCCGGTTACGGATCAGGCACGTTCTCTCTGACCACTTCCAGCGTCACAGCTGTTAGCGGCGGAGTCTCAACTGCAAGCGCTACCTTCACACCAAGCAACCACGCAGGCGACAAGGACGAGATCTACGCAGAAGTAGGTTCGTCGGACGTCTATTCTCCAGATTCAGTGGAGACCACGACGATCCCAGGATCGCCAGCGTCCGTTGCCTTCTCGGTAAACGATGGTGCGTTCCCATCAACATACTACATCTCTGGCGAGAACCCAGGAGTCAACTTTGGCACTCCAACATACACGGGTGCGACGAGGTCTGCTGAAATCCCAAGCTCTGCGCCTCTGGAGGTCTCCGTTGCTGACAAGTTCGGCAACCCGATAGCCTTCGGAACCGCGGGCCTAGTAGTGAGCACCATCACGCTCCAAGCTCTCTCGGGAGCCGGCGGATGGGATCACGGGGGTGTCGCGCTCCTCACGCAAATCTCGTGCGGTGCAGGAGTAAGCTGCACAACTGGAGAAACAAGCTACAACTACTTCCAGGGCTACACCTACGCAACAGTGGGTGAGCTCGAAGCAACAATCACTGGAACGTGGCAGGCCGCACCGTTCACGGCACCAGGTTCCAGCGGATCCATCTTCACTTCAACAGACGCAACCTCTATCACCGCTAACCCCTCGGCACCCACGAACGTAGCTGCAGGCAGCTACGCGGATGTCTCTGGGAACCTAACGGCGACCACTCAGCTGGGCGTTCCTATCACCATCGGACTCTGCCTGTTGGACGGCGCTAACTGCGCTGGCAACACAGTGGGATACGGTGGTGCCAACTCCGGCTTCGGCGCCGCAGGCGGTACTCAGGTCACGGGCGGAGCATCCGTCCTCACGACCCACAGCACCGTTAGCGGATTCGGAGAGGCCTACTACGTTGACACAGTCGAAGGATCCGTCGCCACATTCAACGCAACAGCCCTTGACCCAACCAACGCGAGCCCAACCAACATACTAACGTGGGATACGTCCGACACAGTCACCACGACCGCAGGTCCAGCAGCATCTCTGACGATCGTGTTCTACTATCTGAACACGACCCCAGGAGCGGCGGCTGACCCGATCGGGTCGACCTCGACGGACAACCCACTCACCAACATCGTCACCGGTCAGACGGTCTATCCGGATGCGACCCTCGCGGACGCTTACGGCAACGTCGTGACCGTACCTGGCGTGATACAGGCTCAGATCGAACTATCGGCTTCTGCAGGCTCCCTCAGCGCTACGACCGTCTACATCAAGGCGGGCGGCTCTGACACCTACAGCAGCTTCGGTGCAGTCGCGTACTACACTCCAAGCGGCGCTGCCGTCGGTACAGTACTGACGCTCACCGCGACGGGTGTGGTTGCAGGCAAGTCTGTCAGCGGATCGGCCTCGTTGACGGTCGTGAGTCCAACTCCGACCTTCGACATCCTTTCGCCGACAGCTCAGCTCGACAACGTCATCTACACAACAAACACTGCTACAGTCTTCCACGGATGGGCCAACGTCTCAACTGGTTACGACGCAGGTCCGACCCAAGTGACGACGATAGCCGAGATCGGCTACAGCGTCAACGGGAAGAGCTGGCAGACAACCCCGATAACCCCAGCCAACACCATCCACTTCGCAATTGCTGCCTTCTTCACGCTTGGACTGAACACGATTCAGTTCAACACGACAGACAGCAACGGCAACATCTTCGTCAGCCCTGTCTACCAAGTCCTGGTCGACAACACGCTACCGGTGATCAAATTCTCATCCACTACGACATTCCCATTCGGGGTAACAGTCCCCGTCACGATCTACAGCCTGTACGGCGACTTGAACACGAGCGCCGTGACAGCGTTCTTCGGGAACACAGACCTCAACGTCACATCCGCTGACCTCGCCGGGACCAACACCCTCGGCTCGAACAGCAGCTTCACCCTCAACCTCAACGGAATCACGACGGGCACCTGGACACTGAAGGTCACGGCATCGAGCTACGCTGGTAACACAGCGACAGCGACCGAGACCATCACAGTGACGGTAGCCTTCGCGGACTCCGTGCAGTACGTCGCCAACAGCGCAACCTTCACAACGGAGGGAGCGTACGGTGGCGTCTCAGCAGGCTTCACCAACGCGTGGTCAACATCACAATCGCTCGTCTTCTACGCACAATTCACCAACAGCACTGGAAGCTGGGTGTACGCAAGCAGCGGCTCGCTAAGCTCTGGCCAGACGGGCACCGAGTTCATAGCGATCACAGTGCCGAAGCTTGCAGCTGGAACATACACGCTGACGCTGTTCGCGGTTAACACCACGAACGAGCCAGTGTCAGTATCTACCACAGTAAGCAACTTCGTCGTAACCTAGGCGCGTGAAACAATGAAGACAATCCAGACAATCCTTTCGGCGTTCGTCGTCCTGACGCTCGCGTTGTCACCTCTTGTGGTGCACGCGGCCGGGATCGTGACCTTCACGAGTCCAACGGCCGGGTCCACCATATCGGGGTCCTACTCGGTCGCCGGGACGGTGAGTCCAGCGCCAACGGGTGCTGACAACTTATTCATCGACGTCACCAACCCAGCCGGGAACCCGGTGAGCGTGGCTGATGTGCCGGTAACTCCAAACACTGGCGCGTTCAGCACGTCATTCACGACCGGCTCGGGATCGACTTGGCCTACGGGCACATACACGATCACCGCCACAGACTCGAACGGCAACACTGGAAGCACCACCTTCAACTTTGTCGCTCCGAAGACACCAACCACAAGCACTGGAATCGTCCTACAGGTGACGGCAACGGCCTCTACTCCGGTACAGCCCGGAGACACCGTAGAACTCTCAGCGCTAGTGGCGTTCTCCAACGGGACAGCGGCGAGAAGTGCCAACTTCACGATTTGGCAGATCTCACCGTCTGGCTCCACGACTCAGTTGACCGCAACACCAACAGCTCCGTCCGGGACTACCGGCGTCTGGTGGTGGAGCATCTCCGTACCCTCTTCGGCCGCTGACGGGCTCAACGCCCTGATCATCGGCGCGACGGCAGGGTCCGGGAGCGGTGCATACACAGCCTGGACTCAGACCGGTTTCACGGTCGACTCGAGCTTTGCTTCGAGCGCCTCCGTGGCCTCTCTGTCAGGCTCGCTGAACAAGTCGGTGGGTAACATCCAAACAAGCCTAGGCACAGTGACGTCAGACCTTGGCACGATACAGACAGACCTCGGCACACTATCCGGAAGCGTAAGCGCCCTTCAGTCGAGCGTAACAGCCCTGAACGGCACGCTGGGTAAGGTGCAGTCGTCCCTCGCATCGGCCATCGCAGGCGTCCAGAACTCGATAACAAGCCTATCAAGCGCCGTCGGCACTGCGTCAAGCAATGCTCAGACAGCAGCTACAAACGCACAAAACGCGGCTACGTCCGCGAAAGACGCGCAAAACGCCGTCTCGAGCACCCAAACGTACGTGCTCGTGGTGGCGGTCCTAGCAGCAATCACACTAGTCCTTGAGCTAGCAATATTGGTCAGAAAGCTGTCCTAAAAGACGGCTTTCTCTCCTTTTTCTTTTTTCGGAAACCCACTGCTTACTCCGGTCGTTCAATCAGAGTTAAAGTGCTGACCTTCTGCCGACTGGATTGTGTTCTCCGTCCAGGCCAGGAACCTAGCAGCCCTCATCGTCTCGGGATACTTCATCGGCTTTGCTCTAATCCTCATCGACCCCAGCGGTTTCCTCCTGGTGGCGATGCTCCAGGAGAACGAAGCGGTCCTTCACGGAGCTGTCTGGCAGCTCTTCACTTCCATAATTGTGGCCCCTCCAGACCTCTACCCAGGTTTGATCGACGTCGCGTTCAACGCTCTTTCGGTGCTCTACCTCGACAGGCTGGTCTCGGGGGTCTACACCCAGGCAGAGTATTACGGAGTCTTCCTCTCTTCCGCGGTTGCCGGGAACGTGATCAGTCTGCTCGGCGGTCCTTCCCAGGCGAGCTTTGGCGCCTCGGGAGGCATCTTCGGTCTGGTGGCGGGTTTGGTGGCGTACGACTACGCGGCGAGCGGCAGGCCAAACCTGCAGCTTGTCCTGTGGTTCCTCCTCATCTTCGTAGCGAGCAGCTTCCTCCTTCCGGGTGTGGACTGGTTCGCTCACTCGGGAGGCGCCCTAGTCGGCCTGGCGTTGGGCTACCAGCTCGGGAGGCGGAGTCGGCATGCCGAATACTGAGTCCTCGGTGGGTGCTTTTATCGCGCAGTGGAGTCACCCAACATGCGCGCCGGCCTCAGCGCGGTGTACGGGTTCGTCGTAATCTACCTGCTGATAATGGCAGGGCTCAGCGCCCTGTCCAACGTCGCGGGATCCCAAGACACTCTGCAGCAATCCCTCCAGAGGGCGGAACAGATAGAGTCCTCGAAGTCATCAGAGGCTCTTCTGGTCGACTATGTGAACCAGAGCCTCTCCGTCATGAACCCCGGAGGCTTGGTATCGAACATCGATTACATCCTGCTCCTCAACGGTACCGACGTGACCGCGTCTCCCGTCTCGTATCAGCTGGAGCCGGGAGGAAACCTCTCGACTCGAGTGCCGGGCGGGGAAACCGAGGTCGGCATAGTGACGAGTTCAGGAAACGCGTTCTGGTCGCGACCTTCGCCCGGCATTGAAGCGTCCCTCACGGAGGAACTGCTCCCTGGCAAAGTCGGTCTCTCCTCTGGCGGCCCGCCGAGCTCCACCACGCTCTTGGTGACCGGAGACGCCCAGACCGTCTCCCTTTCGACGGGTCAGCTTCCAATCGGGGTCACTGCGACGATCTCCCCCAATACCCTCGAGTCAACCCCTTCAGGCGTGAAAGCAAACCTCACCTTCGCCTTCTCAGGGAGCGACTACGGGTTGTTTGAGTTGCCCGTCATAGCCAGCGGCAGCGACGGGCAGAACTCCACCGCGATCTTGGAGCTGCAGACAACGGCTCCCGACGGGTCCTACGTGGTTCAGGGAGACTACCTGTACCCCAACGGGTTGGGTTACCCGATGGAGGGCAAGCTGGCGTACTGGAAGGGTACTTACTTCGGGTCCTTCGAGGGTGACATAGACGGCACCTACTACGACGCTTATGTCCCACTCTACTACGGCGCCGGCTGGAACTCCGGCGAGGCACAGAGCATGGGAGTGGCTCCCTACGGAGGATACAACTACGGCCTCGCCCAGGCGTCCAACACGATACTGAAGGTAGCCTCCTCCGAAGACGGGGCGAACCTTTGTTTCAACATCGGCACGATTGGAGGCGAATCTGTCAATTGGATCTACAACGGGGTGGGGTGCGAGGGCCCTCAGACCCCCACGTTCTACCCCGTCGTGGGCTACGCATCGGGTCTGGTCGACTCCGGCGGTAACTGGTGGGCCTCGGTCGAGACGAAGGATGGCGACGGCGACTACCACCTGGAGGTTCTCGAAGCGACAAACGGCGCTTGGGGAGAGTCGTACGTATCCCCATCCTTCGGGAGCGTCTATCAACCCGTCCCCGGGCTCTTTGCGCTAGAGAACGGAGACGTCGCGATGGTCTACACATATTTCTCTCCGACGGGCGCATGCTTTCCTGACTACATCGTGATGACTAGCGACTCTGGGTACACTTGGTCTGATCCCATCGGGCCCTTCTACGCCGGGGGCGCTCCTCTGTGCTACGACAACTCGTCCGGGGCTTCGGTGGGGGACACCGTGTACTTCGGAGGGGTGAACAACTCGGGTAAAATGTCTTACTGGTCCTACGACCCTGTCTCCGGCGCCACGTCTTCCGGGACACTCGCATCCGGCGTCGACTATGGAGCCCTGGGTTCGAGCGAAGGAGAGCTGGTCGCCGTGTATGGTCAAGGTGGGTGCGGAGTCGGCTCTGGCTCCGAGGTTCACCTGACATGGAGCTATGATGGGGGTTCCTCCTGGTCGGACCCCGTCGATCTGGGGTGCGCTGACGACCACCTTCTCCTGTCGGATTCGCTGAGCTGCCTCCAGATCATCGTCGAGACGGCCGTACCGTCCTCAAGCGGACTCCTCCCGGAGTTCTTCTTCTACACGATCTAGCCCTTACGCAAGGGCACCAAACTTTAATCGAGCATGCTGGCGAGCCGCGAAGAGCCGGTTGAAAATCGCGTGTCTCGTCTGGGCGAGCTTCAGCGACAGGATGGACGAGCTTGCGAACGCGGTCAGCGGAGAGAGGAAGAACATCAACTTCGGCTACCTCCCGAAGTACCTCGCTCCTCTGAAGTATCTCGCCTTCTTCGCAGCGACCCAGGCCTACCTATTCTCCACCCGACCGGACGTGGTCTACGCCCAGAACCCACCGGTCTTCTGTCCCTACGCGTGCCTTCCGTACTGCAAACTATCGGGAAAGAAGCTCATGATCGACCATCACAACGTGTGGAGCGTCAAGAGTTTCGGCCAGAGCGTCATCTCCCAACCTCTGGCGCTCCTCGAGAAGGTCGCGGGCATGTTGGCCTACGCCAACACGGTCCCACACTCGGTCTGGAAGGCGGCACTCGAACGGTTCTCAGCCAAGAGGGTGCTCGTCGTGAAAGACTTTGTCGCCGCCAACCCCTTCCCCCGGGATGAGGCGGTCAGGCGGAGCATCTCAACGAGTGGCCTCATAGGTATAGCGTCGGGCCATCAGGGGCTCCCGGAGGAGCGGGTGGAGGTCGAGGCTATGGCGGCGGAGGCCGCGTCTGGCGCCACTCTGGCTATCACCGGCCCTCCGGAGAGGCTCGCGTCGAGGATCAACTCTCTCGGTCCTCTGAGCCATGTGAAGTACATGGGATACCTTCCAAAGTCCGAGTACGACGCCCTGAAGGCATCCTGCGACTTCGGGCTCAACATCTCAGACGAACCCTACACTGTCAACCACGTCTTGTTCGAGTACGCCGCATCTTCGCTCCCCACCATCTCGACGCGAAGGGAGGTGATCGAGTCGGTCTTCGGAGACAGTCTGGTGTACGTGGAGGATTCGGATGCGAGAGAGGTCACAGAGAGGATCAAGTCCTTCCTTGTCAACCCGTCACTCCTCTCCGAGTACAGGAACAGGATGTCGCGGAAGTTCCACGAGCTCGAGAGGTCTCGCGCGGAGGAGCTCGAGGCTCTTCAACTCCTGATAACGGCTAAATAGCTCATAAGGGGCTTCGAATTTTTGATGCCACTTGGCCGCAGACACTTCCGAGTCTAGAAGCGGTGGGTCCCATTGAAGGCAATACTTCTGAGCGGAGGCCAAGGCCTCAGGATGCGCCCCCTGACCGAGGACAAGCCTAAGCCTCTCGTCCCGGTGAACGGACGGCCCATCGCGGAGCTCCAGATCGAGTGGCTCACCAAGGAGTCGGGAGTGGACTGCGTCGTCTTCGCATGCGGGTACAAGTGGGAGAGGCTGCGGGAGCACTTTGGCGAGAAGTTCCGAGGCGTCAACATCGAGTACAGCGTGGAGGAGACGACTCTTGGGACGGGAGGGGCGATAAGAAAGGCGATGAGCTCGTTCCCCGATGAGACGTTCGTGGTGGCCAATGGTGACATCGTAACTGGACTCCCTCTGCAGAAGATGATAGACGCCCACGCGGCGAACGCGGGCGCGGCCGCGACCATGCTCGTCGTGCCCTACAAGTCCAGGTTCGGAGTGGTGAGGATTGACAAGCTGAAGACCGTGAGAGGCTTCGAGGAGAAGCCCGAGTTTCCCGACGTCTGGATCAACGGGGGCGCTTACGTCCTGTCTTCAAAGAAGACGATGAAGTACCTCCCCGACAAGGGGGACATAGAGAGAGAGTCCTTTCCCAAGATGGTCGCGCACGGCGACCTGATGTCATATCCTTACTACGGTGACTGGTGGTACATCGACTCGATCAAAGACCTCAAGGAGGTCGAGGTCGCGATGAGTTCCCCCGCGTAAGGGTCCGAGTCCACCGAGAGTCCGTTTTTCAAATCTGAGATATCAAAGATTTTTAACGCCATCAGCGGCCGCGACAAGCAGGTAACTTCTTGCTCTTCGACCGCGTCGGAAACCTCGTCATCAAGAGGCACAGACTCATCATCGTCGTCTGGGTCATAGCGCTCCTCGCGAGCATCCCCTTCTTCGCCAAGGCGGCGAGCGTTACCTCGAGCCAGCAAGGACTGGGGAGTCCCACCGGGGACTCCCTGAGGGTGGAGAAGATAATGAACTCGAGCTTCTCCTCGGGGTCGTCATCGTCTGGCGGGTCGCTCTTCCTGGTGATAAGCTCCGACAACGTCACCTCCTCTGAAGTGAGAGGGTTCGTCGAAGCCTATTCGACGACGGCTGCGAGGAACGACAGTCTCGCGAACCTGACGAGCGTCAGCGACGTCTACGTTTCGACCTCCAAGGTGGTGGCCGGAGCCGTCTCTGCGGTTAACTCGGTGAAGAACGGGACGGAGACACTGGCACAGCTCGTGTTCGGAGTGCCATCCGCCTTTGTCGGCTTTTGGAATGGGACCGGATACTCTCAGGGAGGCATTGCCCAAGCCGAAGCCGAGACGAGCACCTTCCTGACCAGCTCGATATCCAACTCCACCGTGCTTGCGGGTTCGAGGCTGTACCTCAGCGCCTTCGTATCCGACCTTAACTCCAGCTATTCGGCGTCTCCAGGGGTCCCGGTCGGCGAGAGGCTCCAGGCCGCCATCGAAACGGCTGCAGGGCAGCTGGTCAGGCTCGAGGTGCCGACTTCTGATCAAGCCTTCGCGGCTGAGATAGTACAAGACTTCAGCATCGAGAACTTCTCCTCTCCCGCCGCCGTCGAGAGCTTCGTCACCAACAGAGTCGCGCAGATAACCCTGTACACCCCAGGCTTTGCCAAAGCGGTCTACCCACTCACCTCGAGCTCACCCGTCGGGAACGAGACCGCCTTCGTCGACGAGCTCGTGGCCAACTATTCCCGCTACGACCTGCCCTCCTTCTACCAGAACGCCATCACTGGGTTCGTCAGCCCCAACCAGAAGGTGATGATAGTGCTGCTCAACTTCTCGAACGTCGGGACCCTCCAGGTCAAGGAAGCGAGAGACCTCGTCTCCTCGACGTCGTCAGCCTACGGTCTCCAGGGAGACGTCCAAGTGACCGGCGACCAAGCCCTGAACGAGGACTTCACGCAGTCGAGCCTGGGAGACCTGGGAATCATCCTCCCGTTCACCATCATCATCCTGATCGCCGCGACTGGCATATTCTTCAGGTCGTTCGTGACTCCCGCGGTCACGCTCGTGGGGATAGGAATCGCGCTTGGTATCGCAGACTCCGTCATCCTCTTCCTGGTAGGAACGTACGTAATCCAGGTCGACCCCAACGTACCTGAGATCCTACTGACCGTGCTGATCGGGGTCGGGACCGACTACTCAGTCTTCCTCCTGGCGCGCTACAGGGAGGAGAGGGTGAAGGGGAAGGACAAGTTCGCGTCGATACACAAGTCGGTCGCCTGGGCCGGAGAGAGCATCGCGACGAGCGGCCTCACCGTCATCATCTCATTCGTCTTCCTCGGGATCTTCCAGTCGGTGGCGCTCCTTCGGAGCATGGGCCTACTCGTCGGAGCGGGGGTCCTCGTCGCGCTGGTGGCCTCTCTCACTTTCATCCCGTCGGTCATACTGACTTTTCCCAACGGCATCTTCTGGCCGAACGTGGGTACCAGGTTCGCCAGGTACGCTCAGAGCGTCGAGAGCAAGATAGAGAGGAAGTCCGGTTACTTCTCGAAGTCTGCGAGGTTCGCGATAAGGCACGCTAAGCTGATAACAGTCCTGGCCCTCGTCGCCACCGTCCCCGCGGTCTACACCTGGTACAGCACCCCCGTAGGGTACGACTTCCTTGCTGCGGCTCCAAAGAGCCTCTCGAGCGTCCAGGCATTCGACAGCATAAGCCAGAACTTCGGCTCGGGCACCCTCTACCCCACCTACGCGGTCGTCCAGTTCAAGGCGCCCCTTTGGAACGGGACGGGTTACAACGTATCGGAGATGAACCTCGTGGACTCCATAAGCAACCAGACGCTCAGCCAGAGCAACGTGCAGTCCGTTCACGGCCCGACCAGACCCAGCGGCGAACGCGTCGACTACACCGACCTCGGCACGGGGAGCCGCGCGACCCTCCTAGAGAATGCGATAAACAAAGACATTAGCTCCAACGGAACCTTCGCTTTGCTCGACATAGACTTCGTGTCCTCTCCGCAGAGCCAGACTTCGATCACCACAGCTCAGAATCTGAGGGGCCTCTACAAGACCGATACGGCGGAGAATTCAGACTACCTGCAGGGGATCTACCTCGGAGGCGCAGCTGGCAGCACCCTGGACGAGAAGAACTCAATCAACGGACAGTTCACCCAGGTTATCCTCTACGTGATGGTCGGGGTCGCCGCGGTACTGCTCGTGGTCCTCGGTTCGCTCTTCCTGCCGCTCTTCGCCATCGCGAGCATCGCCATGAGCATCTCATGGACGATCGCGACGACCGACGTTGTCTTCAACAGACTCTACAACTTCCCCGTCCTCTTCATCACACCCCTGACCCTCTTCGTCCTGCTGCTTGGGCTAGGCATGGACTACAACATTTTCATTCTCACCAGGATACGGGAGGAGGCGACAAAGGGAGAGTCGCTGACCACCTCGATCACGACCGCAGTCGAAAGGACCGGAGGCATAATCACCGCAGCCGCGCTGATCCTGGCGGGGTCTCTGGGGACGTTGATGCTCTCCAGCAACCTGCTGTTGAAGGAGTTCGGTTTCGCCTTCTTCTTCTCGATAATCATCGACGCGATGGTCATGAGAACGTACATAGTCCCATCCGTCATGTCCCTCGTCGGGAAGTGGAACTGGTACGCTCCGGGAAGGCTCCAGAGAGTGAGGATGAAGGGGTCTGGACAGCGGAGAGATTGAAGAGTCGGTCTTAGAGGAAGGCTGCTACTACCTATCGAAGATAGGCCTGTCCTTGGAGGAGATCGCGCAACACTTCGAGACGACCCCCGCCGCCGTCCGCGACCGGGTGAGGTCCTACCGCTCCAAGTTGAGGAAGAGAGAGGTCGTTGCGGACGAGTTCGACGTCGTCTTCTGGAGAGAGGTAAAGAAGGAAGCAGAGGGAGATGAAAAGGTCACTTTCCTCTCTGACAAGGGATTCCATCACGCGTGGAAGTCCGAACTCAGGAAGCTCGATGGCCGCGCTCTCATGGCCATCTATGAGGCGACGAGGGACTTTCTCGACTCCGACCCAAACCGTCGTTTCCTGGACTTTCCTCCTCCCAAGGGCTACGACCCGCTGGCGATGGAGAGAGAGACCAAGCGTTCGCTCGAAGTGATCTCCGCCGTGCTTGGAGAGAAGTGGGAAGAGGAGAAGAAGAGGAGCAAGGGAGACACGAAGCGAAGGAGAGCTCCTTCAAGGGTTATAACGCCGAAGCGGAGTCGACGGCCAACTTGAAGCAGAGGGTCGTCGCCGCCGTACTCTGCGGAGGAAGGGGGGAGAGGCTGCGGCCCCTGACTGACTTCTTCCAGAAGACGATGATACCCGTCGGGCCGAAGAGGCGTCCCCTCCTGGAATACATCATACGACTCCTGGCGCACCACGGGATAGGGGAGACCGTCCTCCTCACTGGGTACAGGACTGACGAGATACGCAGCTACTTCGAGGATGGCTCGAGGTTCGGGATGAGAATCAGGTATTCGGAGGACAAGAAGGGAGCCAAGGGAAGCCTGAACGCGCTCGCCAACGCGATGTCAAGCGGTGCCTTCGACGACCCAGAACTGCTGCTCGTCTACTACGGGGACATACTCTCCGACCTTGACATAACTACGCTCCTGAACACGCACCGAAGCCTCAAGGCGGACGCGACTCTCGTGCTGGCGAGAGGCTACACCCTCCCCGTCGGCGTCGCGGAAGTGAAGGACGGGAAGCGAGTCTCTGGCGTGAGGGAGAAGCCGACCCTCGACATCAGCGTCACGACGGGCTGTCTCGTTCTGGGGAGGGGAGCCCTGAGGGCTGTGAAGAGCATAGCCGGACCTCAGAGGTCCGACCTCATGACCCACTTCGTTCCTGCGCTGCTGTCCAGGAAGATGAAGGTCGGTGCCTACTACAACACCGGACTCTGGCACGACATGGGGACGCTGACGGGCTATGAGAGCCTCAATCGCAGTCTCAGAGACGACGACCTGCCCTTCGCTGACGGCCAAGAGAAGCATCGTCGCGCTACAACGACCGGACCGAGACAAAACTGACGAGAGGCTCGTTCAACAGTTAAAAAGGGCGGAAGGGCCTTCTTTTATTGGTCCATGGCGACCGATAGCGTTGTGAAGGACGAGCTCACCGCGCTCATCCGAAATTTTCAGGGCCGCAGGATTCTGGTCATAGGCGACATCATAGTCAGCAGGTTCGTCGAAGTGGCCGCCCGAAAGCTCGCGCGCGAGGCTCCCGTCCCGGCGGGAGACTACGTGGGAGAGACATTCCTTCCCGGAGGTGCGGCCAACCTCGCCCGCGAACTCACTTCGCTCGGGGCCTCGACGAGCGTCGTCGGGCTGGTGGGGTCGGACGAGTACGGCACGTGGGTCGGCAACGAGTTCACCAGGAACGGGATATCCCACACGGGCGTCCTCGTTGACTCGTCGAGGCCCACATCTCTTCGGACTTGGATAATGGTCAACTCCTTCCACACTCTGAGGATCGACAGGGAGGACAGGAGGGACGTCCCTTTCGCGATGGCCAAGAAGATGATGGCCGAGGCGGAGCCTCAGATCAAGGAGGTCGACTGCGTGATCCTCTCCGACTACGACCGAGGTGCCATCACGAGCGCTCTGATCAACTGGGTGGTGGCTGCCGCCCAGGAGTCGGGGAAGATAGTGGTCGCGCAACCCAAGAACCACCACTACCTTGACTTCTCAGGGGTCACGTACGTGAAGTCCAACCTGCAGGAGGCAGCGGCCGCGACGGGGATGAGCATAGTCAACGATACGAGTCTCAGAAACATGGGAGTCAACCTCCTCAGCAGGCTCGAATGCAAGGGACTCTTGGTAACTCGGGGTGAGGAGGGAATCACACTCTTTGACAAGGAGAACGTCACACACTTCCCCCCTCTCGGAGGGAGGAAGAATCTCTTCAGCAAGGTCGGCGTCAGGGACGCGATGACGGGTGTCTTTTCACTCGGAGTCGCCACGGGAGGGTCGGCCTTCCAGGCAGCTTGCCTCTGCAACGTCGCGGGAGCGGCGCGCAGCGACCTTCAGAGGACGGCCTCTCTCTCTGCAGCAGACCTCGAGAACATGGTCAACGACATGGACGACTTCGCACAGCGCGTCGTCCAGGTCCCGGTGAGGAGATAGTGGAGACAGCCCAGGAGCTCCTACGTCTGAAGGAGATCGCGAGGAACACGCGCAAGCTGATCCTCGAGAGCTTGGCGGAGGCTGGGTCGGGGCATCCGGGAGGGTCACTCTCTGCCGTCGAACTTTTGGTCACCCTGTACTTTCACGTCCTTCACTATGACCCTAACAACCCAAAGTGGGTGGACAGGGACAGGTTCTTCCTGAGCAAGGGGCACGCCGCTCCTCTGCTCTACGCGATACTGGCGCAGGCGGGCTTCTTCCCCACCGAGGAGTTGATGACGCTGAGGAAGATGGGTTCCAGACTGCAGGGGCATCCAACCCTTGGCGTCCCGGGGGTCGAGGCTCCGGCAGGGTCAGAAGGGATAGGCCTGTCGCTCGGAGTCGGTACGTCCCTGGCGGCGAAGCTCGACAAGAAAACGTACAGGACTTACGTCCTGATGGGCGACGGCGAGCAGCAGGAGGGGGAGGTCTGGGAGGCGGCCATGTCCGCTTCGAAGTATCGTCTGGACAACCTCACTGCGATCATCGACCGCAACGGCATACAGCAGGACGGTCTGACCGAACAGATAATGCCGCTCGAGCCGCTGGCGGCCAAGTGGAGGGCCTTCAACTGGAACGTCATCGAAGTGGACGGCTACGACTATTCACAGCTTCTGGACGCCTTCGACCTCGCCCAGAGCGTGAGCCACAGGCCTACGGTGATCATTGCTCACACCGTCAAGGGCAAGGGCATCTCGTTCATGGAGTGGTCTCCTCATTATCACGGGACCGCACCGCCGAAAGACAAGATCTCGGACGTGCTCAACGAACTAAAGTGATCGCTTGAAGAAGATACGGATAGCACCCTCCGTCCTAGCGTGGGACTTGGGAGACTTGGCCGAGGCCGCCCGCATCGCCGTCGAGGGCAAGGCCGACCAGCTCCATCTCGACGTCATAGACGGCCACTTCGCTCCCAACATCACTTTCGGACCCGGGACGGTCAAGGCCCTCCGAGGAAAGTGCGACCTGAAGTTCGACACGCACCTCATGATCGACCAGCCGTCCGCCTTCGTGGACAAGTTCATGGACGCGGGGTCTGACCTTCTCATTCTCCACGCCGAGGTGCTCTCGGGCGCTAGCTTCGACGAGCTCTACCCTAGGATACACTCTAGAGGGAAGGAGGTTGGACTCGCGATAAAGCCGTCCACCTCCCTGCCCGTCTGGGCGACGGAAAGGCTCGAGAAGTTGAGCGAGTTGGTCTTGATGACGGTCAACCCCGGCTTCAGTGGGCAGACGATGGACATGTCCGTGATGCCCAAGCTTGAGGCCATCCGGGCGGAGATAGATGATAGGAGGCTCGACACGGACTTGGAGATAGACGGTGGGGTCGAAACCGACAACGTGCAAGAAGTGGTTAAGAGAGGAGGAAACGTCCTCGTGGCAGGGGCGGGAGTCTACGCGAAGAGAGACCCGGTCGCAGCAATCGAAAGGCTCAGGGAGCGGGCCGAGGGGGCGGTGATGTAGGCTGCTGGCGAAGCAGGCCGCGATGAGGGACGGGTACGGAGAGGCACTCTTGGAGTTGGGCGACAGGAACGGGCGGGTGGTCGTCTTGGGAGCCGACACGACGGGGTCGATGAAGTCCGCGATGTTCGCGACGAAGTTTCCGGAGCGCTTCTTCAACATGGGCATCGCGGAGCAGAACCTGATAGCCACGGCTGCAGGCTTCGCTCTTGCTGGGAAGATCCCCTACGCCGGCACCTACGCGATCTTCGTGCCCGGCAAGTGCGTCGACCAGATCAGGAACAACATAGCATATCCGAACCTCGACGTCAAGATTGTGTGCTCTCACGGCGGGATATCGGTTGGCCCAGACGGCGCATCGCACCAGCAGGTGGAGGACATAGCGATAATGAGGAGCATCCCGAGGATGCGAGTGGTGGTGCCCTGCGACTACGTCTCCACTAAGGAGATAGTGAAGGCGATCGCGGAGATACCCGGGCCATTCTACGTGAGGCTGACGAGGCCGACCACCCCCATAGTTTACGAGTCAGGTTTTCAGTACGTTTTCGGGAAGGAAAACGTGCTGCTCGAAGGCAGCGACGTCGCGATTCTCGCCTGCGGTATCATGGTGCCCGAGGCACTCGCAGCAGCCGTGGCGTTGAAGTCGAGGGGGGTCTCTGCTTGCGTGGTCGACATGCACACCATCAAGCCCATCGACTCAGAGCTGGTGACTTCGGTGGCGAGGAAGTGCGGCTCCGTCGTCACCGTCGAAGAGCACAACATCGTCGGCGGAATGGGATCTTCGGTGGCAGAGGTCCTCGTCGAGAACTATCCAGTGCCCATGAAGAGGGTCGGGATAATGGACACGTTTGGCGAGAGCGGAGAAGCTAACGAGCTCTTGAAGAAGTACGGGCTGACGCAAGCGAAGATAGAAGAGGCAGCCCTCGCCTCGCTAGCGATGAAAGGCAAGAGGGACTAGCGTTTGCGGCTTCAGTCTGATCGTAAACCTTCTGAGCCTAGCACTGCTGGTCGGCTCCCACCCGCCTTTGACATCATCGAAAGGATCGCCTCGTCTAAGTCTCGTCCAACGCTTCTGTAGTCCTTCCCCCTGAAGGACTCGGGTATCACCACCTCCATTGTCTCCGTGTTGAACGAGGCCTCAGGTCCAAAGGCGACGCGGCACTTTGGAAGAGGGGGATGGAATGAGTAGTTCAGGTCGTCGTAGTGGAAGTTGACGAGCATCTCGTCGACAGGAATCGAACGCCCGAAGTCCCCCGCCATTCCCGTCGACTCGTAGGCGACGGCCGCTCCTACCCCGAGCACGAAAGCGAATTCGTGGGCTCTCCAGTTGTAGAGGGTTGTGGGGCCGAAGACCGGCTGCAGGACTAGCACGAAGACAAGGGTGGACCCAATGAGCACCAAGTAGATTGCCAGAAACGAGTACCACCAGTAGCTGCTGGTCGGGCCGAGCTTCCTAGTGTCCTTTCTGAATAGTCGGATGCAGGAGAAGACGGCGAGTCCGAACACGACCGCCTGTGCCGCGATCGCTACAGACGATGACCCTGCGCCCGTCCCCCCAGGTAGAGCATAGAACTCGTCCCAGAGCAGAAGTGAAACAACCCCCGTGAGTAGGCTCGCGACGACGAAGAACAAAGAGAGACTGCGCCTGCGGTCTACACTCGTCCCGAAGAGAACGGGAGCGAAGAGGACGGTGACCCCCAACAGACCCCCCACCGTCCCCCAGGTGTCGAAGACAAGGGCCGAGGCGAGAGGCCTCCATCCCGAAGACGAAATCGACGACAATACGCGCGATGGACCCAGGAGGAGCGTTCCCACGTTCAAAGCAGAAAGGACGACGAAGGCTGCCACGACCCAGACCAGACCAGAGTCTTTGGCCTCACGGAGCTGTCTTGCTAGGCCGGGTTGCATCCCACGACCCGGCGAACCGGCGCTAGACTTTAATAACGAAACGGGCTTGAAGCGTTCGGATTGAAGTTCTTCCTCGACACAGCGAATCTCGACTCCATAAAGAAGTACAACCAGATGGGGCTTGTCGATGGGGTAACGACGAATCCCAGCCTGGTCGCAAAGGAGGGTGGCGACTTCGAAGAGATGGTTGTCGCGATATGCAAGGAGGTCAAGGGGCCGGTCAGCGCTGAGGTGGTCAGCACAGACAACGAAGGGATCGTCAGAGAGGCGAAGCACCTTTCGCAGTTAGCGCCGAACGTAGTAGTGAAGATTCCAATGATATCGGAAGGCCTCAGGGCCACAAGAACGGTGTCGCAGATGGGCATCCCCGTCAACGTGACGCTGATCTTCTCCGCGAATCAGGGGCTCTTGGCGGCTAAGGCGGGCGCGTCATACCTCAGTCCGTTCATAGGACGGCTGGACGATGTCGGTCAGCGAGGAATGGACGTCGTGGAGGACCTCGTAAAGATCAGGGCAAACTATGGCCTAAAGTCCGAGGTCCTGGTGGCCAGCATAAGGCATCCCCAGCACGTGCTGGAAGCGGCTAAGATAGGCGCCCAGATATCGACGATGCCCCCAGAGGTCATGGAGAAGATGATGCAGCATCCGCTCACAGACATCGGCCTGAAGAAGTTCCTGGAGGACTGGAACAGGTCGAAGAAGGAAAAGCCGTCGCTGACGGTCTGACTTTTTCCAGATTGAACTACCTCGCGGACCAGATGCTGAGCGGCCTCGCGGACGAGCTAAGGAGGAAGGGGGTCGACTGCAAGACCGTGCAGGAGGTCCTGAGGGGCAACAACGACTCCAGCGTGCCGATTGACGACGATGAGATCTTCAAGTATCTGATGGACCACAAGGGCTCTGTCTCGCTGATCACGCTCGACAATGACCTTGCGAAGTACTGTGCGAGGTTTCAGATTCCGTGCGTTCGCGTCCAAGACTCTGTCTACAGAGACATCGTCCGGGGAAGCTCGGAAAGTGGGTAAGCCTTTTATCTCTTTGAGTTTCCCGTTTCTACATGGCCAAGGCATACACTCTTCCGCCTCTTCCGTACGCGTACAACGCGCTTCAGCCGCACATCTCAGAGAAGATAATGATGCTGCACCACGACAAGCATCACCAGGCGTACGTCAACGGGGCGAACGCCGCTCTGGAGAAGCTCGACAAGGCGAGGAAGGGCGAAATGCAGATCGATGTGAGAGCCGTCCTCAGGGACTTCAGCTTCAACGTCGACGGCCACATACTGCACGCGATATTCTGGCCCAACATGGCTCCACCCGGCAAGGGGGGCGGAACGCCCGGGGGAAAGGTCGCTGACAAGATCAACTCCGACTTCGGAGGCTTCGACAAGTTCAAGTCCCAATTCTCCGACGCAGCCAAGGCGGTCGAGGGGAGCGGTTGGGCGCTCCTCCTTTACGAGCCTTGGTCAGACCAGCTCCTGCTGACTCAGGTGGAGAAGCAGAACTTCATGCACCTCGCCCAGATGCCGATACTTCTTGGCCTGGACGTGTGGGAGCACGCCTACTACCTCGACTACATGAACGACAGGGGCAAGTACGTGGACGCCTGGTGGAACGTGGTCAACTGGTCAGACGTCGACCAGAGATACGCAAAGTCCGCGAAGTAGCTGCATCTGCATCCACAGGCCATCGAGTCACTTCTGGGCCGCTGTTGCACCCTGCGCGAACCGTCCGCTCGCTTGGGCGAGCCGGTCGATGTCCAGAGTCGTATGGACTGTGGAGACGCCGTTAGGGTGTCCCGGCAGCGTGAAGATGCCATCCGCCATAAGAGACAGAGCGTACGCCGTCTCGATTCTCTTCTTCTCCTCACCCTTCTTCCCGGGGAAGTGCGTCAGGAAGAGCGACCCAAGGCCCGTGGTCTCAGCTTCAAGGCCGGTCCCGTCGAAAGCCTCGTCCACCTCCCTTCTCGCCCTCTTTCCCATCTCCTCCAGCGAGCCGTACACCTTCTCTCTGTTCTTTCTGAGATAGCGGAGGGTAGCGAGACCCGCGACCATCGTTAATGGATTCTCCGAGAATGTTCCACCCCCCATCGAGACCTTCTTCTTCGTCGGGTCTGCCTCCGAGATGACTTCACCCCTGCCGCAGACGAGTCCGAGAGGCAAGCCACCGCCCGCCACCTTCCCAAGAGTCGCTATGTCCGGCTCTATCCCGTACCTTTCCTGTGCGCCTCCCAAAGCCAGCCTGAAGCCCGTGATGATCTCGTCGAAGGCGAGGAGGGCTCCGTAGCGCGACGTCAGCTCACGAAGGCCGGCCAGGTAGTCCGGATCTGCGGGGATGCAACCCCCCGCACCGAGGACGGGTTCGACCAGGACCGCTGCGACGTCACTCCCTCCTCCCTTCATGACCCTCTCGACCGCACCCAGGTCGTTGAAGGGCACGCTCGTCACGAAACTCTGCTCCTCCTCGAGTATCCCCGTTCCCTCCGGTCGCTTTGAGGGGCTGCTCACGGCCCTGTTGAGCTCGGTGTTGTATCCGTGCCACCCGCCCTCCATCTTGACGATCATCCTTCTCCGGGTGTAGCCCCTCGCGAGCCTGACCAGGTACATCGTAGCCTCCGCCCCCGAGTTGCAAAACCTCATCATCTCGGCGCATGGCACGTCCCTCTGGATCTCTTCCCCGAGTTCGACGGCCTGCCTGCTGCTAGTGCCATAGTGCGTCCCGTTCTCTATCTGTGCCCTCAGGGCTTCCACGACGACCTTGGGGGAGTGCCCCAGAATCAGCGCCATGTGCCCCATCCAGTAGTCGGTGTACCTGTTGCCGTCCTCGTCCCAGATGTGCTTCCCCCTCGCCTTCGCGGCGAAGAGGGGATAGGGTTCGAAGAAGCGCGCGTTGTGGTTGACACCGCCTGCGAAGACCCTCCTCGCCCTGTCGTAGACGCGCCGTCCCTTCGGCGTCCTCGACTCGTAGCCCTCGCTCATAGGGGTGGTCGTCCCCGGACACTATTTCAAAATGGTTCCCGTGGACACGAGCCGCCATCGATAAAAAATAAGACCGGCACTGGACCGAACCCGCGCATTGGACTTCACGCTGAGCCTCTCCGGAGTCCCTTTCAACCTAGACTACACGCTTGACAGCGGACAGGTGTTCAGATGGGAGAACAGGGGGGAATGGTGGTACGGGGTCGTCCCGGGCGGAGTCCTCAAGGTGAGGCAGGAGGCGGGCTGGATTCAGTGCTCCTCGAGCTCAGAGCTTCTCGACTCGAACTACGTGAGAGGCTACTTTCGGCTCGACGACAATCTACAGGACATCCTGGCGACTTTCACCAAGGACGAGACGATGAACGGGGCCGCCCAGCGCTTCTACGGCATGAGACTGATACGCCAGGACAGGTGGGAGTGCCTCGCATCCTTCGTCTTGACGACCAACGCCAACATACCACGGATCAAGGGAATGGTCGCGCAGGTCTGCGCCAGATTCGGGGAGCCCTTCGATTTCGAGGGGGAGACATTCCGCTCGTTCCCCAGGCCTGAGAGGCTGTCGGAGGCCAAGCTGTCGGAGTTGAGGGACTGCGGGCTGGGTTACCGTGCAGAGTACATCAAGCGCGTGGCGCGGGCTGTCGACGAGGGACGTGTGGATTTTAGCGAGCTCGCGCTGATGGACTACGAGACCTCGAGAGAGACAATGCTGAAGCGCATATTTGGAGAGAAAACTCTGCACGGGGTGGGCCCGAAGGTAGCTGACTGCGTCCTGCTCTTCTCTTGCGGGAAGGACGAAGCTTTCCCCATCGACGTCTGGGCGGCCAGGGCGCTCGAACGGCACTATCCCGGTCTGCTGGAAGACGGGTTGCGAGCCAAGCTCGGATCCGGAGCAAAAGCGTCGATCACGGGAGGTGAATACTCGCGGACTTCGGCGGCCGCCAGAGAGTTCTTCGGCCAGTACGCGGGTTACGCCCAGCAGTACCTGTTCATGCTCGCCAGGTCAGAAGGAAGGATGTCTTCTTGATCAGGCGGAAGCCTTCTTCTTTCTGACGACTCGCTTCTTCACGGCCTTCTTCTCAGAAGGCTCGCGCACCGAGACCTCGGACTTCTTCGCTCCGTCAAACCACTTTCTCAGCACGGAGACGTTCGGCTCAAGGGTCGACCCTCGCAGCACGTCAGTCTTGACTCCCCATCTCCTCGCGAGTTGTGGAGAAAGCGAGGCAGCGGACAATTCGCCGTACGAGAATCCTCTCCCAGCCCTCTGGATCATGCCTCTCGAGTGCCTCGTCCTGACCATCGCGGCCGGTGGGGCTCCAGTGGGCCTCGTCCAGACGACCCTGGCGGACGGTTTTGTGGGGGCCGGCTTCTCCTTCTTGACCGCCTTGGCTCTCGTCTTCCTTGGTTTCTCGCTCAAAATCGGCTCTCGCCCACCCCCGAGTTCAACGGATAAAACGGTTGCCCAGCCGGTTCAGTGAGCGTGAAGCGTTAGGAGAAAGCTACTTTGCCGCCGACCTGTTCCGCAGGCCAATCAACACCAACAGGATTCCGCCCGCGGTTACCACCGCCCCTATCACTCCTATGACGGGACTCTTGAAGACGAGGATTGATGGGACGAGCAGGACGTCAACCCCGATCAGAGCGAGCAGTATTCCGAACCCGAAGGCGCCGCCGCTGAAGACTGGCAACGGCATCGACCCTCCTGGCTTGGTTGGCTGGATTGGCTGTGGTTTCCCAAATGAAGGCAGGCCTCCCCTCATCAGGCCGATGGGGAGGAAGAGCAGACCCATTGCCATGATGAAGCTGGATGTGCTCTGCGCTGCACCCGGCTCCGGACTAGGGATGATGCAGTTGCACTCACCAGTCGGCAGCACAGGTCCGTTGAAGAGTATTATCCCTGTGACTCCGATGACTATGAAGACCGCGGAGAGCGCTAGGAACTCAGAATCCAAAGCTCGCCTTTCAAAAGTCGCTTCAGCGTTCTTAAGCGTTTCTGGGTGTCCCGGGCGGCGCGGAACGCTTGAGGATCACCAGCGCAGCTACGACTCCGACCAGGACGGAGAGCAGCCCTATCGTGTTCAGAAGGTCGAAAGAGCCTCCTCCTTGTGCCGAAGACGACCCTAGTTCCAGATAGGTCAGGTAGCCGAGGACCAACAGGACGACGAACGCCGCGGGCAGCCACCTGCGCAAGCCTCCCCGGGTGGCGCCGTCGCTCGCAATATGGCTTCCGCAGCCTAGCCGAAGTCCGTGCCTCCATCTTGGACGTCCCGCAGGCAGGAATCTCAGGCGCTTGGCGTCCTTTGAGCCTGCGACACTCCGGTGTCTGTGGCCTGGATAGGCTGGACGGGTCAGCCGATGGCCGACCGCTACAGCCGGAAGCTATTGGTCCTCTGAGGGTCTACCAGGCTGAGCTACTGCGGGACGTTCGCATCAACGCCGTTAGTTTCTTAAGCGTTTTTCGCCCTACCCAAAGCCCAATATAGCGGAGGGTGGCCGCAAAAAATTCGTCACCTGGTCGCGTCGATGAGCACCTCCGATTATTACGAGCTCGTGAAACCCAAGATCATCCCCCTCCTTGTCTTCGTCGCGGTCGGGTCCTCGATAGTGGCCGCGAGGGGACTGCCGCCCCTCCGTGTCCTGCTCGGCGTCGTGCTAGGGGGTTCCTTGGCCTCCGCGGGCTCCTTGGCCTTCAACAGCTATCTTGAGATGGACATCGACGCCAAGATGAAGAGGACAAGGAACCGCCCTCTTCCGGCGGGAGCTGTGCCTCCGGCCCATGCGCTCGCGCTCGCGGGCGGGTTGCTAACATCCGGCATTCTCGTAGCGCTCCTGACGATAGACCTGACCGCGACCTTCTTCATTGCTCTGGGGGCCGTGGTCTATGTCCCCATCTACACGCTCGTGCTGAAGCGAAGGACGACCTGGAACATCGTTCTGGGCGGTTTCGCGGGCAGCTGCGCCGCGCTCGCGGGGTGGTACGCGGTCACTTCATCCGATGCCCTGGCTGCATGGGTACTCGGCGGGCTCGTCTTCGTCTGGACGCCGAGCCACTTTTGGAGCCTGGCGGTCATAACCGAAGATGACTACACCGCCGTCGGGATACCGATGCTGCCTTCGGTCGTCGGCCCACAGGCCGCTTCGAGGTACATTGTAGCCAACACTCTGATCCTCATCCCGGTGAGCCTGCTGCTGTCGCCCTACCTCTCGGGATTAGGCCTCGCGATATACCTCGTGGGCGCGCTGGCCTTCGGGCTCTGCCTGCTCGCGACCAACATCAAGCTGCTCGTCTCTCCCACCAAAGAGAACGCTTGGCTGGCGTTCAAGTTCTCGAGCCCTTATCTCGCCGTCATCTTCCTGATCGCGATATTCGCTGTCCTGGTCTGACCGAGGAACGCTTTATCTGAATGCTGGCGAGACTGGCTCCACCTTGTCCGGGCTCTACGTCGTCTACTACTCCGAGATAGCGCTGAAGGGCAAGAACAGGCACGAGTTCGTCAGAGCTCTCAGGAGAAACATGAACAGGGCCCTCTCGCCGCTCGGGGACGTCTCGATAGATTCGAGAGAGAGCCGCCTCTTCGTCTCCACGAGCGCGGAGGCGGGAAGAGCGGAGGAGGCGATCTCGAGGGTCTTCGGGGTGGCTTGGTTCGCTCGCGCATCTCTGGTCAAGGCCGACTACGACTCGATCCTTGCCGAAGTGCTGAAGTCGGAGGACGTAGTCAGAAGAGCCGAGAGCTTCAAGGTCTCCTCCAGGCGGTCGGGCAAGTCGTTTCCACTCTCTTCGATGGAGCTCGACAGGAGGCTCGGGGCCGAGTTAGCAATGAGGACCCGCAGGCCTGTCAACCTTGACGCACCGGGGGCGGAGATACGCGTCGACGTCCTAAACGACTCGGCGATCGTGTACTCCAAGAAGATCCAGGGGGCCGGGGGCCTCCCGGTGGGTGCCGGAGGGAGGGTCATGCATCTGTTTTCAGGCGGAATAGACTCTCCCGTGGCGGCCTGGCTCTTGATGAAGCGAGGCTGCAAGCCGATCTACGTCCACTTCTACCTGGCGCCCGGCCCAGCTCAGGTGCTGGAGAGCAAGATTCCCAGGCTGTTGAAGACGCTGGCAGCCTACTGCGGGCGGAGCACCATGGTCCTCGTCCCCTTCGCCGAATACCAGCTCGCGACAGGAACCGCCGCCAGCGAAAGTGAGCCGTCGTTGTTCAGGAGGTTCATGCGAGCGACCGCAGAGTCGCTCGCGCCCCACTTCGGGGCTCAGGCCGTATCCACCGGAGACAGCCTTTCGCAGGCCGCTTCTCAGACGCTATGGAACATAGGCGTCTTCGACGAAGGCTCCTCACTCCCCGTATTGAGGCCTCTGCTCGCCTACGACAAGGAGGAGATCATCTCTCTTGCCAAGAGGCTGGGCACCTACGAGGCGTCCATCGAAGAGTACAAGGACTGCTGCGCGATCATCACGAGGCATCCAAAGACGAGGGTGAGAAGAACATTGGTAAACGAGCTCGCCGCCGGCCTGGGCTTTCCTGCGCTCGTCGAACGCTGTATCGCCGCTTCGACTCTCGTCTCATACGACCCTGCCAAGGACACGCTGAAGTCTGCCCCCTTCTTGGTTGCCACCCGGAGTCCCGGAGGCTCCAGCCAGTCAGAATTATTAACCACCCCACGAAAGTCGAGCTAGTGACTAGAGCGAATGACAGAATCAGTCCGCCAGATTAACGGGTCTGCCTTCGAACAAGAGGTTGAAAAGGCTCAGAGCCCCGTAGTAGTCGACTTCTACGCCGACTGGTGCGGGCCTTGCAAGATGGTCGCGCCGGTGATCGAACAGCTCTCCCAGCAATATGAGGGGAGGGCGAAGTTCGTCAAGGTCAACACCGACGAGAACCAAGAGCTTGCCATGAAGTTCGGCATCATGAGCATACCGACCGTGATGTTCTTCATGGGCGGCAAGGTGAAGGACGTCGTGATAGGCGTGGCTCCGGCCGCCGTCTTCAAGCAGAAGCTCGACTCCGCGATTAGCGCGTAGGGCAAATCATAAAGACGCGAGCCGAGGGGCCGTCCCGAAGGGCATGCGGATAAGAAGCCTGATGCTCGTGCTGACGGTGGTCTCGCTCTTCTTGCTCATCGTGGTCGGGGCGTTCGTCACCGCCGACGGCGCGGGAGACGCATGCGGCAACGCTCTGGGCACCGACTATCCGGGGTGCCTGGGCCACCTCTTCCCTCCCCTCAGGCTGGCCCCGATCGCGGAGTGGAGCCACAGGGTCTTGGCGTCGCTGTCGGCCCTCTTCCTGTTCGTCACGACGTTCCTCTTCTGGCGCGCGAAGGACTCTCCCATCGCCGCGAGGCGGTCTCTCTACCTCGCGACCGTTCTGATAATCTTCGAGATCGTGCTGGGAGCGGCGGTCGTCGTGGCGGTTGAACCACCAGGTCTCGTCACCCTGCACCAGGCGAACGCCATGCTGATCTTCGGTCTTACCGCCGTCGCGGGTGCCTTCGCCTACAGGGCTTGATAAGTCGTTAACGTAGTGTTAATGCTATGTAAGGAACAGCAAATGTTTATCGTCTTCTGAGCTCTTTCTTTGAAATAATTGCATAGAACTTCGCCATTCCAATGACTGAATGCTTTAGAAGCGAATTTGTTTTTTTGGTTCGGGTACGTGTTCCGCCATGTTGTCTAGCTTGCTAGCAAGTTCGAGGAAGTCCTTTCCTTTGGAATTGATTTGATGCAGATACGGGATCTTGCTGAACTGATGACTCATTGCGCGGTGGTCTTTGAACCAGTCTGCCGAAATGTTTTCTGCGACTAGCAGCTCACTCTTCAGCATGTCTTGAAGAATGCGTTCGGTGTCTGTCTTGCTCCAGCTGAGTAAGTGAGCGAGCTTCGTTTTGGTGTAGCCTTCGTTGAATTTGC
Source organism: Nitrososphaerales archaeon (assembly GCA_035622335.1). GTDB lineage: Archaea > Thermoproteota > Nitrososphaeria > Nitrososphaerales > Gagatemarchaeaceae > DATJAJ01. The sequence goes on from DASPVO010000084.1 coordinate 50,198, forward strand.
CTAGCTCTTTGAGGACTTTGATCCTTGAATCGAGGGTTATTGC
>DASPVO010000085.1:0-26274 GCA_035622335.1 Nitrososphaerales archaeon
TGGTTCGGTATCGTGATCTTCTTCGTCTACAACGGTCAGGTCTACGCCCAGCAGATCCCGTTCACAGCGACACTGGTGTGTAACACAAATTGCTGACCCAGAAGTTTATGGAGAAGACGCAGGCTCCTTTTATAGAATGGATTAACAATCCTGAACGGTTATATTTTGCGAAACGGTCCGAGGTTGCTAGTGTAATTGTCGGAACCAGCTCCCGATGCCGCCGAGAGTAAGCAGGAACAGGCCGTTCAGACGCCCGCCCCTGTGATGGAGGAACCACTCCAGGAGCCGATGGAGGTCGCCCAGCCGACCGACCAGCTCTCGCCCGAGAAGACCGAGCAGCAGAGAAAGGACGAAGACCACATCTTCGCTCTATTGAGCCGGACTAGCATTAGATTCCCTTTCACCGGTACACCGATACCTCCAACATGGAAGGTAGTAGAGAGGTACCCGGTGAACAGCCCGTTCGCGTATGCCGTCATTTCCCAGAGTCCACTGGGAGCCAAGCGTTACTTCCTTGACGAGGTCCCGCTGTCGAAGGTCGAGGCTGGAATCTACTCGTATCTTCTAGATGCCCTGGAGGCCGAGCTGACCGTCCCCAGAGGCGAGGTCAACCCTAGACAGTATTTCTCTGACCAAGCTCGCAGAATCCTGCTAAAGTACAACATCAGAGTGCCTGCCACGTCGTGGTCCAAGATCATCTACTTCGCTGAACGGGACCTCGTGGGCTTCGGGTCTATCGACGGCATCCTCAGGGACCCTCAGATAGAGGACGTCTCAATCGACGCGGTCGGCAAGCCGATTTTCGTTTACCACAAAGGGCACGACAGCCTCGAAACGAACGTGGTTCTCAACGATGAGGACTCGCAGGATAACCTCATCACGAGGCTCGCCCACATGGCAGGCAAGCACATCTCGACAGCATTCCCAATAGTACAAGGAACGCTTCCAGGGAGGCACAGACTCATCGCAACGTTCCGAAGGGAGGTCTCGCCGCTGGGCAGCAGCGCGACGATAAGGAAGTTCAGGGAAGACCCTCTGACCATTGTCGACATGCTGAACCTCAAACTAATCGACCACAAGATGGCCGCCTACGCCTGGCTGCTTATGCAGAACAGGGCGACCGCGATAGTCGTCGGAGCGACGGGAGCCGGGAAGACGACCCTCATGAACGCGCTGCTGACTCTGACTCGACTCAACACGAAGATCGTCACCATAGAGGAGGTGCAGGAGATGAACATCCCGCACCAGAACTGGACTTCCCTTGTCTCGAGGGAGAGCTACGCGGCCACAGAAGAGAGAGCCGGAGCTGTCAGCCTCTTCGACCTGGTCAAGGCTGCCATGAGGATGAGACCCGACATACTCGTCGTGGGAGAGGTGAGAGGAGAAGAGGCCTACGTGCTCTTCCAAGCGATAAGCACGGGTCACGGTGGACTGTGCACTCTTCACGCAGACGACGCAAGTTCAGCTATACAGAGGCTAGTCTCTGAGCCGATGAACGTGCCTCCGGCCTTCCTTCCATTCCTGGACTTGGTCTTTGTCGTGAGAAGGATTTCCGTCCCCACGCCATCGGGCGGTTTCAAGTCCATCAGGAGGATCATATCCGTGGACGAGATAGTGAGCGAGCACGAGTTCGCAAAGACATTCAGGTGGGATCCAAAGAGCGACACCTACAAGGGCGCGAGCCTGGACAAGAGTCCTAGACTGGAAAGGATAGCCAGGGACAACGGGATCGAGTTCCGCGAAGTCCTTGACGAAGTGGATAGGAGGACGGTCGTGCTGAAGTGGATTCAGGAGAAGGGGATAAGGAACTTCAAAGAAGTCTCTCCGCTCCTCGACTTCTATGTCTCGAGCCCTCAAGAGACATACCAGAGAGCCGTGAATGACCTGCAGGCCAAGGGAGTGGAAGTCCAGCAAGTGGGCGAGAACCGGTCGTGAGCGATGTCCTACTCGCCGGGGCTCCTGAGAAGAAGAGAGAAAGCTTCCTCAGCGGCTTCGACAAGTTCGTCCAGCTTGCATTTCGAATCTTCGCCAAGCCCGCTAGCTTCGTGTCCAAGTCCCAACCGCAGCTTCGAGATCAGATTCTGAAGTCGAACCTTCGGACCACTCCTGAGGGCCTGTCGGCTATCGCCATATTCTGCACGACGTTCGTGGGGATTGGAGTTCTGATATTGACCTACGTCGGAGTCGTGATTGGCGGCATAATCTACTTTGCCTTCTTGCCCATCGCCATACCGATAGTCTTCATCGTCATCATGTCCTTGCCGCGGTTCAGCTCTGCAACGAGGGCTGCATCCATCGACACTGAGATGCCGTTCGTCCTCGGATACATGAGCGTGCTTGCGGGTGGTGGAGTATCGCCGATAGCCGCCATGAGACGTATCGCCGACATGAAGATTCTTCCCGCTTCAAGCAAGGAGGCAAAGAGGATCTTGGTGGAGACGGACATATTCGGATCGGACCCAATTTCCGCGATGGAGAAGGCGGCCAAGGACAATCCGAGCAAGAACTTCTCAGAGTTTCTCTTCGGCTACACCTCTGTGCTCAAGACCGGGGGCGACTTCGTCGCCTACATCCAGACCAAGCTGAGAGACCTCATTGAAAACAAGGCCGCCGCAGTCAAGCGCTCCTCAGACTCGACCGGCACCATTGCTGAAGCTTACCTCACCGTGACGGTCATACTCGGAATGACACTTTACACACTCTACATGATACAGACAATCCTCGCAGGGAACTCGGGAGGGTTGGTCAACCTGTACCTCTTCGCATTTCTAATCGTGCCGCTACTCTCCGCCACCTTCATCTGGATGATTGACGCTATCCAGCCGAAGTGGCCGTACACCGACTACCGTCCGTACAAGGTCTTCGGCTACTCAATCCCGGTGGCTCTGCTGATATTCATCCTCCCTATCCCGCTTCCTCTGTACCTTCACGTAGCCCTCACCTTGAGTGCCGTCTCCATCGCCCCCGGGGTCTACTCGATCAGGCTCAGCCGCGAAAGGCGAGGACTCGAGAAGGCACTCCCTGACTTCATCAGAGACGTCACCGAAGGAAGGAAGACGGGCCTCTCTCCGGAGCAGGCGATCGAAAGGCTCTCGTCCCGTCACTACGGGATTCTGTCGCAGCACGTGACCAGGATGGCGTCGCAGCTTTCGTGGGGCGTATCTCTGTCCAAGGTCGTCTCGACATTCACCGCCAAGGTGAACAGCTGGCTCACCAGAGCGATAGGCGTTCTTCTCGTGGAGGTCGTGGACGTGGGAGGCGGCACGATCAAGAGTTTCACTGAAATGGCGTCGTTCACCAGGACGATCAACGACTTGGAGAACGACAGGAGAGCCGCGTTGAGGCCATTCGTCTACATCACCTACGTCGCTGGCATCATGGTCATAATCACGACATTCATCATGGTCTACTTCCTTGGGCAGCCTGCCGCTTTCGGCTTTGGTGGCGCCACGATTGACTCTTCTACCATCGACGACCTGCTCACGACGGCGGTCTTCGATTCGTTCATCATCGGCCTCGTCGCCGGCAAGATGGGAGAGAGCAACCTTTCAGATGGCTTCAAGCATGGCCTTGCCCTCGTTGTCATAAGCGTCATCGCGGTTCAGATTGCGAAGCTCTTCATCAAAATCCCCGTCTAACACTTAAAGGCTAAAACACCTTCTGGCCGACGAGGCGGGTCAAGTGACGACCGAAGACAAAGGACCAGACTCTCCCTCGGAAAGTGAGACCACGTCTGAGCAAGGGGCTCCGCCTCCGTTGACAAGGAGGGGATCCCTCGGTTATGGGATAGACCAGCCCAGGACGATTGCTATACTCTTTGCTGCGGGAGTGATAGGCCTCTCGAGTGGGCTCATCGTCAATCGCGTCCTCTCACCCACGAACCCCAGGATTGCCGACACCGCGTTGGGGGCGGGACTGGGTATAGGAGGTTTGATCCTCCTTGTCGTGGCGGCGCTCATCTGGAGTAGTCGCATAGGCAAGATGAGGCAGATATCAAAGCTGACGAAAGCGATACCCTGGGGAGGGACCGAAACGGTGCTCGACCTCGGATGCGGTAGGGGAGCCTTTTCGGTCGCAGCAGCCACCCGTCTCTCGACGGGAGCAATCATCAGCCTAGACCTCTGGCGAAAGCGCGACGTTACTGGTAACGACCCCCGGTCCTTGATGGCAAACGCGGACGGGGCTCACGTGGGGGACAAGGTCACTCCCGTCAAGGGCGACATCAGAGTACTACCCTTCTCTAACGAGTCCTTCGACGCCATAATCTCGGCCATGGCGTTGGAGAGGCTGGGGAGGAAGGAGGTTGACGAAGCAGTCGGTGAGATCAACCGGGTACTCAAGAAGGGAGGAAGGCTAGCGGTGTTGGACACCGGAAGGGGCCACGAATTCTCTGACATGCTCAAGAACGCGGGGATGCGAGACGTCAACGTCTCGCTGCTCAGGCTCGGGCTCTTCCCTCCGGCGCAGACGGTCATGGCTAGGAAGCCGTTCGTAAAGGCCACGAGCTGAGACCGGATTCCAGAATGGTCTACCGGTCCAGTCCGCTTATCACCACAAACTAATATATGAAACGCAGGGTCGATGCATCAGCAAATGGTAGCTGAGGATGCGACTATTGTGCAGTGCAAAATCTGCAGGCACCAGTTCGACGACAAGACGGCGCTGGTTGAGCACCTCAGGATGGAGCACGAGATACTCGAGATCGCCTCCTACGCCGCCACCACGATGATACTGGAGCAGGAGAGGGACAAGACCGCGGGCGAGTTCCACATGCAGTTCGAGAAGATAAAGAAGGAACTGGCCGGAAGATAGTGAAATGGCATGTATCAAAGGGGAAGATTTGCCAATTCAGTCAACAAATCTGGACTACTCATACTAATCGTTGAAATAGGGAATACGAAGAGGGAGACGAAGAATGCAGCCTAGAGCGAAGAAGGCCCTCGCGGCCTCCATCGGCTTCATGATGGTCTTCATGATCTTCGGCGTATTGAGCACCTCCGCCATAACTCAGCAGCCTGGGCTCGCCAATTCCGTCTCGCTCCAAATCGTCCCCGCGAGGTTGCCGGCAGACGGTGGAACGTATCAAGCTGCAGTGGTCTCGCTCCTGGACAAGAACGGCATGCCTACGATAGCGCTAACTCCCGTCACTGTCTACCTCTTCTCATCTGAACAGAACGTCGCGACAGTATCGTCTCAGGTCACGATAGCGCCAGGCCAGAGCTACACCGTTGCGAGTATCACTACAACTGTGGTGCCCGGCCAGACAGAACTGACCGCATCTTCTTCGGGACTGCAGGCATCTTCGGCGCTCGTAGCGACATCAACTCCCAGCGGCTTTCCTTCTCAGCTCAAGGTGTTCGTCGCCCCCAGCACCGAGATAGCCAGGCCCAACAGCACTGGCGTCGTGGTGGTAGAGCTCCTAGACCAGACCGGTCTACCTACGGAGTCGACCTCGGACCTGACGGTCCAGCTCGCTGCTTCTAACCCGACGATTGCAAACGTGTCTTCCAAGACGATGGTGATAGAGTCGGGCCAGCTCGCTGCTTTCGGAACGTACTCGTCAAGCTTCCTCCCAGGTTCTTCAACATTCACGGCGTCGGCATCTGGCCTTCTCTCAGGCTCTGGGACGGTGAACGTCGAGGGTCCATCCCCGCTCGTATTGCATGCTTATCCTGAGCCCTCCAACGTCCCCACCAGCTCCTCGGGAAGCGTAGTCTTCTCCCTGAGCGATGCTTCTGGGAACCCAGCAAGGGCGCCTTCGAACATCGACGTCGAGGTCACCTCTTCGAACGAGTCAGTTGCCACGACAGACTCCCAGGTAGTCATTCCAGCTGGACAGATCTACACCACTTCGAGCTTCGCATCGACGGCGGAGATCGGCAAGGCGGTCCTGACAGCCACCTCTCCTGGGCTGGAGTCAGTCTCCGTCCCCATCCAGTCTTCCAACGCTGGCGACCCCGTGCAGCTGCACGTTTCCATCGGTCCGAACCCCGTGTTAGCCGACAGCAACTCCTACAACGCGGTCTCCGTTTCGATCGAGAACGCTACCGGAGCACCTTCGGTGTTTGACGCTCCAATCACGGTCGAGCTCAGCTCATCCGACTCTCAGGTCGGGGTCGTTCCTCCGACGGTTACGATAGAGCCGGGCAGTGACTATGCGACGACGACATTCAACTCTACCTACTTTGGCGGGAACACAACGATAACGGCCTCAGCCAGCAACCTTCTCCCGAGTCAAGGTTCCATCTCGACTTATGGTTCTACCCCGTTCAAGCTGGCGCTTGCGGGCGTGATGAGCAGTACGGGTGCCGCAGGCTCAACGCAGGCGGGTCCTGTGCTCCCTGCGAACGGAGGTTCGTACGAGTCCCTTGAAGTCCTTCTGGAGAACTCGCAGGGCCAGCCAGCTCTGGCAGCCACCAACGTCGATGTCCAGCTGCTATCTGCAGAAACGAGCGTCGTGGGAGTCAGCTCCATAGTAACAATTGACGCTGGCTCTTCGTTCGCGATCACGAGCCTTCAGACCAGCACTCTGCCAGGAAACGCGAACATAACCTCAGTCGCCCCTGGACTGGAGTCCGCGGTCCTCACAGTATCAACAGAGACTCCCGCTCCTTCGTCCTTGGCCGCCTACATCTCGCCGTCGAAATCAATACAGTCTTCTGGAGCGACGAGCCCGTTCCTAGTAGTCCAATTGCAGGACTCCTCGGGAAACCCTGCCCGAGCCAGAGCTGCCACTCCAATAACGATCACCTCGTCCAACGGTGCAATGATGACATCGCCGATATTCCTCACCATCCCACAGGGTGCGGACTACGCGATTCAGCCACTCAGCGTGCTTACGAACGGGACTAGCACTCTCACTGTGACCTCCCCAGGTCTTGGTTCAGCATCCGCGCCGCTAGCCACGGTGGCACTCCCCGTCTCTACTTCCATCGCCGCCAACCCCACCTCCCTCCTGCTCGACCAGTCTTCGACGGTAACAGTCACCATCTCTGTGCTCGGAGAACCACTGTCAGGAACCCAAGTCGCCTGGAACGCTACCGATGGCACCGTGAGCGCCAGCTCCACCAACACCACTGCGGGTGGGAGGTCCCAAGTGATTTTCACACCGAAGTCCACTGGCGTTGCTATCATCGAAGCCATATTCACGAATCAGTCGATAGGCAGCGTCCCGGTAAAGATCTCCGTACCCGTCACTGCGATCCCGCCCGCCCCAACTCCGACCCTCGCACAGCGCGTCTACTCCTACCTAATCTTCATAATCGCGGCTGTCGTCATAGTCATAGTTGGCATCTCGATCTGGTTCAGGAGAAGGCGCAGACGCATGAGGGAAGAGCTGGAAGCAGCCTTCCAGACCTTGTCTTAGGCAAGAGCGAAAGCCCCGACAGCATTCACCTCAAGCCTTCATCGACTTCGACAAGCGCACTCACACTGTGTTGGATGGAGAGACGAAGTCACGGACTCGAAATAGGGACTAGTAGTCCATAAAGGCTAAAGAGCAAAATCCAAAAATCGAATCTCGATTAACGTGGTGCGATCGAGATTCAGCGGGATAGCACTCGCGCTGTCGCTTGTCGCCTTAACGCTGCTCGCGGTGCCCGTTCACGCTCAGCAGACGAACTGGGCATCCACGGTCTCCGTGAGGGACCTCACAGCAAACTCGGTTGTTCCTTCTGGACAGCCGCTCCTGGCTGGCGACTCTTACAACGTCACGATCGACATCGCGGTTCCGTTCAGCCAGTCACAGACCGATTTCCAGGCCACCCTTAACCCGGCTCTGAACCTTTACGGTTCGCAGTACTGGTACGTTCTCACCCCCAACTATCCCGGGTACAACCAGCAGAAGTTCACTCCCGGGTCTACAGGCGTCACCTTCACTCAGGACCAAGGACAGCTAACCCTCGCCGCCCTCTTCACGGTGCCGGCGGGAATGACAGTGGACCAAGTGCAGGCTCTCACGCTTAGGTTCGCGCAGAGCAATTTCCCTCTGATTTCAATCACTGTGACCGGCGGAGCTGTCGTGGGAGGCGTCTCAGTGACTGTGTCAGACCAAGTGATACAGACCTATCTCAACACCTACACCACGAAGTCCACTCTGATCAGTTCAGGTCAGATTTCGTCATCGTATCAGGGCGAGGTCAGCGCTATACTCGGGCAGGCGCAATCACTGTACCAAGAGGGTCTCCCTGACAACGCGACGGCCCTTCTGAACGTGATCCAGCCTTCCTTGTTCCCCAACCCGCCGAGTTCCTCGCTCCAGACCGACCTAATCCTTGTTGCTGTAATCCTCGCGGTTCTCGTTGTGGTCTTCGCAATGCTGGCGATGAGACGGGGGTCCAAGAGCGGCTACATGAGCGGCGTCATCACGGATGTGGAGAAAGAAGTCGCCTCGCTAGAGGTAAAGGCGGCACAGTACGACAAATCTCTCGCAGACCAGCTGAAGAGCATACGAGACAAGCTGAGTGAGGCAACTTGAGCAGCAATTCTTCCTACGCCAACATTCACGTAATCGGCCTCGGCGGCACCGGGACCAACATAATCCAGTCTCTGATAGAGAGCGAGAGACTGCTCCGGATGATCTCCTCGGAGGACTTCAACATGGCTTGCCTCGCCGTGGACGTCGCCGACGGCGACCTCGTCAACCTCACCACCTCGTACAAGAGGACACTGGAGAAGCTCCAGGAGAAGGGGACCTCAGTCGACCGCCTTTGGCTGAAGGCTCTCAACGTCAAGTTCAACACGCCGAACTCCCTCTTCGAGTTCATGGAGAAGTACAACAGCTACCTGCTCAAGGACGGCATAGTCGTCAGCGGATACAAACCTTGGATCCAGAGCTCGACCTCGATACCGCCCCTCGCTGGAGGAGTTGGAAGGCAACGAGCCCTAAGCAAGGCGGTCTACGCGCTGAACTACTATCACTACACCGAGATGAACAGCGTAATGTCGGTCTACAAGGACAAGGTCCTCACCTCCAAGCGGCAACCCATCACCCTGTTGGTCTACGGGCTGGGAGGCGGGACGGGGAGCGGGATGGCCTTCGACTTCGCCAGGCACCTCAGGTCCAAGCTCGGCTCTGCCGTGCCAATAGTTGGTCTGGCAATACTCCCTAGCTCAGCTGATGACCTCCTCGCGAGGGGGCCTGCGCCCTACACAGCCCTGATGGAGACAGAACTTCTGTTCAACCGCGACCTCAACGACAGAGTGGTAAAGAAGTTCGGCGAACAGTACTCCAACCCGTTCAGTGCGCTCTTCTTCCTCGCTCTCGACCCAGTCTACAACAACAAGAGCAGCCTGCTCTCCGCGAAATCAGAGCTAGACAGCGCAGTCGTGGACATCATGAACGTCCTGATGAACTTCGACCTCGCCGACATGCTAAGCAGGGTGGGGACGAACAACAACTTCGGGAGCGACTGGGTCCACTCGATCGCCTACCTGAAGATCAGATACCCCGTCGAGGACTACCTGAACTACCTGCACGAGTACCTCCGCCTCCTAGAGAACGTCGGGAACTTCATGAGCGCGAAACGGGAGATGCTCCTGAAGATCAACGAGGTAATGAAGCGTGCCAACGTGGAGGTAACGCAACTTTTCAAGAGGCACCTTATCTCGATCAACGGCTACACGCCCGAGACCTTCGACAAGGAGGTCGACGACATCGTGCACAGGGCCGGCAGGTTCGAGGTAGAGTTCAGGAGACAGATCAAGGGGACCGAGGACTTTGCAGCCTTCTACGGAGAGATGTGGCAGAAGCCTCTCAGATCAATGTCCTTCCCCGAAGAGAGCGTGGAGTCCGCACTCGTAGAGAACGTTGGTGAATGGCTCGCCGAAGTCAGCCAGATCAGCAAGACCTACGAGGAGTTCGCAGCGGGCCTCGCGAGCTACCAGTCCGAGTTCGAGAACAGCGTCACCGCGAGCAAGTTCATGACTTCGAGCCAGATAAGACAGCTCAGGGCCGTGATGAACTTCCTCGCCCTAATCGGAACCTCGATCGAGACTCTGAACTCTTACCTGAGGGCAAAGCTACTGGCAGACGAACTGGTCGTCCGCTACGCGAAGGACCAGACCGCGGAGGGGAGGAGGGCTGTCACGATAGGAGAGAGCGAGCTACTCCCGCTATTCAAGGCGGCGAGTTCTCTGCTCACCAGACCGGTAACAGAATCGAAGATGGCCGAGCAGTTCCTGCCCGGAATCAGGATAGTCAAGAAGAACGTCGAGGCGCGTGTCAAGGCGGTCGTCGGCGACGCCGACTCTCTTCGCAGGCTGGAGGCGCAGAAGGAGACCGAAGTCTCCCGCCTCAACAAGGAGATGGGGAGGATCAGGCTGGACATGGGCGGCAAGAAGAAGCTACTATCGAAGAACCTCGACAGGGACAAGAACGAGCTCGCTGGCATCAAGACGCAGCTCGAGAGCCTCGACTCGTCCTCGGCGGCGGTCAAGGCAGAGCTGGAGATGATGGCTGAGCTAGAGAAGAGCCTCGAAGCCTCCGCCACCTACAGGAAGATGCTCAACTCCGTCGTCAGCAAGACGAACGAGCTGAACAACAGCATCAGCAGCATCACGAGCACGAGCAGCTACTACGAAAGGGTCGTGGAGATGAGCGAGAAGGAGCAGGAGAAGATCATGCAGAAGATCCTCAAGGAGGAGGAGTCTTCGCTCAAGGCGGAGGGTATCCTGAAAGAGATCGTCGACCAGACCAGGTTCAGGAACCTAGTCAAGAGCTACGTCAGGATATTCAGCGTCGCGAACTACGCGGGCCTATCGGACTCGTACAGGTCAGACATGATCTGGGCGACGGTCGGCATCCCTCAGGGGCTCTGGAACCAGGACCTTCAGGTCATGCTCGCCAGCACCCTCAGCGCTTTCTCCAGCGTGGAGGCGAGCAAGAGCATCTCGATAAGACAGATCCCGCAGGTGGACCCGTGGATGATCACTTTCCTGATAATCTTCTCCAAGGCGAGGGTGGACCAGATCGAGAAGTTCTCCTCCATGAAGAACGACAACGACGGTGTCAGAAGGTCGGAGAAGGTGATGTTCAGGAGCTTCCTTCTGGAGCACGGAGTTCACAACCCCGAGGACCTAATCTCCGAGCTCGAGAAACCTGCGACCGCAAAGGCCAAGGGTAATCAGAGGTCTTGATACCTGCAGCAAGCTCGAGCGCCGCGAGAACGAGGGTAGTCGCGTACACAAGAGCGGTAATAATAGCGGTCTCGACGTTCGTCTTCCTCTCGGTCATCCCGTTTCTGCCAGGGTACCCCGTCTTGCAGATCCTTCTGGCAGCGGGACTCTGCATCACGTCATTCAAGAGGCCAGTCTGGACCGCCGGGGTCCTCGCTCTCCTCGCCCTGCTCACCGTGATGTGGCAGCTCATTGGGTTCGGTCTCATCAGCCTGATCGCGACTCCCGTCGGCCTGCTGACGGCGTTCCTGCTCCTCCTCTTCATAGTCTTCGACATGGTGAGCGCGAGGCTTCAGCCGACGGCGATGGCCCTCGCCCTGCTGGCGGTCGCTCTGATGCTTACCCCCTACTACTATCTCTCCATCGGCGCGATAGTGGTCGCGGCGGCTCTGGGCGGTCTTGCGAGCATAGGTCCCGTCTCCACGACGTTCCTATCGACCCTAACACCCCTCCTGCTGATAGACAACTCGATATACTACTCTGGTGCGGGGACCGGTCCGCAGACTCCTCCGATAATCTTCTCGCAGCTGAGCTACCTCTCATCCAACCTGGTCCCGCCTCTGGGGAGCCTCAACGTCTTCCTGTCGGGCATCGGGCCTGGAGTCGCATCTCCCTACGCGCAGACCTTCGTCACCTTCGTCTCTGGAGAGCGGACGGCAGTCCTGCTGATCCCCATAGTCCTTCTCGCGGTTGTCTTCAGCGCGTCCGCTTCGATTGCGGGGATCATCAACTCCCTGATCAGCCGGCTCAACATATTCGGCAGGTTCAACCACCTCGTCAAGCTCTTCTCTCCGTTGATCGCTGCCGTCGCCACGCCCACAGCCTTCACCTACCTCATGATAGCGCTCTCGCCGCCGGACCTGGGCGGGTACCAGACCGCTCTCTCCCAGCACCCCAGCGACATACTGCTGCTTCTTGTCACCTCGGCGATGCTAGGTGTTCTCGCCACCGGGAGGGAGTTCTTCATCCAGAGGCTCGAAAGGGTCGAATTCGCAAGAAACGAGCTTTCAGTGCTTCTGGAGCGAGCCAAGGGAATCGTCGCCGGGACGCGGGAGACTCTAGCAAAGATCGTCAGTGAAGCTTCCACGGTCGACGTGACGTCGGAGTCGAAACAGCTCGATGAGACCGAGTCCTACACTTCCGACATGACGAAAGGCATGGACACGGCGAGCTACTCATCTCTCGAAGGGTGGCTCTCCGACATGAAGACCCGCCTCCTTCCGATGGTCGAGAACATGCCGGAGGCACTGAGAATCGCGGTCATCGACGAGCTCAACAAGCTGAAGGCGTTTGCTTCCACGCACAACAGCCAACTGGAAGCGGCTGGGTCAGGTGGTCGGTTCCCAGACCCTCCTGATGTGAAGGGCGACATGAGCACCGAGGAGGCACTTGCAAAGTATTCTGATGTAACTGAGAAGATCGCCACATCGAGTCGCGAAATCTTCCAAGAGTACAAATCGGCCGCCGGAGCCTTCAACGTCCTGATGGGGAGCGAGCTGATAGCACCCCCGGTCGATCCAGAGAGCCTCGTCCAGTCCCACGATTACATCACGGTGATGAAGCTCTTGGCGGACGAATACTGGACCAACTTTCATCTCGCGCACACGGAAGACCTCGAGTCGAGGTTCAAGGGATTGCAGGAGAAACTCGTGGAGGTCACGGAGCTCCTCGACCCTGAGGCGAGAGGAAGGATCGAAAGCCTGTCAGCCGGGTCAGAGGTCATCGTCCCCGCCAGGTCGCAGGCATTACTAGCGAAAGTGGTGGACGTCAGAGATACGATAAAGGACAGTCTCGCAAGGGCGATGGAAGAGTCCAGAGAGCTGGAGAGGCTCGTCAGGACCTTCAAGGCTGGGGCCCTCAACGTCGTGAGATTCGAGGCGCTCGAACAGTCGAACACCATTGGACAGCTCCAAGCACAGCTCGATAGGCTTGATCCATCGCTCGGGGACATCACTTCGTTCCTCGAAGACTCCATTCCTGTGTTCACAAAGCTGAAGGAAGGGAGGATCGCCGACGAGCACTCGCTCGTTCTTCTCTCCCAATATCACATCGCCGAGAAGTACATAGAGTCGGTCATCAAGGACAGAAAGGCGGTCCCGCTGACGGAGCTGCCGTTCCAGCGGGAGGCCGCACTGATGTACGTCAAGCTCTACTCCCTGACATCGAGGGTGGTCAAGTACGACGACTACGACGAAGCCATCGTGACGAGCCATGCCTAAGTGCGCGCAGGGGCACGATTGCGGGCTGGTGCTGGAGTGCCCGACATGCAAGTCTGACGTGGACTACGCGTCGGCCCTTCCGGAGCTTGCAAAGCTCCCCGACTTCGAGCCCAGGTTCGAGGAGACCGCGGTTCTGTTCGTGGGGGTCCCCAAGTTCCCGGTGGAAGGGGCATTCTGCGGCTCACTCTCCCTGGCCAAGCAGGAGAGCCGCACCATCGATTCCTATTCTTTCCCCAAGCTCACGGGGGGAAACTGGTTCGAGTACGTCAAGGCATATCGAGATTCATTGGGGAGATGGATGGGGCTCGTCGGATATCCCCAGGCCAAGCAAGTGGTAGCGGTGTTGGACAGCAGGGATCCTCTGTCCGTCCTCGCTCTGGAAGCAATCAGGAAGAAGGGCGGGGTGACGGCGCTCCTCGTCGCCGCCGACCTCGAGTCGACCCCAGCGGAGCAGAACACGAGCTACACCTCGATAACCGCAGCCGAGGGCGCCCAGATACCCGCGATCCTGGCCACAGCTTCGAAGGCCAAGGAGCTCGCCAGCTTCGTCGAGGGGCACGGCCTCGTCGTGGGGACAGATGCCTTCAGCCAGGTCGTAGGGTTCGTCTTGTCGGCCTCCAGGTCTGTCACCGACTTCATGCAGGGAGACCTGAAGCTCGGAATCACCTCCCACTTCTTCGCGTGCGTGATGTCCGCTTCTCGTGACGTCTACTCTTCACCGAGCGGCATCTTCCAGGTCCTGGGCACCCAGCTCTCAGGGACGTTCAACGCCGATGAGGTTCACACCGTGTATCTGCTGTCGTCCTCGAGCACGCCGTTGGAGAAAGACCTCCGTCCCGCGTTCGATGCGTTCTCGAAGCAGTTCCCTAACCTCATCACCAAGGACGCCGCGTACCTACCGAAGACCACGAGGCTCGGGTTCTTTGACGTGATGATGTTGTTCGGCGTGAAGTCGACCGATACGCTGACGAGTCTGCAGAAGGGATACGAAAAGGTCGCGAAGAGAAACGGCCTGCTGAGCGTGGAGAGCCTTGGTCAGTTCTCATAGCCTCACCAGGGTGCTCTACAGGCAGAAGTCCTACAAGGGCGGGACGATCGAAGTCGACGAGGTGAAGGGTGTCTTCCGAGTCGTGGTCATGGCGGGACTGATACGCAAGAGCCAGATGGTGATCCTCGCCCAGAGCTACACCCAGCCGCTCGAGATCTCCGTCGAAGGTGAAAGCCTCAGCGTGTCCGGTGCCGTCCTCTACATGAGCACTGCGGACGAGGCGTCCTCCCTGAAGACAGCCTTGACCTTCATCGACACAGCAAAGATTCTCGGGGTCACCATCCAAGCGGCTCGGAGGTTCCTCTCGGAGAGGGCCTCGTGCGTCGACGGAGTGATTCGGCTGAAGACTAACCCAAGGGAGGTGCTCTTCGAGTCCTTCTCCAACGCTTCGGAGATGACAGCAGACCCAGTCGCCCAAATGGTCACCTCTGCCGAGGAGGCGTTGGCCAAGTCTTACGAGACCTTCGTCAGAGACCTTTCTGCCGCATCCAATGGGCTCCCCCCCGCCGACCTCCACCGGGTCCAGGCTGCAACCTACAGTATCGCGGCAGTCCAGAACTCGCTACTCTCAGGGGACATCTCAACTATCAAGGATGCCATTGGTCTGCTCTCCCAGGCGTTCCCTGCGGACTACCCTACGGCAGAAGAAATTGCTGGTCGCTCCGAGGCGGAAATCACTGAGACCTTGATGTCTGCCTTGCCGAGAGGTCCCTCAGAAGGCGGCACGGTTTAGCCGCAGAAAGCGTAACCTAACCGGTGTACGGCAGGATCTCCAGTCCTTTCTGAGTGAACACGACCCTGTGATACTTCCTGCTGTGGTCGGTCCCTCGGAGCTTCCTCACGATGAACCTTGACCTCAGCTCCATGTTGTCCGTGAGATAGTTCTCGAGCTGGAATATCCCGTCCGCGACGAACTCCTCGATGTTGCTGCTGAAGTCGCCCGTCTCTTGGAACCTGCTGACCGTCATGACAGTGGTAATCCCTTCCCTCTTCAGCGTCTTGTAGATCAAGTGCATCAGGAAGCTGTAGTCGAACTTCTGCGTAGCCCCGCTGAGGAACGCCGTCAGCGAATCGACGACCAGCCTCTTCGCCTTCAGCTCGTCCAACGCTCCAAGGAGCATGTCTATGTTGGTGCCCATACCCCTGCCCTCCAGGGCTTCGAGGTCGACGAGCTTGACCAGCTTCTCCTTCTCGAGCGCGTCGAAGTCCATGCCGAACTTCAGCATGTTCCTCTTCAGGCTCGTGACATCCTCTTCGAAGGTGGCGAAGACCGCCTTCATGTCAGACTGCTTCGCCCCGTTGTAGACGAACTGTGACGAAAATATCGTCTTCCCGGTGCCTATTCCTCCCGTCAGGAGGACGAAGTCTCCCTTGAGCAGTCCGCCCTGGATCAGCGGGTCCAGCCCGGAGACTCCCGTGGGCACTCGGTTCAGATTGTCTGCTGAACTCACGGCCACCACATCTTATTCTCGCTTAAAATACCGTCCTGCCATTTCGCATAACGTGGCCGGAGACATCGTTGATTTCGGCAAAATAAGCCAAAAAACAACTCCAAGATAGACTCGTAATCCATATTGCTTTATTACGAGAATCGGGAAACAGACGACTAATGGGCGCAGTCGAACGCCTGCAGCGAAGGAATCAAGACTATCTCCTAGTCGAGACCATCAAGCAGGTCGGTGTAACCAACTACTCTCTGCTCGCCCGACTCACTGGCCTCAACCCAGAGACCGTCAGGTACAAGGTCAACAAGCACCTCTCCAAGCTCGGGCTCGGACTCCTGCTCAACGTGAACTACGCGGAGCTGGGACTCTCGGTCGGGATGCTCAGCGTGAAGGGGAACTCCGCCCCCGCAAGGTCGTGGCTGGACAGCATGAACTACCTCGTCTTCGTCGGAAAGGTGATGGGAGCGAACAAGTACGTCTGTCTCTACGCCATCCCGTTCAGATTCAAGAAGAAGTACGCGGAGACCATCGAGGACCTCAAGAGGCAGGGTCTCGCGGAAGAGTACGAGTCCACCGACATCTACTGGCTGCGCTACCCGCCCTTCAGACCGGAGCTCTACGACTTCGACACGAGCAACTGGAAGGTCGAATGGGACCGCGTCCTGACGCCCTCGAAGGAGGCCGGCGCATCGTGCGTCTCGGTCAACAGGGAGTCGAAGGTGGACTACATCGACCTCAAGATCCTCAAGGCAATGCAGGAGGACCCCACCGTCAGCCTGGCGAAGACGGCCAAGGACATGAACGTCAACCCACGTACAGTGAGGTACCACTACTCCGAGCACGTCCTCAAGGGCAAGTTTATCCTGAGCAACAACATGCGATGGGTGAAGCCTCTCCAGGAGGGAAGGCACGGGGAGCTGATGGAGGTCATAGTCTCGTTCAGGACACTCGAGTCCGAGGAGGCTGAAAAGGTCAGGAGGCTCTTCAACAGCCTGCCCTTCACCTGGCTCGAGGCGGGGACCGAGGACAAGAGCTACTTCGCTTTCATGGACATCCCCATAG
Organism: Nitrososphaerales archaeon; assembly: GCA_035622335.1. Lineage (GTDB taxonomy): Archaea > Thermoproteota > Nitrososphaeria > Nitrososphaerales > Gagatemarchaeaceae > DATJAJ01. The sequence continues at coordinate 16,950 of DASPVO010000085.1, forward strand.
CAGCCTTCCATCAGACCGTGGCCTACGTCGAGGCACAGCTGCCCACGCTGCAGAACAAGTACGAGCTGATAATGCTGGACCCGAACAAGAGTTACCCGCTGAACCTGCCGGCCGAGATGTACGAAAAAGAACGAGGCTGGCGCTTGACGAACTACAGAGAGAACTTCGCTACCACCCCAGAGGAAACGAGATAGTGTCTTTGCTGAGATCGGCCTACCGCGAGGTCGTCTTCGGAGGGCACCTCCTGGCCCTAGGGACGGCGAGCATAGCCGCGACCGCTGCTTTGCTGATAGGGAAGTCGCCGACGTGGCAGCTTCTCCTGATGGCGTACCTCTTCTCCTATGGCGCCTATACGGTGAACCGGAGTGCGGACATCGAGCAGGACGCTGTCTCTAGCCCTGAGAGGACGAGTCACTTGCAGGGAAGGAAGCGATACCTGACAGCGATCTCTGCCATCTGCTTCGCCCTCGGATACCTTCTCGCTGCTTTCAGGAACGTCTACTTCTTGCTCGCACTCCTCGCGCCGCTCGGGCTCACGCTTGCATATTCTGTGGGCTCGAAGAGAATGGTCCGGATCGTGGGCGTATCCAGGTTGAAGGAGAAGCTACTCGTGAAGAACGCTGTCACCGCTTTTGGCTGGTCCTTGATACCGGTCCTCGTCGGATTCTACTATCTCTCATTCCCCGTGCAGCTGCTTTTGCTTGCCCCCTTCGTCTTCATGCGGCTGCTAGCGAACACCATCTTCTTCGATGTCCGCGACGTGAAGGCTGACTCGAGCTTCGGCATCAAGACACTGCCGAGCGCGTACGGGATCGACGCGTCCTTCTCGAGCATGGCCATACTCGACGTCATGTCCGCTGTTTATCTCGTTCCACTGGTCGCGGCGGGTCTCCTGCCCGTTGCGGCCCTGGTCCTTCTCGGTCTTCCTGTCTACTCCTTCGCCTACAGGTACCTTTCGAGGCGGGCCAACGCCAACCTCGACCTCCTGTGCGACGTGGTAGCCGACGGCGAATACATCCTGTGGGGGCCATTGCTCTACCTTGCAAGAATATGACAAGAAACCCGCTTCCGGATTAGGGCAGATCATCGCCCCGTACAGGGAAGCGGTCGAGAAGTCCCTCGCCGAGATCGCCCAGAGCAACACTCAGTTGGGAATCTTCGCTGCGGAGTCCCTCAAGGCTGGCGGGAAGAGGCTTCGGCCAGCTGTCGCGCTCTTGGCGTGCGAGACGTTGTCCGGGAAGTACGAACTCGCAGTACCACTGGCGACTGCCTATGAGCTCGCCCACTCGGCCTCCCTGATACAGGACGACGTGATAGACGAATCGCCGCTGAGGCACGACGGCCCCACAATCCAGAAGAAGTACGGAGTGATCAACGCGATGCTAGCTTCAGACGTCCTACTGTTCAAGGCGTTCGAGGCGTTTTCAAAATACGGTAAAACCAAGCTCTCGAAGGCTGCGCTCGCACAGCTATTGGAGACCTTCTCAAAGTCCGCGATAGCGACGGCGGAGGGAGAGTTCCTCGAGATGAACCTCGCTTCCAAGAACCAGGTCAGCGTTGACGAGTATCTCAACGTCGCCGGGTTGAAGACTGGTTCTCTCTTCGCGGCCTGCGCCGCCTCTGGCGCGCTGGTCGGAGGCGCGACGAAGAGCGAGGTCGACTTCATGTACGAGTTCGGATACAACCTCGGGGTCTCATTCCAGATCAAGGACGACGTTCTCGACATACTCGGGAACACGAAAGAGACTGGAAAGCCCCTCATGGAGGACCTCAAGAACAACGCTAGCAACTACGTCATAATCGACGCTCTTTCGAAGGCCGACGCCTCGAAGAAGAACCAGATTGCGGCCATGGTCCTCAAAAAGTGGTTCACGTTCGATGAGGTCGAGAGGCTCGTACAGACGCTGAAGGAGATAGGCTCGATAGACCGGGCCGAATCGGTCGCCATGGCCTTTGCCGAAAGGGCTCGCGAGATGCTCACAGTCTTCCCGCCAAGCACCGCAAAAGACAATCTGCTCCAGATCACCTACTTCTTGGGCGTTAGACGTGATTGAGACAGAGGCGAAAGCTTTTGAGATGTCCGCGGACCACCGGGGTGGGAAGTCCGAAATGAGCTCCCAGTCTGAAAGAATTCCTACCGGCATACCAGGCCTGGACGAGCTGATTGAGGGAGGCGTGATGAGGAACGACGTTCACGTCCTCGCTGGAGGCCCGGGGACTGGCAAGACGCTGTTCTCTCTAAACTTCGTGAAGAACGCGCTAGCTGGAGGGGAGAGGGTCCTCTACGCGACGTTCGAAGAGTCGCCGGTGTTTCTCAGGAGGAACGCCCAGCTTGTCGGTATAGACCTCTCCGGGGCCGAGAAGGAGAAGCGCCTGACGATTGTCGACCTCGAGGCCCTCAGAGACTCCAAGGAGTCGACCATCAACTTCATGATCTCAGCCCTTGAAGAGACTGAGAGCACTCTGATAGTCGTCGACTCGCTCACCGCGCTACTCACAACGTCGCAGAACGAGCTCGAGCTGAGGACTTACACCAAGGCGCTGTACAAGGCTTTGAGGCACAGGCACGTGACTTCGATGATGACGACCTCGATCCTGGACCCTTTGAAGATGGGGCTCGAGGCCTTCCTCGCCGACTCGGTGATGCTCTTAGAGAACTACATGCAGGGCACTGAGTTCAGGACGAGGTTCTTGGTCTTGAAGATGAGGGCCACGGACCACGACAAGCAGTACCACTCGGTCATCTTCGGGCCCGGCTTCGGCGTGTCGAAGTACTAGGCGAGGTCTTGTCCCCATTCCTCCAACTAGTTCAGTCTCTGAATAGCTCTTCCACCGCAAGCTCGAGCGTGTCCCTGCCGCCGATTGACTACCTGATTACGCCCTCCGTCCACCTCCTGACGATTCTGATCACCTGCGTCTCGGCGTTCTACGTCTACAAGCAAGAGATCCTGAGGTACAGGCACGTGAGGAGCCTGCTACTCCTCGTGCATTTCTTCTTCGTCTTCCTCGTCTTCTTTGAGTTCCTCCGAAACTTCCCTGTCTTCTACCAGAACAACGGGTACATGATCTTCTACACGGACGCGAACACGACGTTCGTCCTCATCGACGTCCTCCTCCTCACGCTGGTCGCGCTCGCCGTTTACTACAAGCCATCCGGTCCGAGCTTCAGGTCGCTCTTCGCCGAGATGTTGAGCCGACCACTGCAGCTCTTCATCTTTGCAGTCTTCCTCGTCTACGTGGTCGTGGTGGACGCTTACCTGTTCGTTCCTCCTCAACCCTTTACGATAATGACGAACATCTCTAACATCGCTGGAGTTCCCATCTCTGCGACCGTCTTCGACCCGTTCTACCTCAACCTCCTGCTGATTGTACTCATTGTCTTCGCAGCGTACCCGTCGCTCCTCCTCCTGCTCGCGAGCAGGCAGACCCTCGAGCTACAGATACGGAACGCGCTGAGGATCCTCCCCCTCGCCTGGATCGGGATCGGCCTCGACATACTCGTCTTCAACGGCTATCTGCTGACTCTCAGTCCTCCTATTGACGCGAGCGCTCTCGGATACCTCTTCGCCGCGATCGCCTTCAGTCTGACAGCAGCCATCTTCAGGCGCGCCACGCTTCTCTCAGGGTTCTTCCAGCAGGTGCCTCTGGGGCAGGCTCTACCCAAGGAGCACCCCTTCTCCACCAGGCTAGGGCTCGTGGAGGAGGACGTCGTCGGGAAGAACTTCCTCCTGGAGGTCGACCCCTCCTCTAGGTTCGAGGACGCGGTCAAGGACTTCGCACTGGAGTTCGCATCGAACAACTACCTCGTCTTCACGTTTACCTCACGCGGCAGGCCAGTCTACAACGCCCTGGCAAAGCTGGAGGGGATACGCTTCTACACCTTCTCAGCCAAGGTGTCGTACCCGAGACCTACCGACCAGTCCAACGAGGTCCTTGTGCCCCAGAACGACCAGTCGGTCATACTGAACGTGCTCGACAAGACCGTGTCGGCGAACCCGGACGTGAAGATAGCGGTCATCTTCGACAGCGTCACCGACCTGCTCCTCTCCGCAGGCTTCGACAACGCCTACAAGTTTCTGAAGCAAGCGAATGAAATCGTAAGCGAAGCGCGTGTGGCAGCCCTATTCATCTTGACGATGGGGGCGCACGACGACAAGCAGACGAACGTCGTTCGCAGCCTGTTCACCAACCACCTGTCCTTCGAGGGCTCGGAACTGAAGCTCGTCCGTTCCTAGAGAGAAAATTCGGGCCGCTCCCTATTGGCTAGCGAGGAGCTGGCAGCGCTGACTCAGAAACTTAGAAGTGGTTGAAGACGGGAGTGAGCGGCCCGAGCATCTGTTCCACGAGCCTCTCGTAGTCGAGGAGGATCTTCTGGCCCTTTTCGGTCAGTTCGTACGTCTTCCTCGATCCCAGCTCCACTTCTCGCAGTAGACCACCGCTTAACAGGAGCTTCAGGTGAGCTTGGAGTGCGATCCAGGAGAGGTTGGCTTTGTACATCACCTGGGTGGGCTTGTCTGCGCCCTCCTTTATCACCCGGAGCATGTCCATCCTGATCTCCAGCTCCGATCTACGGGCCGGGACAGGTCTGCTCGCGGTCTGCGGCGTCAGTACGTCCAATTGCTGGTCCAATGTGAACCTGGAAATCACGTCCGTTCCGTTCCTTATATGCATTATAGATTAGTCGTCCATTCGACCTGCAATTATAGCAACTAGTAGAATAAGTATCCAAAATGATTGTCGGAAAGGAGGAAGATTATTGCGAGACGCTCAGATTCTCGTATCAATAGCGAGTCGGCACAAGTAACACTTTTCGTCTGGAAGTGGCTCGTCTTAAGGGAAGTTACCGAGCCGAGTTCTATAGTACCAAAGCGGTAACAAGCTCAGAAACGATCAGTGCAACTGCTTCGCAAGTCCAAGACTACTGCCGTAGAAGGGAGTGTCAATGGCTCAGCAGGATGGGGAACATGACTCCGTCTGCGAGAGCAAGAAGGAGTTCCAATTCATATTCGTCCTCCCGTCGCCTTATTAGCCATAATGGGCCAAGAAGCGAACAGTCAAGACTGATGTCTTCAAAAACGGAGAACCCGGAGGCCGAATATGAACGAGCTCTGGTCGCAATTGTGGACGAGACTCTGACAGAGATCTTCTCCTGCAGCGGCAAGAAAACGGTGCTATTCTACTTGAAGAACAGGTTCGGCGTGACCCCCGAAGACATCGTACACAGACCCAGACTCCTGCACCAAGGACTAGAGGGATTGCTGGGAGACCTCGGCTCCTCGATCGTACACGACCACATCATGAGACGCGCTGCGAAGCTAGAGCGGTCCATGATGGCTAAGGGCTCGCAGACAGCTGCGGTAGACCTGTCGCACAGACTCAAGAACGAACTCAATCCCTCTCCGAGCTACACAGCGGTAGAATGGTCCAAGAACCTCTATCAGTAGTCGCCCTGATTGGAAATCTCATCAATCCATTATCGCGCGTTCCGGAATAACTCCTACCCTCAAGGCCTCGGGCCCTCACCACGAACGAGTAACATTCGTCAAAGCCCCCCTTGCCAGCCCCATGGATTCGGCATAATTCCCTATCTTAATGACGAACTATGCAGTTTCCGACAGAAGAATGAGCAACAACGAAGCGAAGGAAAAGACGGAGGCGCCTCCCCAGGCTGGGAGAGAAAAGCTCGAGGAGGACATAATGGACCTTCAAGCGCTGGTGCCCACCATCGGTGAATTCCTCCCGACTCTTTTCAAAGAGGCCGTTTCAGATTCACTGTACAACTCATTCGGCGACGACACGGCTAAGGCTCTGATGATCATGATAGGCGACACGTGCCTGGAACGACCGCAGGAGGTCTTCCCTCAGCTGGATTCGATACTGCACGACGGCTCTGAAGTGCTCAAGGGAGCGATAAGGGCTGAGTTCGGAGCGATAGTTCACCAGCTCCTCGTGAGAGCGACGCTCGGACACTTCTCTGGACCCGACTCGATCTCCATAGAGCAAGAAGCTCTGATGGTCGCCGAACCCGCCAAGCCGGCCTCCGTAGCTGGAAAGTAAGCACAGCATCTGGGCTTACGAAGTCGAAGACTCAATCGCAACGCAATTATATCAGGCGTGGACGGTTGGTTTCGTGCGCCCCGAAATCGCTTTCAAACTCGTTGGGCGTCCCGTCAAGGACCTGTACGGTCGACAGATGGGATACGCCGTTGGCTTCTCCATAGATACGACCGGGGACGTGAAGTCCATCGGAGTTGATGAAGGGACGGGGAAGTTCGTCGAGTTCCCTGCCGCTCGGATCATCTCTGACAAGGACGGCTTCATCATAGTTCCAGCCTGGAAGGTTGAAGGCGAGTCGTTGACGAAGGAGATAGAGATGATACACAGAAGGATCCAGTCTCTGGACGACTTGGTCAAGTCGGGCGAGGTCGATCAGCACCTTTACGAGAAGAACATACAGCAGTACCAGGAAAGGCTGGAGAAGATCAGGGATTCGTGCAACAACTTCGCTGCAAAGATAAACGCGAGAATCGGTGAGCTCGACGCCCAGGAGGAGTCGATAAACAACTTCCTCCTCAACCTGAAGATATATCACAAGTCGGGGGAGATGGACGAAGGGACCTACAACGCGCAGAGCGAGTACAGCAACGCAATGAAGGCCAGGGACGCCAGGGAGAGGGAGGAGCTGACGACGATAATGTCAGTGCTCACGAGCACTTACTCCTCGATCGGGCAAAAGGTCACCCCCGCTGAAGAGGAGGCGGTTGCACCAGTGAGCATCCACGCCAACCTCGGCGCCTAGCTCTGCGGAGCGAGACTGGTTGCAGGGCGGCGACAGTTCCGAGAAAGCAAGTCCGTCTGAAGCTACTTCCTCCTTTCAGGAGCTAGTAACCGACATGTTCGATGCGCTGAAGTTCTCAGCCTTGGCGGACTCCTTCGACGAGAAGGCGGTCCTATCTCAGCATGACATGGAGAGACAGATCTCACGGGTCGACGACTTCAAGTTCGAAGTGATGCGCGCGCTGGACAGGCTCAGGGTCGAGACCCCGGGACAGGTCAACGCCGAGATCTCCGAGAGTCTTATCCAGCTACTTCAGGAGTCATCAAGCAAGGCCAAGGCGAGCCTCTCGAAGCGACTAGAGCAGACCACAGCCGAGTGCGCGTCGAGGTCCAAGACGGAGAGAGCGAAGGCCTTCAAGAGTCTGGAGGCTTTCCTCGCGGCCTCCCCGCTCCCCGAGTTAGACATGGTTGTCTCTGTCAAGTACACGGATGCGGAGTACGAAGCGAAGCAGAAGGAGAGTTCCGAGGGCGGGATCGAGTATGAGTTCACGATAGACCTCAAGCCCGTGAAGATGTTCCAGAAGAAGATAGACTTCTACGGACTGGGGAAGGAACTCAGAATACCCGTTGAGACGAAGAAAGGATGGGGAAACAAGGACAAGGCGGTCTTCGAGGACGCTTCAAACTACGTCATGGATTCGGCCGAGCTTTCGCGCGATAGCCTCGTCTTGGACCTCGCGAAACCTGACTCCGAACGGCGCGCCAGGATAACCTACTCGAGGGTTCCAGAGAGGAGGTTCGTCTCGGTGGAAGTGTCCGGCCAAGAGGGTATGCGCAACATCACCGCCGACCCCGTGCTTTCGAAGAGTCTTGACGCGCAGTCGCTGCAGAACACGATGGAGTGGCTCTGGGCGTCGTTCTCGAAGGCCTCACTCAACAAGAAGACATTGACCTCCCTCAGGCTCGACGGCGACGAGCAGTTGGCGAGACCGAACATACCCGAGCTCTTCAAGGCGGTCATGAGGGTCATGATGCCTGCATACCAGTCGGTCATCAACTCGATGTACGCGGGGCCTTCCAAGAGCGGCGGCATGGACATCCAGGAGCTGAGAAGGAGAGTCAAGGACCTGGGCACGGCTTCGGTCCCCGTCGCAGAGGCGTTGGGACTCCCCAGGACGGACTAGTCCTTTGAGACGGCAGGATTTGACTGGTAGTATCTGTCCACCACGCCGAGCAGGTCTCTAACCTTCTCTGGTGGGAAATCCGCCTCGGCGGTTATCAGAACGGTCCTTCCCGCAGGTCGTGGAAACATAATCATCACGATCTTGTCTCTGTGAACCAGGATATAGTCGGCCGCACCGAGGGCTGCCTGCGCCGTGTCGTTCATCCCTCTGGTGACGACCACCTGCATGTCGACCCTCTGGGCGTCTGAGTCTGACTCCAACGACTTCACCCCCGGCCTCATTCCTCCCTCGGTAGCCCATCCTAGCTCATCGAGGACTGCGCAATATCTGATTCTTTTGTCGAACGCAAAAACCTTGTCCTGCATTCCCAAATTCGTGTTCGGCCTTCCCGCCGTGGGAAGAATCCATTATTAAGTTTCCTTGGCCTCTTGAAGAGAATCTCGAAGTTGATTGAACGGCTGCGGTGGAGAAAGCGAGAAATCTCACTTTCTGTCTCCTCTCACGTTGCTTGACTCGGTAACTCAGGACCTAGGGGCACTCCTGGTCCTGGGGTCGTGCGTCTTGCTAGTCAGCGTTCTTTGGCCCGCGATAATAGGGGCAGCGTGGACCCCGACTTCCTCCATTAACGTCAGCAAGATGCTCGACATGGCCCAGGTCGGGCCAGAGGACATCGTCTACGACTTGGGTTCAGGAGACGGGAGAATAATTATCGCAGCGGCAAAGAGGCACGTGGCCAGGGCCGTCGGCGTAGAAGCTGACCCGATACGCGTCGCGTTGTCCCGATTCCTCATCTGGACGATGGGGCTCTCTGGGAGCGCCAAGGTCGTCTATGGCAACTTCTTCCATTCCGACATCTCTTCCGCCACCGTCGTAACTCTGTTCCTGACCCAGGGCACCAATCGACGGCTGAGGTCGAAGCTGCAGGGCGAGCTCCGAAAAGGGACAAGAGTCGTGAGCTACTCTTGGACGTTTGAAGGCTGGACCCCAACCAAATCTGACCCGTCGTCCCAAATATACCTCTACATCGTCTGACTGCTGCCTTCGACCCTTTGCGCGTGCCTGGGTCGGCGCGAAAGCACTGCATATTGCTGCTTAACGTATGCTCTTTCTCTCGCAATCCATCAGTAATTCAGTTCTGTGAATTCGTACTTCAAATTCTTTATATCCGAAAAAACGGGTTGCAGAAATCCGAACTCAGTTGCCAGATCTCTTGGTCACCAAGCAGGGCCCGACATCGAAGGAATACAAATTCGAGGCGGAGTACGTGGACAGAGGAAAGGTTGAGGTTCGTCCCAGCGCGAAGTCTCTCGACGAGATCATCCAGGATCTCATAGGGGGAGAAGCAAAGGCTCGCGGATCCGTCT
>DASPVO010000086.1:0-15743 GCA_035622335.1 Nitrososphaerales archaeon
CCTGCCAGGGGAGCGGAGCCGCACCCGGAACAACCAGGAGGGTTTGCGAGAACTGCGGAGGGACCGGACAGGTTCAGAAGGTGCAGTCGTCAGGATTCGGCAGGCTGGTCAGGATAAGCAGCTGCGGAAGGTGCGGCGGTACGGGTTACACCATCGACTCGCCATGCAAGGAGTGCAGGGGACGAGGGGCGGTCGAAAGAAGCAGGCGGATAAAGCTCGTGATACCAGCGGGTGTGGACGACGGCCACACTTTCAGGATGAAGGGAGAAGGGAACGCGGGTGAGAACGGCTCTCCGCCAGGAGACCTCTACGTGGTCGTGAACATGAGGCCGCATCCCAACTTCCTCAGGCAGGAGAACGACATCTACCTTCAGACGAAGGTGGGCGCTGTCGAGGCGACGGTCGGGACCGACATCAGCGTTCCCACTCTCTACGGAGACGTCAAGCTCTCCATCCCGTCCGGCACGCAGCCGGGGACCATCTTCAAGGTGAAGGGCAAGGGTATGCCAAAGCTCAACGGCTGGGGCAAGGGAGACCAGTACGTCAAGCTGGAGGTCGTGATACCCAAGAGCATCACGGGCACGCAGAAGGAGCTGCTGAAGAAGTTCCTCGAGGAAAGTCAGCGCAGAAACTTGTAGATCATAAGGAAGGGGACGCCCTCGATCTTTCTGATCGCCTGCTCCGCCCCTATCTTGTTCCGCAAGGCGAGGGCTACCGACCTGTCACCCGCCAGGTTGACGATGGAACACTGCTTGATGAGCTGGAGGGCCTTCCACTCGTCCACTATCTCTTTGCAGTAGAACTCCTTCGAGATCTTCACTTGAAGCCTGCCTTCAGTCACAGTCCTCCCCAGAAGCTCTTCATCGCATATGTTGACCAGGGTGCTCTCCTTGAAGGAAGCGGTGCTCACGGAGAAGCCCTGCGACAGGTTACACCACCTTAGCGGCAGAGCGCGCTCCGCACGCCTCGCAGACGAGGAACCACATCCTCTTGTCCTTCTCGAGGTGCGTGTCAGGGCTCCCGCAGACGGTGCAGATCACCCCCTCCTTGACGTAGCGCTGCAGGAGCTGGTTGAAGGAGTCTCTGTCCTTCCTCCCGATGAAGATGGCCCGCTCGCCGTCGAGAGATGCGGCCGTCGCGAGCTCTTTCGCGAGGTACATCAGGACCCTGTCCGGGTCTCTGCGTATGAGCTTGGGAAAGACGGCGAAGTTCCTGAATATCGTCCTGTTCCCGACCCAGATCACGTCTGGTTCTGGAAGTTCCAGCCTCAGGGCTCCGGACTGCTTCGCGTCCTTGTCGAACCCTACGCGCGCCCTTGCAAGAAGGTCTTCGTAAGACTTCATCGGACGAAAAAATCACTCTGCGAGTATTTCAATACTTTGGAAACGCCTAAATCGGATTGACCCGTTCTGCCGTCCATGGTCTCAAAAGAGGTCTCCGCCGCTGTGGTCGTTTCTGACAACAAGAAATCAGCGAAGTGGTTCGAGGACGTTCTTGGGTTCGAGTCGTCAGGAGATGGCCACTGGGTGCTGGTCTGGCCGAAGGGCTCGAACGCTAAGCTGCATCTATGCGAGGGCGACCTGGAGCCCGGAAACACGGGAATCGCGTTCTACGTCACCGACGCCAAGAAGGAGGAAGCGAAGTTGAAGGCGAAGGGCGTGAAGTTCACATCTCCCGTCAAGAAACAGCCTTGGGGTGACGTTTCTGGCATGTTCTCCGACCCTGACGGAAACGTCTTCTGGCTCATGGAAGGTTCGGGCCCGTAGAGGACGTCAAAGATTAAAAGTAAAAATCGCAGGGCCAACCCGTGAACCGCAAGGCTGAGGTAGGGGTCTTCGGTGGTTCGGGATTCTACAAGTTTCTGCCAGGGGCGTCTAGCTTCAAGGTCAGGACGCCCTATGGAAGTCCCAGCGCGGCCGTTACTCTCTCCCGCGTCGGTGGGAAGACGGTGGCTTTCATCCCAAGGCACGGGGTCAAGCATCAATTTCCTCCGCACATGGTCCCATACCGTGCGAACGTGACTGCCTTCAAGAGACTGGGCGTCACGAGGGTGATCGGTCCCTGCGCTGTAGGAAGCCTGAAGCCCGAGGTCAAACCCGGAGACTTCGTCATCTGCGACCAATTCGTGAATTTCACATCGGGGAGGCGAGACACGTTCTTCGACGGACCGGAGACGACGCACGTGAGCAGTGCAGACCCCTACTGCCCGGAAATGAGGCGGATAGGCGTCGAGACCGCGGAGGGGCTGGGACTGAACGTCCATAGCAGAGGGACGGTCGTCGTGATTCAGGGCCCTAGGTTTTCATCCCGAGCTGAGAGTCTCTTCTTCAGGAGGCAAGGGTGGGATATCATCAACATGACACAGTACCCCGAAGCGATTCTGGCCAGGGAGGCTGAGCTGTGCTATCTGAACATCTCGGTAGTCACGGATTACGACGTGGGCCTGGAGGGTAACCCCGAAGCCAAGCCGGTGTCGCACGAAGAGGTGGTCGAGGTCTTCAACGAGAACATGGGTAAGCTCAGGTTGCTGATCACTGAGGTGACCAAGCGCTTGCCCAAGAAGAGGTCTTGCGAGTGCGGTCGAGCCCTGATGCACGCGAGGCTGAGCGTGTGACTCCCTCCCTCGAAGAGGAATTGAGAGGCGCCATTCGCAGCATTTCCGATTATCCGAAGAAGGGTGTCGTATTCAGGGACCTGACTACGCTCTGGAAGAACGGGGTGCTGTCGAAGAGATCGATAGACGCGCTTCAGGAACACTACTCTCGTGCGAAGATAGACAAGATAGTGGGGATCGAAGCCAGAGGATTCATCGTGGGGTCAGCGCTCGCCGATAGACTGGGGGTCGGATTCGTCCCGGCCAGGAAGGCGGGCAAGCTCCCGTCGAGCAAGAGGGTAAGAGATTACGAACTCGAGTACGGAAGGCAGGGACTGGAAATTCACTCAGACGGTGTCGCACGGGGCGAAAGGGTCCTGATAGTCGACGACCTGCTGGCCACGGGGGGGACGGCCGCGGCCGCCGGGGCCCTGGTCCAGGAGCTCGGCGGGGATATCGTCGGGTTCGCGTTCATCGCGGAGCTCGCGTTTCTGAAGGGCAGAGAGAAGCTTCCCGGGGCGGAGGTCTTCTCCTTAGTGAAGTATGACTCGGAGTAGCCGGACGACCCTGGCGGTGATCGCGGGGTCGGGGATGACCGATCACTTCGGACCCTCAGATCGTAGGACGGTGAAGACCAGATTCGGGGAAGTCGTGCTCTTCTCGGCCCGCGATGGTGCGTACTACCTGCTTCCCAGACACGGGGTGGACCACAGGGTAGCTCCGCAGGAAGTGAACTACAGGGCCAACATCGCAGCGCTGCTGGAGCTCAAGGTTGACAAGATAATCGCGACCAGCGCTGTCGGTTCTATCAACGAAGGGTTCGGCGTGGGCGAAGTGGGCCTCGTGGACCAGTTCATCGATTTCACGTCTGACAGGCCGAAGACCTTCTTCTCGAGTGGGGTGGTGCACACCGACATGACGTACCCGTATGACTCAAAATTGAATTCGGTGATACTGGCCGCTGCGAGGGGCGCCGGGATCAGGGTACATCCCGGCCTTGTCTACGTCTCCTTGGACGGCCCAAGGTTCGAGACGGCGGCCGAGGTCAAGATGTTGAGGACGCTCGGTGGCGACGTTGTCGGGATGACCGGGGTCCCTGAGGTGGTCTTCGCACGCGAAACTGGCATCAGTTACGCGTCGATAGTCGTCGCCACCAATCTGGGGGCCGGAATGCAGGCGAAGGTGACGCACTCGGAAGTCCTTAAAGTCATGAAAGAGGCGGGCGCCTCGGTAAAGTTGCTCGTAGACAGGTCCGCGCACATCTTGGCAGGCAGGAGTGGACCCAGAAGCTGAGTAGAATCGCTGACCCTAAGCTCGCCGGAATGGGCGAGAAGAACTTCAAGTGGGCGAAGGACCACATGAAGGCCCTCACGCTGCTCGCTGATGAGGAGGGCGGAGAGAGGCCGCTTTCAGGAGTGAAGGTCGGCGTGTGTCTTCACATAACAAAGGAGACATCCGTGCTGATAGACGCGCTGCTCCGTGCGGGCGCAGACGTGAAGGTAGCAGCGGCGAACCCCCTCTCAACTCAGGACGACATCGCGGCGTACCTGGCCACGAGGACGGAAGTCTGGGCCTGGAGGGGGGAGACGCCAAAAGAATATGGTTCGTGCATAGGGAAGGTAATTTCATCCAAGCCCGACCAACTCATAGACGACGGAGGGGACCTGCACGTGGCGGCACACCAATCAAAGTTGAGGCTCGACGGGGGCTCAGAGGAGACGACCACGGGAGTCGTCAGGCTGAGGGCTCTTGAGCGAGCGGGAAAACTGAGATATCCCGTCGTCGCCGTAAACGACTCCAAGACAAAATATCTCTTCGACAACAGGTACGGGACGGGCCAGAGCACGATGGACGGGGTCATGCGGGCGACTGCGCTCCTCATAGCAGGAAAGAGGGTCGTCGTGGTGGGCTACGGCTGGGTGGGAAGAGGGATCGCGGCCAGGGCTCGCGGATTGGGAGCGAGGGTGACCGTAGTGGAGATAGACCCAATCAAAGCGATTGAAGCGCACCTTGACGGCTTCGAGGTGGGTAGACTGGACGAAGCGGTCAAGACGGGCGACCTCTTCATCACGGCGACTGGACAGAAGCGGGTGATTCCCTTTGGGGCGGTCCGCAGGATGCGCGACGGGGCCATCCTGGCGAACGCGGGGCACTTTGACGTGGAGATCGACGCCGGCGCTCTCTATTCGAAAGCAAAGCGTGTAAGCGGGGTGAGGCCTAACGTCGAGAGAATAGAATTGGGTGACGGCAAGAAGGTCTATCTCATCGGGAAGGGGAGAATTGCGAACCTCGTCGCCGCCGAAGGCCATCCTCCGGAAGTCATGCAGATGTCGTTCGCGAACCAGTTCATGGCCGCGCTGTACATCAGGGAGAACCGCGGTCGATTGGAACCTAAAGTGTACGTGGCTCCCGAGTCGGCGGACATCAGGGTTGCAAGGGCAGCGCTTGACTCGCTCGGGATTGCGATAGACTCTCCGACAGAAGAGCAGAAGAGATACTCACAGAGCTGGTCCTAACAGGGCGGAACTGCGAACAATGCTATTATACTCTCGGACGAGACGAGACAAAAGTGAGTGGACAGAAGGGCAAGACGATCATAACCGCGGCGCTGCCTTACGCCAACAACGACCTGCACGTCGGGCACATCGCAAGCACCTACCTACCCGCTGACATACTGTACCGATACCTGAAGCTCAACGGGAGAGAAGCCATCCAGGTCTGCGCCTCGGACGACTTCGGAACTCCAATCCTGATTGCGGCGGAGAAGGCGAAGACCAAGCCGAGCGAGTACGTCGAGGTGTGGAACAAGCGCTTTCGAGAAGACCTCTCTGGACTAGGGATAGACTACGACCTCTTCGACAGGACCAGCTCGGCGGAGAACGTCGAGCTCGTCCAGGAGTTCTTCAGGAGGCTGAATGAGAATGGCTACATATTTGAATCGGACATTGACCAGTTCTACTGCAACAACGACAGGAAGTTCCTCCCGGACAGGTACGTAAAGGGAACCTGCCCCTACTGCGGTGCGAAGGATCAATACTCCGATGGATGCGAGAACTGCGGGAGGACGATCAGGCCGGGTGAAATACTGGAGCCGCGCTGCGCCATCTGCGGCGCCCCTCCCGTCATGAAGAAGAGCAGGCACTACTTCTTCAAGCTCTCCGCTTTCTCCGACAGACTCCGCGGCTGGCTCACTGAAAACGAGAACCTTCAGTCGGACTCCAAGAACTACGTTCTGAACTGGATCAAGGACGGCCTGCAGGACTGGGACATTACGCGAGACATCGATTGGGGTGTGCCGATCCCGCTGAAGGAGGCGGAAGGGAAAGTTCTTTACGGATGGTTCGACAACCATCTCTGCTACATAGCTACCGCGCTCAAGGCTGTCAAAAAGACGGGAGAAGCCGGGAAGAAGTACTGGAACGACTCGACGATATATCACTTCATCGGAAAGGACATCGTATACCATCACTACCTCTTCCTTCCGAGCATGAGGATGGGAGAGGGAAGCTACAGGCTCCCTGACTTCATACCAACCAGAGGGCACGTCCTCCTCCAGGGCAGGAAGATCTCGAAGAGCCGCCACTGGATGATAACGGTGAGGGACTTCCGCGGAGTCTTTCCGCCAGACTACCTGAGATACTACCTCGCAAGGATCGTACCCTTCGGTCAGACGGACTGCGACTTTGCCTGGGAAGACTTCAGGGACAAGATAAACAACGAGCTCGTCGCTTCCATTGGCAACTTCGCGTACAGGACACTCGTCTTCGTCAAGACCAAGCACGGAGGGGTGGTGCCGACACCCGAGAAGCGAGGAGTGGCTGAAGAGGAGATGGAGCGCGAAACCGCCGCCGCAGCCAAGGGAGTGTCAGACCTGATAGAACAGGGACACTTCGACAGGGCGTTGAAGAGGGTCCTCGACTTCTCCTCGAGCTGCAACCAGTACTTTCAGCACAAAGCGCCCTGGGAGAACTCCAATGACGAGCCTGCGACCATGCACCAATCGTGCGCTCTCGCGGCGAGCATCTCGGTGCTGCTCAACCCATTCCTCCCCTTCAGCTCGGAGTCTCTTTGGAGACAGCTCGGAATGCAAGGGACGGTGCAGGAGAGGGGTTGGGCGTTCGCGGGCAGACCAAGCATCAGTCCGGGTCAGAAGATAGGCGACGTATCTCCTCTATTCAAGAAGATCGAGAAGGAGGAGATGCAAGCTGCCGAAGAACTCGTCCGCTAGTCGCAGGGCTGTATCAGGGCGAGCCCGTCTGTGAGGGAGACGTCCATGTCGTCGTCCAGAGTCTTTCCTCCAAGTATCTTCGCGAGCGGGTCGTAGTCGTCGTACTTCGTAGACTTGAATCCAGAAGCGAGCAGACTGACTTGGAGCTGAGAGCTCCCTGCGTATCTCACTCCGTATTCGACGTCCACATTCTGATTGTCCATCATCGAACCCAGCCTCTTGACAGCGACTCCCACGTCTGCCGCCGAGACCGACTGGTCGCCAGTGAGAATCACCACAGCGTGCTCTGCCTCCTTCGCTTCCGCGATCTTCCCTATCGAGACGACGGCCCCCGCGAGCGCCTCTTCGGCCTTGTCCGGAGATGCGGAGCTCGACATCCCGAGCAGCGAGTAGCCGTCTTGGAGAATGGCCCCCAAGACCTTGTTCGTGCCGACGGGGACGGCAGAGTCTGAGGGTTTAGCAAAGAGCGAGGCGAGCGCCTTTGCTGCCTCCGCATTCGCCGAGGCGTAGACATCCGTGAGGGTCAGGTCGTCGGGGGAAGACCTCAACATAGTGTCATTGTCGATTACTATCACCCCACGAGAAGCCGCCCTGAGCCGCCTAAGCGAGACCCCCGCGTAGAATTTGAGCTTCTTCTCGTAGTCAAAAGGCATGACAGCCACGCCCACGGTTGTCGCACCCTCGTCCTGGGCGATCGAAGCTACGACTGGAGCGAGACCAGACCCGGTCGCGCCACCCAGCCCCGCGACGACGAGAACGACCTCGGCTCCCTGCACCGCAGCGCGGATCCGTCGGTTCGTCTTTATCGCTAGCCCCCTGACCATCGCGGGATTGAGCTTCTGGTCGACGGGGCACTCGACGAGTATCCTTTCTCCCTCGCCTGCCAGGGCGAAGTCACCCGCGTCACACGAAACGTACGCGAACCTGTCTATCGTGATTGATTCCTTGCTCAGGGATGAGAGAATCCTGCTGCCTGCGCTTCCGATTCCTACAGCTACAACTCTGCCTTCGAGGCTTGACAATATGGGGGCGAAGACCGCCTTATAAAGCGAGGAATTTAGAAACGGTCGGTTAAAACAGTAAACAACTGGTTCACACATTTTTGACCAGCGGGCTTGCACGCGCCCATCGGTCACTTTACCTGGGGCTTTGCTTCAACATTGACCAGCCTGTTGATCAGGTCGTCCATCATGTGGCCCGTGGACTCGACCTCGACGGCCCTCACGCCTGAAACGGAAAGGGCAGACCTCCTGATCTCTCTGCCCACATCGACCGCCAGCGGGCTGTAGGGCGAAAGGGAACGGAATCTTATCTTGAAGGAACCTGGAGACGTCTCCTCGACCGCGGTGACTACGTTGAGCTCCCCGAACTTCCGCTTAGTCTCCTCGTCGATGAGATCGTTCAGCGTGGACGATACTTTCTTCGCTAGATCAGTTTCCACGGAAGGTTCCGTCACGCCGCCGACCGGATATAAGGCCTTGCCGTGCTACCAGCGCACCTTGAGTGTGGCCGGATGAGACGCCTTCACTTCGTCCACCCTGGTGACGCTGGTGTTAACGGGCGGATTGCCAGCCTCTCCCCTTTCGATAGCTCTGTGAATCGCGTTGAGAGCCTTCGCGTATTCGTCGAGGACCTCCAACGGCTCTGACTCCGTCGGCTCTATCATCAGAGCCTCGCTGACTATGAGAGGGAAGTATACGGTGGGGGAGTGAAAACCGTAGTCGAGCACGGCCTTGGCCACCTTCATCGCGGTGCCTGGGAGTCTGCCGCTGGCAGAGGCGACTACCTCGTGCTTCCTCCACGCTTGCTTACCCACGGACTTGAAGGAGTCTTCGTCGAGGCTCCGCCAGAGGTAGTTGGCAGCGAGAACCGCGAGCGAGGAAACGTCGTCCAACCCCGACGAACCCAGGAGCCTGATGTAGGCGTAAGCTCGCAGCAGGACGGCTGAGTTCCCAACGAAACCCTTGAGAGGGCCGATGGTCCGCTTCAGGCTGCGGTCCAGGAAGTACGCCCCCCCTTTCTCTGAGATGACGGGGATTGGAAGATAGTCTGCAAGCTTCTGCGTGGCCCCGACCGGGCCCGCGCCTGGCCCGCCGCCTCCGTGGGGTGTCGCGAACGTCTTGTGAAGGTTGAGGTGCACGACGTCGAAGCCCATGTCTCCCGGCCTCGCTTTTCCGAGGAGCGCATTCATGTTTGCCCCGTCGTAGTACATCAGCCCGCCGGCTCCGTGGACGGCGTCGCAGACCTCTGTCACCTCCCCCTCGAAGAGACCCAGAGTGTTCGGTACCGTGAACATCATCCCAGCCGTCTTTTCAGATAGAAGTTGCTTCACAGCGCTCGCCCTCACGAGGCCCGATTCGTCGGAGGGGACTTTGACCACCTTGAATCCCGCCATGGTTGCGCTCGCAGGGTTTGTGCCGTGAGCCGAATCCGGGACGAGTATCTCATCCTTCTCTGAGAGACCGAGGTCCCTGAGGTACTTCCGTATCATGAGAACACCGGCGAACTCTCCCTGGGCCCCCGCCGCCGTCGAGAGAGAGAACCTCTCCATCCCGGTTATCTCGCTCAGCAACAGGCCAAGCTCGTGCAGAACGGAGAGCAGGCCCTGGACCGAGCCTTCGGGCTGAAGCGGATGGGCGTTTCTCATACCGTCCGAAGAAGCTATCATCTCGGACACCTTGGGGTTGTACTTCATCGTACAACTCCCAAGAGGGTACATCCCGAGCTCCACTGAGAAGTTCATCTGAGAGAGCCGGTTGAAGTGCCTGAGGACCTGCAGCTCTGAGAGCTCGGGGAGGGGAACGGAATCTCTCTGCATCTTCTTGGGGATCAGGGACGAAGCGTCACCTGTCTGACTGAGAATGCTTTCGTCAACCGGAGGAATGGAACCGACCCTCCCTGGTCGGCTGAGCTCCTTGAGCAGGGGCTCGTTCCAGAAGGCCTGTCTGTATTCCTTCATCCTCTGAGAAGCGCCTCCAAGGTGTTGGCCAGTCTCTCGATGTCGTCCTTCGAGTGGACTTCGGTCACACAGTACATCCCCGCGTCGATCCCCAGATCGAATCGCCTGGTCAGCGGGTATCCTCCCAGGATGCCCTTGTCCGGGAGCCGACGGAAAACGTCCTCAGCGCTCGCCTCGCTGTATCCCACAGCGAATTCTTTGAAGTACGAACCGCCGAAGATGGGCGATGCCACCCCGGGGAGCTCTGAGAGGCGCTTCACGGCGTAGTGAGAGCGAGAGATTATGGACTCTCCGAGCGCCCGGAACCCCGTCTTCCCCAAGAGGGCGAGATAGCACGCTGCTGCCAGAGCCATGAGAGCCTGGTTGGTGCATATGTTCGAAGTCGCCGTCTCCCTGCGGATGTGCTGCTCCCTGGCCTGGAGGACCATCGCAAACGCCTTCTGCTTCGGGTCGTCGATGGTGGACGTCTGTCCTATCAGCCTGCCTGGCATGTTTCGAGCGAGCTTGAGGTCGTTCACGGCGAGTATCCCGAGGTGCGGGCCCCCGTAGTTCATCGGTATCCCGAGGGGCTGGCCCTCTCCCACCGCTATGTCTGCGCCGTAGCCGCCGGGCTCCCTCAGTAGTGAGAGCGAGATTGGATCAACGCCTACTATCGCGAGAGAACCAGCTTCGTGGGCCGCTTTCACGAGTTCGTCCGCCCCTTCTTCGACGACGCCGAAGTAGTTCGGGTTTTCGAAGTAGACGGCGGCCACGTCGTGGTTGATGAGCTCCTTCGCCCCCGTGAAGTCCGCCTGTCCTGTCTTTCGGTCAAACCCGAATTCCTTGACCTTCAGCCCGAGAGGTTCCACGTATGTCCTTGTCACGTCGACTCTTTCAGGTCCGGCGTTCTTCGCGACCAGGACGGTGTCCCTGCCGGTCACCCTCACAGCCATTCTGACGGCCTCGGCGACGCCCGACGCCCAGTCGTACATTGAGCTGTTGCAGGCCGCCATTCCCAGCAGGTCGCACATCAGGCTCTGGTACTCGAACAGAGCCTGCAACATCCCCTGACTCGCTTCTGCCTGGTAGGGAGTGTAGCTCGTGTAGAACTCCTGTCTGGCCAGGACCGACTCGACCGCCGCCGGTATGTAGTGGGGCCAGACCCCACCGCCCAAGAAGCAGAGCGAAGACGGATGCGTCTTGTTCTTGGCCAGCCTCTCTCCGAGCTCTCTCCTGACCTCATACTCCGTCGCGCCCTCGGGGATTCGGAGCGGCCGCTTCAGCCTGGCTCCCTCCGGGATGTCCGAGAACAGCTCTTCGACCGATTCTGCGCCTATCTTTGTCAGCATCTCCTTCACTATCGACTCGTCAAGGTTGGGAAGAAGAGGATGTTTTCTCGACAAAACAAGCGCCGGCCGGGCGAAAGAACGCTAAAATAATAACCTAATGGGACCGCGAGCAGACGATTGAAGAGATTATTCATCATCCTGGCTTTGACCCTACTGCTCGCCGTCTCGTTTCCCTCTGTGCCGGTGGCGCGAGGACAGACCGTCCCGAAGGTCAGCGTCAACAGCCAGTACATCATACACTCGTACGGCTATGCGGTGATCAATGAGTCGGTGACGTTCACCGACAATGCGTCGGTGGCAGAGCAGATACCGCAGCTCACGATTGGTTTCACCCAGAACGTCACTTCCAGGTTAGTCGTCAGCAGCGACTCGGTGACGGGAACTGGATATTCTCTGAGCACGGGTGGTCAGGGCAACCAGACCGACTTCGTGGTATCCAACGGACAGTCGCTCTCGCCAGGCGACGCGAGCTCCTTTTCGTTCAAGGTGCTCGTCAACGACATTGCAGTGAGGGTGGCCAACGTGAATCAGAGCCTCCTTCTCATGACGAGCCCCTCCATCAGCCTTCAAGCGTCGACCACCAAGCTCGAGATTAGGGCTCCGCTGTCGATGCAGTTCATCAGCGACCCGACAGGTTACCAGCAGAGCCTGAACGAGCTCAACGGGACCTACTTCGACACCATAACCAAGCCTTCGAGTCTCGCTGCCGCCAGTCAGGTCTTGGCGATTTCACCCGGGGACGTTCCCGACTTCACGCCAATAGTAGTGTACCACGCGATCAGGACGATAAGCGTGGGTTCGAACGGGCTACCCACTGTGGAGGATTCTCTGCTGATCGGAAACCTGGGGACTTCGGAGCTCACGAACCTGGTGATCGCGCCACTCGAGCCCGACAACGGTACGGTCACCGTGTTGCCTCCCGCCCAGCCTCCGCTGATAACCGCTACCAGCGTCCCGATCCAGAATGACGAGATCGACTTCGCGGTCGCTTCGTACGCACTCCCGGTTGCTCCCGGGGCCAACCTCACGCTGGTCTACTCCTACCCGCTTTCAAAGCAGTATTACACAGAGTCCGGGGGCACGGTGAAGGTCACCGTTCCTTCTGCGCCGCCCATCGAGGCCTTCGTGGACACGTACGTGCTCAAGATGACTCTGACACCGGGCTTCAAGGTAGTCCAGACGGCTCCCTCAGACTATTCGAACGTGCTTCCACTTCAACCGGGGAGCGTGGTATTCTCCTACGATCTGTCGGTGGGTTGGGCGCTCGACCCCGGAGTCCCGGCTGCGTCAGCCGTCTTCGTCATCCTACTCGTCGGAGCGTTCGCGGTCAGGTCGAGGAGTCTGGGCGAGGAGGAGCTTGAGGCCGAGGAGGTATCTTCCGAAGAAGCGACCGCCATGGTGAAGGCGTTCGAGGAGAAGACGACCCTGATCAACACGTCCTTCGAGGAGGTCGCCGGCCAGGACCCGAACCAGGTCGGAAAGACGTACTTCGACGGGATTCGCGGGAGGTTTGACACATTCAGGAGCCGCGCGCTCCAGAGGCTCAACGAGCTGAAGCAGAAGTCCGCGAGCTCGAAGTTCACGGACGTCCTCTCGCAGCTTCACGACACTGAGAGGGAGGTCGACAGGGCTGCTAAGGACCTGCTCAACCTCTACGAGCAGTACTATACGAAGAGGATGAGGAAGGAGGTCTTCGACAAGCTTCTGCCAAGCTATCGCAGAAGGCTCGACCGCGCCCAGAACAAGCTCTCCGACGAGCTCAACACGGCTCAAAGAGAAGCAAAGCTGCTCTGACGAACTAGAGACGCGTCAGACTTATGAGCAGGGAATTGGCAAACTGTCCCACGATGAAGGAAGAGGTCGCTAAGCTCGCCATAATCGGCTCGGGGCCGGCCGGACTGACCGCAGCCATATACGGGGCTAGGGCTGACCTTGACCCCATAGTCTTCACGGGGACCGCGTACGGGGGACAGCTGATGGTCACGAGCGAGGTCGAGAACTATCCAGGCTTCCCTGACCCGATCTTGGGGCCCGACCTAATGGAGAGGATGAAGACCCAGGCCGAGCGGCTGGGTGCACGTCTCGTCCCAGAAGAAGTGAAGAGGGCCGACTTCAAGACGCATCCGTTCGAGCTGGTCACGGACGGAGGCGCGACGAAGGCGCTCTCGGTGATAGTCGCGACAGGAGCGAACCCCAGAAGGCTCAACTTACCTTCTGAGATGCGTCTCATGGGCAGAGGGGTCTCCAACTGCGCGGTCTGCGACGGTTTCTTCTTCAAGGGAAAGAAGGTCGCGGTGGTCGGCGGAGGTGACACGGCTCTGGAGGAGGCAACGTTCCTCACGAACTTTGCCAGCTCTGTCGAAGTGATTCACAGACGGAAGGAGTTCAGGGCGAGCGCAGCGCTCCAGAAGGAAGCGTTCGCCGACCCGAAGATCAAGTGCATCTGGAATTCCGAGGTGACCGAGGTCCTGGGAGACGCCAGAGTCAGCGGTGTCAGGCTCAGGGACACTGAAACGGGGAGCGAGCGCGAGCTCAAAGTCGACGGTCTGTTCGTCGCGATCGGCTACGACCCCAACACGGCCGTATTCAGGGGCCAGCTCGAGCTCGAGAGGAACGGCTACATCAAGCTGAAGAACGAGACCGAGACCAGCGTCCCGGGAGTCTTCGCGGCGGGCGACGTCCACGATTTCAGGTACAGACAGGCCGTGACGGCGGCTGCCGACGGCTGCAAGGCGCTTCTAGACGCAGAGAAATTCGTCAAGCAGAAGCAGATCGAAATCAGTTGATCACGGGCAGGAACCTGTCCTGGTCGAAGGAGCGGCTCAGCGGGCCGACTATGGGTGTCTTGTACCCGCAGAACGAGCACTTGTTCTGGTCGTCCAAGTTGTATTCCGTGATCTCATAACTCATACGACCGACCAGCACCCGTCCGCAGCCGGGACAGTAGGTGTTCTCCGCCGGATGGCCGGGGACGTTGCCTATGTAGACGTAGTTCAGTCCGGCCCTCTTCCCTATGGCATGATGCCGCTCGAGGGTCTCGACCGGCGTCAGAGGCAGGTCCATCATCTTGTAGTCGGGGTGGAACCTGAGGAAGTGGACCGGAGTGTCGGGCCCAAGGCGGTCGTAGACCCACCTGCAGAGGCGTTCGGCCGCCACCAGGTCATCTCCGACGTTCGGGACAATCAGGTCAGTGATTTCGATGTGGACCTTGGTCCTCTCCTTCAGATCGAGGAGGTTCTGAAAGATTGGGTCCGCTGAAGGGATGCCGATGTATCGCCTGACGAACGAAGTCTCTCCGCTTCCCTTGAAGTCGACAGTGATGCAGTCGAGGAAATCCTTTGTCAAGTTCACCGTGTCGGGCGTGTCGAACCCGTTGGAGACGAAGATGTTGAAGATTCCTCGCGCCCTCGCGATCCGGCCGACGTCCCTTGCGTACTCCATGAATATTGTCGGCTGATTGTAGGTGTAGGCCAGACCCTCACATCCGTACGCGCTCGCCTTGTCGACGATCTCCTCAGGAGTGGCATCGATGCCCTCGACCCTGCGCCTCTGGCTTATGTCAGCATTCTGGCAATATGAGCACAACCAGTTACAGCCTGTCGTAGCTATGGAGAATATCTTCGACCCGGGTCTGTAATGAACGACGGGTTTCTTTTCGATGGGGTCGATGTGTCCCGCGATAACTTTGCCGTAGACGAGAAGGTACAGTCTTCCTCCCACCACGCCCCTTACTCCGCAGAGTCCAACCTGTCCCTCGCCTATCTGGCAGTATCTCGCACATGCGGTACACTTGACCTTCCCGCCCGGCAGTGGTGCGAATAGCTCTGCGGGTCTGCCTGTGGGCTGGGTCAACTTCCTGCCTATCGACAAGCCATCGCGATGGGAGCTTCTGCGGCATTAAGCCTTTTCCCGAAGTCAATTTCTTAAGGGGGTCATCTAGAGCCGGTTCACCAGAGACTCGAGAGCAAGTGGAGTACAAGTGGGTCGCTCTTTCCAACACGACGATAGGCGCTCTGATGGCGTCTCTCGATGGCACGATAGTCCTGATCTCGCTCCCGGCAATCTTCCGGGGCTTGGACATGAATCCGCTCACGTCCTTCCAGTACCTTCTGTGGCTCCTCTTCGGGTACAGCGTGTGCACCGCGACCCTCCTCGTGACGTTCGGGCGGATCTCGGACATGTTCGGGAGGGTGAAGCTGTTCAACCTCGGGTTTGCAATCTTCACGATAGGGTCTGTCCTAGCGTACCTGACGCCCAACACAGGCACGCTTGGGGCCTCCGAGCTGATAACGTTCAGGATAATCCAAGGCATCGGAGGAGCGTTCCTCTTCGCCAACGGCGCGGCGATCCTCACCGACGCCTTCCCTGAGCACGAGCGCGGTCAGGCTCTTGGAATCAACATGGTCTCGGTCCTGGCTGGGTCACTCATCGGTCTGATTATGGGCGGCGTGCTCGCGTATTACAACTGGAGGTACATCTTCCTCGTGAGCGTCCCGGTCGGAGTGTTCGGCACGGCGTGGTCTTACCTCAGGCTCAAGGAGGTCGGAAAGATCAATCGGGACCAGTCGCTCGATCTGTGGGGGAACCTCGCTTTCGGCGCGGGGCTGACGCTGATTCTCGTAGGGGTGACCTACG
>DASPVO010000087.1:0-3537 GCA_035622335.1 Nitrososphaerales archaeon
CTCTTGAAGCGCTGGGGGCTCAATGACAAGACTCTGCTGGGGGTCTTCCCCTTCAGGTCCCTCCAGGACGTTCGAGAGACGGGCAGAAGGTTCCGATGGGACTTGCCTCTGGATTTGAAGAGGGCTGCTCGCGGAGGGGGAGACGTGTTGACGGCGAGGGCGAAGTCGGTAGTCTCTCTCGCGAGAGAGGACGGAGCGCGAGGAGTCTACGTCTCGACCAGGGGTGACCCTGGGTTCGCGCTAGAGGCACTCCGCTGAGAGGGCGGTACAGCACAATCGTTAAATTGCCTCCGCGTGAGAGCGGCAGACACTTGGCGAACGATTCTGCCGTCGGGGGTGCGATACTCATCGGGAGCATAATCGGGATAGTCATCTACGGGGTCCTGCTCGTCTACGCGTGGGAGGTCACCTTGCGGGTCACAGCGTTCCTGGCGGTGGCTCTTCTGCTCGGGATACTCGCATGGATAGGTTACACGATGGCCACTACCCCGCCTCCTGAGCCGATCGCCGACATACCGAACATGAACGCCGGCCAGAAGCCAGGCTCGACTGGGGCTCAGCCCGAGAAGGAACAGCAGGCTTCGGCCTCGACTTAGACAGAACTCTCACAAGGCTAATAATTCGCTCGCGGTCGGCGGCGTGTCCAGCCCTTGAAGATGAAGGCAACTCTCACAGTGGTCGTGGTCGTCGTCGGATTTCTCTCCTGGGCGATCCCACCGTATGGCCTGCTCTTCGCGCTCGCTCTCGCTGCGTTGTTCTTGGCTTACGGCGTGGCGAGGAGCAGGGCGAGAAGGCTCGACCCCCTCAACGACGTGCCCAACGCAGTGAGGGTGTTCCTGGCTTCGCTTGCTGGATATCTGTTGGTAGGGGGACGAGGGTTCCTCGTCGACTCACTCGCGGTAGCACTATTCGCCGCGTCGATTCTGCTCAACGACGAGTATCAGAGGAGGGCGTTCGACTCGCTGAGGGTGGGGAGGCGCGGAGGTACCGTTGTGCTCCTGGGCATCGACGGGAGCGGCAAGTCGACGCACTCTGCGAAGCTCGAGGAGTGGTTTCGGTCGAGGGGCTACTACTGCACGAGGGTGCCGTTCCACAGGTACCTTTTCGTGGACGCGGTATCAGGTGCGGTGAGAAGGGACAGGTCGGAGAGGGGCGAGAGGCGCGGAGGAAATCCGCTACGCCCGCTTCTGTCTGCGTTTGACAACCTTACGCTCAACATCATCTCATCATTCGGGCGTGGTCTGGAGGGAAGGGTCGTGATATACGACAGGTACATCTGGAGCACCTACGTGAAGTACGAGGCCCTGGGATACCCAGTCCGTCCGATCCGCTGGCTCTACATGCTGCCGAAGCCAAGGTTCGCCGTCGTGCTCGACGTCCCCGTCGAGAAGTCGCTGAACGTCATAGAAGAGAGGCCAGACCACATCAGGTACAAGCGTTCGGTCCTGGAGGACGAGAGAAGTCAGTACATCGAGATTGCCAGGAGAGGGGGTCTTCCGGTGGTCGACGCGACTCGACCGGAGTCTGAGGTCCAGAGGAGGCTCGAACGGTTCCTCTCCGGTGTCTTTCCCAACGTCGCGGAGGAGAGCGGATGAAGGCGGGGCTGGAGGACTACTCCGAGAAGTTCGTTGAGGAGAGCCTGGGACTCGCGAAGGGTGTGGTCGAGTCGGGCTCCCTCCCTTCGGAGCTGGTGCAGGCGGTCGGGGCGGCGGTAGCGGGGAGGGAGGATGCCCGAGCCGAGAATCCCGTGCTAGACTCGATGCTGCTTCGGTCGCTGGAGGACATTGAGAAGCGTTCGTTCGAGGTCCGAGGTTTCTCGGTCAGGAAGGCCAGGTGGCCGGGCGGAGCCAGCTTCGCGGCGTGCTTGACCCACGACGTTGACAACGTTGATCGTCCCTGGAGCCACATCAGGGAGAGGAGGGACCGCTTCTCGGCCTGGGACTACTGGACCGCAAGGCTGGGGTTGAAGTCCCTGTACAACAACATCTCGTACGCTTCGGGGATGGAGGCGAAGAGGGGAGTCCGGTCCAGCTTCTACCTCCTCTCATCCAACTACGACCTGACCAGGATGGCGAGCGAGCTCAGGACGCTGGAGTCGGACGGCTGGGACGTTGGCCTCCACGGCGACACTGGGACGCACGATTCGGAGGACAGGATGAAGGAGGCGGTGACAAAGTTCAGGGAGGGGACGGGCATCGAGCCGAAGGGATTGAGGGAACACTACCTCCGCTTCGACTACGGGGCGACCTGGTCCATCGCGCAGACGGCGGGGTTCGAGTATGACACAACAGTGGGGAACACCGACAGGCTCGGGTTTCGTTTGGGTCTCTGCACGCCGTTTCACCCGCCGGACGAGGAGTGGAGGCCCCGCCCGCTTCTCGAAATACCTCTCGCACTGATGGACACGACGCTCTGGGGTTATCTGAAGAAGACGGAAGAGGAGGGTCGAAGGGACTTTCGCGCGATGACGCGCTCCGTGAAGGAGGTCAACGGGCTCTTCACCCTGCTCTGGCACACCGAGTCGATGAGGATGAAGGGAGGCCGCATCTATCCTGCGCTGCTCGATGAACTTCGGGCGACGGACTGTTACATCGCGAACGGCAGGTCGGTCGCTGGCTGGTGGAACGCGAGAGCGGCTCCGCTGCTGCTCGACGACGATGGCTTCCGCATGCCCGACTCGCCAGCAGGCCTCTGCCTGGACTTCAAGGCTAAAGATGGCAGAAGGGTCGTCGCGGAGGGAGGGACCGTGGAGAAGAGAGGCGACACGACGGTGGTCCGGGCGACTTCCGGTCACGTCGGGGTCAGGTTGGAGTAACCATGGCCAGGGAACGGGTGCTTGTGACCGGGGCCGGCGGGGTCGCTGGGGTCAACTTCGTCCGAGCTCTGAAGGCTTCCCCCTACCGATACAGAGTGGTCGGCACCGACTACAGCAAGTACTACATCGAGTTCCCGGACCTCGCGGCGCGCTATCTTACGCCGAGGCACGACTCGAAGGATTTCCTCCAGAAGGTGGCCTCGGTCGCCGAGCGCGAGAAGGTCGGCTTCATCCACCCGCAGCCTTCGTCTGAAGCGCTTGTGATTTCGGAGGGGAGGGAGAGGCTGCCGGCGCCTGTCTTCCTCCCTTCACCCCGGGTGATGGAGCTCGGCCAGGACAAGCTCCTGACCGCCGTTCGGCTCAAGAGCGCTTCGGTCCCGGTGGCGAGGACCTTCGGCCTGAAGAAGCTCTCCGACCTCGAGGCGGTCTTCGAGAAGCTCGACCACCCCGTCTGGGTGAGGGCCAGGCACGGAGCAGGGGGAAGGCTGAGTCTCAGCTGCGGAACCAAGGAGGAAGCGGAGGACTGGGTGATGCTCTGGAACAGGCGGGGTGTCGGCATCGACGAGTTCGTCGCGCAGGAGTACCTTCCAGGGAGGAACATAGCCTGGGACAGCATCTGGAGGCGCGGCCGGCTCGTGACCTCCTACTGCAGGGAGAGGCTCGAGTACCCGTTCAAGCACGTCTCGCCGTCGGGCATAACGGGGACCCCCTCCGTCGCGAGG
>DASPVO010000088.1:0-11880 GCA_035622335.1 Nitrososphaerales archaeon
CGAGACTAGGCTCACGAGAACAAGAAGAACAGTCAAATTCGAAGAGGTCTCAGAAGGGACGAGGGTCACCGCAATGCTAGACGTCGATGTGAAAGGGCGTTGGTCCTGGGTCTTCGCCCCGAAGGGAAGGGAACTCGCAGAATCGTCGTCGAAGGAAGGGCTGGCAGCTTTTGCCCAGTATGTTGAGAGCCTGCCCTAGCTCACATTTCCTAAAGTTTGTTTTAGAGTTTGTGCTTCTTCCTTACTTTTCGCCGCTTGGCTCGGGCCTTTGGCCTCGAACGCTTGGCACCTCGTCTTGGTGAAGATGATTGTGAGACCATCATGTCCTCGCGTTCCTCGATTCTATCTGATTCGTCTTCCTCAGAGTCTTGCTCAATCTCCGCCTCGTCTTTGTCCTCTTCTATCTCTTCCACCGGTTCAACGTCAGGCTCGGCGTCGACCTCTCGTTCTTGCTCGATAGCCTCATCATCCGAAGCCACGCTGCGTCCCTTTCTCCCGTTCGTGCCACAGCTTTAGGAGATATTAGATGTAACTCAGCCTGCTAGGTTTCTAAGGTGATCCTGCGGGCTCATGAAGCTGGGTCCGCGTACGTTTATCTTCTGAACTCGAACCTGTTTCCCCATGTACGTCAACATCGGCATACACCATGTGAGACCGGGCAAGGAGAAAGAGCTAGAGGCGGCGATGACGAAGTTCGGCGAGGCTCACAGAGGGCACAAAGGCCTGATCACGGTGTTCGGTTGGAGGGACGAATCGACTGGAGCCATGATTGGGACGGCGCTCTGGGACTCAAAGGAAGATTTTCTCGCGGCTCGAACGGACTTAGCCAGAGGCATAGAAGGAATCAACTTTGAAGAGCTCGACTTTTCGAGCGAGGGATACAGGGGCGAGCCTTTCATCTGGACGTGATGGAGCTTGTCGCTCCCCTCTTCGACGGGACCTCACCTTGTAGATTGCGGCTGTGCCAGCCAGCAGCACCACGGCAAGCGCAATTGAGAGGAACGTGAGTATGTTCAGCGAGAATGCTGCCTTGGCAGATGTCGGAGAGTCGACTACCAGACTGATGGTAGCCGAGTCGGAAACCCTAGTGGAGGTCCACCCTGCGAAAGAGTACAAGAAGGGCGCGGGTGTGGCTTCAAGGGTAACGTTGGTTCCCGGCGGGACGTACAACATCTGCCCCGAGGAGGCCTGCCCGCTTGTCGAGCCGTAGCTGTACTCGACAGACCCCCCGAGCTCAACGTCCAAGCTAAGGCCGGGATAGAAGACTGCCGTCTCGTTCACTGGTCCTTCGACCCTGAGCTGAAAGGCTCCAGAAACTCCTGAGTACGACCCTGGGCCGCTTCCCATCCATACGCCAAGCTTCCAACCTACGGCCGGGCTTGCTGAGAGGTTCAGAAGGCTGTTGGAGTCGTACCACGGGCTTGAGGTGGCCACGGTCCCTCCTCCGGTCGGCTCGGTTGAAACGCCGACATAGAACTGATGCTGGTATGGAAGGACCTCGGTCAAGGTACCGTTCACTGCGGCTGGGAGCGTGGCGTTGGTGATCCATCTCTCGAATCTGGTGACTTGGAGAGTGGATGGAACATCCACAGACGAGCCCGAGTCCACCCACAAGGTTTGGGGCGATGTAGAAAGGGAACCGTTGACTTCGGTGCCGAATTCATCCCAACCCGCGACCGGAGGGTTTGGCGTGCCTCCGCCCGCGACGGCGTAACTGAGTGTAACGGAGTATTGAAGATAGTAGACGATTGACGTCGTCTGGGACGACGAAGCAATCCCCGTAACCATCTGTCCGGTCTGCCATCTCTGACTGGAATTCGAACCGGAGAGCGTGGAGTTGACGGTCCACGCGCTGCCTGGGTCCACGTAGAAAGTTGACGGCGACGTGTCGAGTAACGCGGACGCATTTTGCCCGTCGACCACGTACGTAAGGACGGGCGGGGAATATCCCGTGCCCCCTCTGGAGACGGAGTAATCGAAGGTCAGCGGGACTCGGGCGGTAATCAGTCCGGTGACGAACTCGTGAGCGTCGCTGTACTCCGTGGCGTTGTGTGAAGCGAACTCCAGCAGCTGATTGGGGTTGGAGTATGTGGCGAGTCCGGAGACGACAGCGAATTGAACGTTCGCGCAGCATGGTGGTGAGTACTCCTCCATCCACATGTCAGCCGAGGTAACGGCGAACGTCGCGTCGTCGTAGACCACCTCCTCTTCATTCCCGAAGTAAGGGGTGGGATGATACCATTCGGTCATCAGGCCGGTAAAGTAACCCTCGGAGTTGGCCTTGCCTGATGACAGTCCTACGAAGTTGGTTGCCCCCTCCGCGCTGTACGAGACCGAAGACTTTGCGCTCGTGTTGAGGTCGTCGGCCAGCATGATGACGTTCCCGTTGGAGAAGTACAGGTCGAGGAGGACCCTGTCGCCGGGGTTGACCGACCCCGAGAAAGACTGGAGCCCCCCGCCACCCGTGGAAGGAAGGACAGAATGGTCGTCGGGGTTGTAGACCTCGTAGTTCATGGTGAATCCTGCGACGTAGCCGGCGCATGCTCCAGATACAGGGCCGCACCAGTTCCAGCTAAAGCCCACCTGGTACCAGTAGCCCGCGCTGGACAGGCCGTTGAGTAGGTATGCGGGCCCGTACCCCGAGCTAGGGTCCTGCTGCTCGACCGCCGTGACGTTGTAGGCGATGGAAGAGAACGACTGCGTGAACGTAATGCCCAATTGCTCATCATAAGCGGCGACAGATGAGGCGGCCAACTGGGGGGGCAGGAGGTCGTTCGTAGGGATCCCAGGTGATGCGTCAGGGCTCTGAGCGCTGACAAGGGGGACAAGAGAGGCCCCGATGAGCGCGAGCGAAATGAGTGAGAGCAAATACATCGCAATCACACGTCGGGTGAGATCTCCCCGCATCGGCCTCGTGACTCCTCTGTTCACGTCGGTTTAGGCTTGTCCCTTCTGGCGCTATTTCCTCTGGGTCCGAAGCATCTCTTCCCTCTTGCTCTCGAGCCGTCGCAGAACCATTTCGCACGCGCCCGTCAACGAGGTATCCATTGTGTTCTGGTGCTCGACGATGGCTTGCATGATGCATTCAATCGCCGCTATGTCATCGCCCTCAACAGAGATGGCGTCGTCCTCGGGATAAAATCTAATCTTCTCGCTGAGGTCTTCACAGTGCCTTCTCGAGGTGCTTTCCACGCGCTCGCACCAATCGTCCAGAAGTATGGAGAACTCCTTGCTGTCGGGATCTTCCATCCCATGACCTCTGCGCCTGCTTCCGCCGACGTCAATCTTGAAATTCATGCGTCAACCGACTGCGTGGTCAAGGCAACCGATATATTTGGACGCCGCCAAAAGACATAGGCAATGTGGATTAGTTACTTCGGGATACGCGTAACCGACCTGAACAAGTCGAGGGATTTCTACACCAAGGTCTTCGACTTGGTCGAGATAGCTCAAGGGGGAGACGAAGTCCAGAAGTACGTCCTGTTCAAGGACAGGATGTCGGGCCAGAGGATAGAGCTGAACTGGTACGGGAAGGAGTCGGAGTTCTGCACGCCGTACGTTCCAGGTGAGGGCCTAGATCACATAGGTGTCCGGGTCAAGAGCCTAGAAGGGACGCTAAAGAGGCTGGCAGAGTTGGGTATCTACCCCGCGACGAAGGAACTCGGTGCGCTAGACGAGAAGGGAAGCCCCTCTGACAAGGACGTCTGGGCGCTCTCTTCCGGACACAACATCGCGTACATCAAAGACCCAGACGGCAACTTCATAGAGCTCTACGACCATCCGGAGGAACCGTGGGGGCAGATTCCGGTTGGTTACTGACTCCACATGATTCCAGCTGAAACTCGGCTGGAACTTCAACTGAGGGAAGGCGGGCACAGGACTAGCCCACTGTGAACTGGGCGTCCGCCGCCCCCAAGTAGTAGGCGTTGGCCGCTTGGTAAAGGAAACGAGGATCGGGGATGTACTCGTACCTCCATCCCGACGTCAGGAAGACGTAGACGTGCCACAGGCCCAGGGTCGCGTTGAGAGGGAGCTCAAAGGAGACAGCGAGAGTGCCGTTCTCCAATGCTCCAATCTCGTTCTGGCTCATGCCCGTGTAGACGTCGAAGTCCGTGGTGTTCCAATAGACTGTGGGTCTTGTGAGGCTTCTGGGTCTGTCGCCCGACGGGTAGGCAGCAACGAACTCTCCCTCGGGACTGACGAAGAAGACGTGAAGCGTCGAGGGAGATGGGAAGAGCGCACCACCCCGTAGCACCATCGAGAAGACCGACCCTTGGTTCGCGGAGCTAGGGCCATTCAGAACGGTGAGGGATTGCCTTCTCCACCGCGTCGGGATCTGTGGCGCTTCCTTCCACTATGCTCACCATGTTCGCAAGTGAGCCCAGCTTTGACTTGTCCCTCACCAATACAGTAATCAAGTCGCCATGATTGAGAGCCGACTCGACTATCTTCCGCCCTGTCAGGCCCGTGCCCCCGAAGACGGTGTATCTCTTCGCCGTTGCTGAGGCTCCGGACTCTTGCCTCATGGTCAATTGCTCGACGGCTGGCTTGGTTTGTTGCTGTTCCGCTCTATGATTCTTGTGACGTAATCTTGGAACTCCTTATCGTAAGTCCCACTGGAAAACCTGTGTACGCTCTGAAAGAGAGGCTGCCTGGCCATTCGCTCAAGGAACGCGGACCATTGCTGCCACGTCTCCTCATCCATCCATCCCTTCTTGTAGAGACCGTACACCTCTTCGAACAGCCCATAGCCCAGCAGGAGGTAAGCGGCTACAACCTGATCCTCGTCGTCAATCTGCACGTCTCTCGCGATGTCGGGTTGGGTCAGGAGCTTGTTGGCCAGCTCTGGTTTCTCGACGAGCATCCTAACGTAGTCGGTGTATCGTCCCATCACGCTCTGTACGGCGGCCTCCCTGATTGCCTTCTCCTGACTACGGAACTGAAATATGAAGACGGCCAGCGTCAGCGTGATGACGACGGTCTGAGTGAGAGTCGCGACTATGATGACAGTGGTGGAGTCGACCAAGACGGGCGCTCGAATGCAACCGGGTCATGCCTTACTTAAGCGAGATTCGAAAGTGTTGAGGTCAGACCCTGGCTGACCTGTCATTTACCCTGCGGCGGGAAGACGAATTGAAATAGATGGTATCTGGCACGCTTCGATTCTTGGCGCTTCAGCAAGGCCCGTCGTCACCTAGCTCAGCAAAGTTGCAGAGTCACCAGGTTCGAGCTCTTCTTGCGATGACAGGCGTAGCCCTGCTACTCAACTACGTTGAGACCATGATAATTCCCGGAGTGCCAGCCATAGAGAAGGACTTCGCGACTACGGCAGGTATCACTTCATGGGTCACCTCCGCATTCCTGATAGTTGGAAGCGCAGTATCACCCCTGTTCGGAAAGCTCGGAGACAGTTATGGCAAAAAGCGGATGTTCCTCCTTGCCCTCACGTTTTATACAGCGGGTGTGGGCATAGCAGGCTTCTCCCCTTCAATCTATTTCCTCATCGCAGCAAGGGCGGTCCAAGGGATAGGGTTCGCAATCGTACCTCTCGCCCTCGCCATCATCGCGGAGACCTTTCCCAGGGAAAGGATTGCGACAGCACAGGGCATAGTGAGCGCCACGTTCGGTATCGGGGCGGCGGCTGGTCTCGTGATAGGCGCCTACATCGTGCAGGACATAAGCTGGCAGTGGGCGTTCCACTCGGCCTTCATCCTCAGTGCCATCCTCTTCGTCGGTGTTGCGAAGGGACTCCCTAGCGGCCATCCAGGAACGGGGAAGAAGGTTGACTATTCGACGGTGGTCATGCTGATGGCGGGAATCTCTCTCCTGCTTCTTTACATCACCGAAGGGCCATCCCTCGGGTGGTACTCTTCCTACAATCTTCTCTCGCTCTCTGCGGGGGTGGTGCTTACCGTTGGTTTCTTCTTCGCAGAGAGCAGGCGGGCGAATCCACTGATCCACCTCAGTCTTCTCAGAATCAGGAACGTCTTGGTCGCCAACCTTGTGGGACTGATATCCGGAGCCGCCATGTTCATGCTCTTCTTCGGGCTTGTCTACTACGCAGAGACGCCGAAACCCTTCGGACTGGGGCTCGATGTGATTGCTGCGGGTCTTACTATAGCGCCTGCGACGCTCGGGATGCTCGTCGCTGGACCCGTCTTCGGGAGGGCGGTCATCAGGCTGGGGCCAAAACCCACGGTGATTGCGGGTTCGAGCATAGCCATAGTTGGCATGCTACTCTACGTCGCGAACAGAGCGAGTTCCACTGACGTGGCGGTTGACAGCGTTGTAACGCTGATCGGCGTGGTTGGTATCCTGATTCCCATCGTCAACATGATCTCGATCTCTCTTCCGGCGGAGAACGTAGGGACTGGGCTCGGGCTCAACACCATGCTTCGGAACATTGGAGGAGCGCTGGGTCCCGTCGTGGCGACCACGATACTGAGCACCTACACGACATCGGTCACGCTAGGGGATCCCGTCGTCGCGTTTCCGAACGCGACCGCGTTCAACACCATTTTCTACCTGGGCGCGGCCGTGCTCGCAGTAGCCATAGTCATCTCCCTGACGGCAAAGAATTACACTTTCAAGGGAAAGCCCGCAGGGACTGCGGAAGCGCATTAGCCGAATTTCGAGGCAAGCCAGCGCTGGGCTTCCTGGACTCCGTTCACGAAGATAGTGAGATGTCCCTCTCCTTCCTCAAGATGCGCTTCGGTATGCGGCACTCTTGACGCGAGCCACTGCCCGTGCGCGAAGGGGCAGAATTTGTCCTCGGAACCGTGCCAGACCTGAGTCGGGACGTGGATCGACGCGAGGTCGAACCCCCAAGGGAGAACTTCAGCAAGGCTGTCGTCGATCCATCCCTCTGCGCCTCCCTTGAGTCCCTCGATCCCCGAAGCAGAAATGAACGCAGCCAGCCCGTCATCCAGGATAGCTGCATCTACTTCCGAGAGGAGCGAGCTAAGAAACTGAACGACCTCCTCCCTCGCTGCGGGCCTTGCGGAGATCATCTTCGCCAATTCTCTTGTGCTGGCCTCCCAAGCCTCCCTCTCGTTCATCATCCGCTTGAATTCCTCATCGTTCCCCTTTCCCATGCCTGCGAACCAGTCGAGCCCCTCCGCCCCGTATGGAGCGAGCCCGGAAAGGCACGAAGCGGCTACGATCCGGCGAGGGATGACCGATGCGCAGGCCAGTGCGTAGGCAGAGCCTCCTGAATGCCCCCACACTGCAAACTTCTCTATCCCGAGGGCATCTGCAACCGAAGTGATGTCCGAGACACCGTCCGCTATGTTTCTCCCGGGGATGCGGGTAGAAGCGCCGTAACCCGGTCGGCTGAACGAAATCAGGCGTATGCCTTCCTTGCGCGCACCTTCAGCGTGAGGCTCGAAGACGACCCTCGACGCGGGTGTACCGTGCAAAGTGAAGACGGGGAGCCCCCTCGGCTCGCCTGCCTCTGAAATCTCAATGATTCGACCCGAGGATGAGCGGACGACGGAATCCATGCCGGGCATGGCGACTTGACGGTGAGGAGAATATTTAGACGAATTGGGAAGGAGGTCACTAGGGCTTGATTGCTGTGAAGCCGACAGCTGTTCCTCCCGAGAGGAGTTGACTGACGATGTTGACGAAGCCGAATTTCTCGAGCAAGCTTCCGAACTTGACATCCCATGGCCTTGAGGAGATTATCTCTGGCAGTGCGCTGAACGTGTAAGCACTTCTCGAGCGCTTCATTTCAAGCATCCTCCCGATTATCCTTAGCCCCCCGTATGTGTAGATCGCATTGAACGGCCAGAATGAACCGCGAGGCCTTGCAAAATCGTAGAGGACGAGACGACCGCCTGGTCTCAGGACGCGGGCCATTTCAGAGATGAAGGAAGGCGTGTCGCAGTACTTCACTACGTAACACGAAACCACAATGTCGAAGCTCGCCTCCCTGAAGGGGAGTCTCTCGCCGTCTGATAGGAGCAGGGAGCTCACGGACTCTAGCCTTTTTGACTGCCCGATCCTGATCATCTCCTCGGTCAGGTCGACGCCCACCACTGAACATTCCCTGCTCAACCTCGACTCTAGAACGCAAGTCCCGCAGCCCACGTCTAGAATCTGAGAACCGCCTGAAGGAAGGGAATTCTTGATGACCCAATCTTTCCAGCGCCTGTCCTGCATGAGCGTCCCGTAGTCGAGAACGGAGTCATACGAGTCGGAGAGTCCGCTGAAGATCTTGAGCGCCTTCCGGGCGAGAGGCGGCTCTGAATCCGACATCGAAAATGGGCGATGGCTTCCAATTAATAATGAAGCCGCTTTTGACGGCGACTCTTGCAGAGTAGGAAGAAGACCTGGTACTTCGTTGAACCCACTTCGAAGTGGGCAGACCTGTACAACATACTACATCTGCCCTACACCCTGATGGTGTTGTCATTCGTTTTACTCGGTTTCGCTATCTCTTCGAAGGTCCAACTTGCACGGTTAGCATGGACGCTGACCGCCTACTTCTTGGGGCTCGGTCTCGGCGCTCACTCTCTCGACCAGCTCGAGTCCACCGGTAGTCACTATGTGGAGGTGCTGAGCAGGAAAGAACTGTCCGTCCTAGCGGTTGCCGGCTTGGGAGCAGGCTCAGCGATCGGGGTCTACTACGCGCTGACGGTCACTGTCTGGCTTGCGCCGCTCGTGCTGATGGGTCTCTTCTTCGCTCTCGCGTATCCCCTGCCATCTAGAGTCGCCGGACAGGTTTTCCACAACGACGGGGCGTTCGCGTTTTCTTGGGGTTTCCTTCCTCTCTTCACGAGCAGTTTCGTCAACGCCGCGACAGTAACTGAGTCATCCCTCTTGGTAGGAGTGGCCACGGGTCTCGATGCTCTCGCAGAAATTCGCCTGAGCCGAAGGGCGAGGTCGGCCAGGAAGGTTCAGGGTGGGTCCAGCGAGACCTTTGAAACGCTGGAGAAGAGACTCAAGCTCCTTGTATCTTCTACTTGCTTGATCGGAGTCCTGTCGATTCTCCTCAGGCTCTGGGGGCTATAGCATGAAGTTGAAACGAGACTTGCGGGAGTGCGCAGTTCACAGGAATTTGCTTGCGAGCTCGTGCGTCTGAGCTACTTTCGGATTTGACTTATCCCACGTCGATAGTTCGGTCCGGACGAGAGTCTTCTCCTTTCTTGATATGTCGCGGAGCGCGTTGCCCACAGACCTTCTGACGTACTCGCTCTCGTCGTTCCTGAGTCCAGCTAGGAGATGAATCGCGAGGCGGGGATTCTCCCGGAAGTAATCCCTCTGGTTCCAGATCCTTAGGCCTTCGGTTACGGCACGCCTCACGTTGGGATTGGCGTCCGAGAGCCAGTCCTTGATGACTGGAACCGCACTCTCGTAACCCAGACTCTTGCAGTATTCGTTGAAAGCTTGTGCGAGAATCTCCTGCACCTGCCACGAATCGTCTTTGCTCACCTTGCTCCGAAGAAACGCGATGGCTTCTGGAGAGACGACTGCGATGAAGCCGAGGACGAAGACTGCCACCATCCTCATCTGGTGCTTGTCTGATGAATAGAGGTTCTTCGCCGTTTGCAGGCTTTTCGCAGGACTTGAAGTCTCGACAACCGCTGATGCTTCTTCGCGCATCTCCTTGAACCCGTGTTGAACGTGAGAGACTTTGCGCGCGATCTTGTCCAAGTCTGACAGGATGGGTCCCCGCAACCATCGGCCACGCAGATTAAGAGCTTGACTAGCCCAACGCCCCAACAAAGTGCCCTATGAGGAAGCCCGCGATACCTGCTGCCAGCCCTATGATGGTCATCTGAAGGCCGCTCTTCCACAACGAGCCGATGGTCGTCCGCGCTTCATAGAAGCCTATGAAGAAGAGTAGGCAACCACTCAGGATCACGGACTCCACTGCCGCTAGAATCAAATCCCCGTTTGAGAAGAAGTAGGGAATGAGAGGAATGAAGGAGCCGAAAGCGGCCGAAGTCAGAACGATGAGAAAGCCCGTCCGGGGTTCAGACCCCTCCACTGGCTCCAGCCTGAGCTCGTGAGACATCATGAATTCCAACCAGGCCTTCGGGTTGCTCACGATTGCATCCGTCGCTCGTTCGAGTCCTTCACCTTGGTAGCCCCAGCCGCTGAATATCTCTCGAACTTCCTCCTTCTCAAGCTCAGGTTTGTCCCTCATCTCTGCCGTCTCAAGCTCAAGCGCCTTCAGGTACTGCTTTCTCCGGGCGAGAGTGGAGGTGTACGCGACGGCTCCCATCGAGATAGATTCCGCTGCGAGCGCCGCGAACGCGGCCACGTATATCAAGCGAAGGTTAGTCGTAGCAGCCGTAAGGCCCAGTAGTATGCCTAGGACGTTCACTAGACCGTCTTGGCTCCCCAGAATGAAGTTCGAAAGCAGGTTCGTCGATGGGTGCTTCTCGGCAGCCTTGGCCCCTTTCAACGCTCCACCTGTATCGAGGATTTGCTGTGCCATTGCTGGGATAAAGGTTACCTAGCTCTGAAAGGCTCAGCTGCGAGGTGACCTTGACGAAGACTTCGGAGACAGAACGAGAGATCCACCGCAAGATTGCGGCTGCATGTTTCAACAGAGCATGGGACTACTTGGACGCCAAGAAGAGAAGCCCTGAGGAAGAGATGAAGATGCTTCTGTTAGCCCACACTTCTCGGTATCACTGGGAGCTTGTCGGGAGTCCGGCAAACAAGGCCGTGGGAGACTGGCAGTTGTCCAGGGTCTACGCTTCCATTGGAGATGGAGACCTAGCTATACGTTTCGCGGTGTCAGCACTGGCGAGCTGCCGGAGGCACCATCTGTCAGAGTTCACACCTTCGGCATTCGAAGGGGTCGCAAGAGCGTATGCGGTTGCAAGAGACAGTGTGAAGGCGGAGAGGTACTTGGCACGGGCCCGTGAAGAGCTTGGCAAGGCTGAGCTCGATAACGAAGACAGAAAAATCTACCTCGCTCAAATCAGGGACACGCAACGACTGTTAAAGCGCCTCAGCGTGCAGGACTGCTCCGGTTCCCACCAGCCGAAGTGACTGCCAGGTCTCATGTCATCACTCTTCCGGCGAGCTCCGCAACGGGAATCATTGCCCTGACAGGTTGAACCTGCATAATGAGTTGTACTCGCAGACCCTACACTTTCCGGGGTTATCGGTCGGGACAGGCTCCCGCTTCCCCAGCCAGAAGTCCTGAGCCCACCTCACCGCGACTTCGGCTTGGGCCTTGTCGTGCGGGAACAAGAAGAATTTCGTCCCTAACCTTGCTTCCAGCGCACGTGAGGTACCATCGAAAAGCGAACGCGTGATCATGGAGAGCATCTCCTCCTTCTGCTTCACTTCCTTCGCATCTTTCTGCCTCCACCTCACCACAGCAAGCTCAAGGTCAGAACAGTCAAAGCCCATGTTTTCCAGCAGAAGACCGTAGATTCGAGCCTGGAGTTCCTGATCCTTCCACAACCTCGACGGGTCCCCGCCAGTCGTTTTGAGCTCGACGACCCATCTCGGCTTGGAATTCTCAAAGACGATTGCGTCGGGTATACCGACGACCTCCATTGCGCCTACCTTCCCGTGCAGGACGAACGATGCCGTCAGACGTGGAAGACCCGCGATGTGGTCTATGAGGTCTTCGACCCGGACTTTCTCCATGAAGAGGATCTGTTCGTGAAGCTCAGTCCCAACCCCCTTAGCTTCAGTGGGAATGTCGCCGTGCACAAACTGATGCTCGACCTTGACCTCACAGTAGAATTGCTGGGCGATGCTCGAGACAGGGACGAAGTCTTGACCGAACTTGAGCCCTTCAGACGAGCCTGGGGATTCGGCCAGAGATTCTCTCCAGTTCTTCATTGTACTTTGGAACCTCGCGAGGGAGACTAAATGTCTTGTAAGGGAGAGCTGGACGATTAAAGC
>DASPVO010000089.1:0-58165 GCA_035622335.1 Nitrososphaerales archaeon
TGTGGCGCTCTTACCGACGCCCAGGACCTCGTAGTAATCCCTCTGTGACAGTCCCCGCCACCCAGCTACTTGTCGTCCACGACCTTATAGTTCGCATCGCTTACATTGTCGCCCGGGGGCGGCGCGGCCTGTTCCTGCTGGCCCCCCGGCGGGGCTTGGGCAGATGATGCAGACTGGTAGGCGGCTGCTCCGACCTCTTGCAGGACCTTCTTCAGGGCTTCGCTCTTCTGTCTGATGTCAGTCATGTCGTTCCCTTCCAAGGCCTTCTTCAGCTCTTGTGAGGCCGCTGCCACCCTGTCCAGCTGAGCCTTGTCGACCTTTCCTTCTAAATCGGCCCTGGTTCTCTCGGCCGTGTAAAGGACGGAGTCTGATTCGTTCCGTAGCTCCGCCTCTTCCTTCTTCTTCCTGTCCTGCTCCGCGAAGGTGCCAGCCTCCTTGACGAGCCGTTCCTTCTCCTCCTTAGAGAGCTTCGTAGAAGAGGTGATCGTTATCTTGTTCTCCTTTCCCGTCCCCTTGTCCTTCGCCACCACCGTGAGGATCCCGTTGACGTCAATCTCGAAGGTGACTTCTATCTGCGGCACTCCTCTCGGAGCCGGCGGAATCCCGGAAAGATTGAACATCCCAAGGGAGACGTTGTCCGCAGCCATCGCTCTTTCCCCCTGGACGACGTGAATCGTCACAGTCGTCTGGAAGTCGGCTGCTGTCGTGAACGTCTTGCTGCTCCTCGTGGGTATGTTGGCGTTCTTCTCGACGAGCTTCTCAACGATCCCTCCGAGAGTCTCGACGCCCAGAGACAGCGGGGTCACGTCTACTAGCAGGATGTCCTTGATCTCGCCCGCCAGGACGGCACCCTGGATGGCCGCCCCGAT
Source organism: Nitrososphaerales archaeon (assembly GCA_035622335.1). Taxonomy (GTDB): domain Archaea; phylum Thermoproteota; class Nitrososphaeria; order Nitrososphaerales; family Gagatemarchaeaceae; genus DATJAJ01. The sequence goes on from DASPVO010000089.1 coordinate 870, forward strand.
TGCAACCGCCTCCATTGGGTCAACACCCCTCTCCGCGGGCTTGCCTACGACGTCCTCCACGAACTTCCTCACGAGCGGCATGCGCGTCATCCCGCCGATCAGTATGACCTTGTCGATGCCCGCGGGAGAAAGCTTGGCGTCGTTTATCACCGTCCGGATAGTATTTTCAGTCTTCGAAACGATCGGTCTCGAGACTTCTTCGAGTTTCGTCCTCGTGAGAGTGAAGTGTAGGTTCTTCGGACCAGAAGAGTCGCTCGCGATGAACGGAAGGTCCACATCGGTCGAAGTCAGGTTTGAGAGCTCGATCTTGGCTTTCTCCGCCGCTTCCTTAAGTCTGGCCATCGCAGTCGGGTCAGTTCTCAGATCGATGCCTGTCTTTGACTTGAAGTCAGACAGCAAGACCTCGATGACCGCGTTGTCTATGTCAGTGCCGCCGGTCTGGGTGTCACCGCTCGTAGCGAGCACCTGAAAGACCCCCTGTCCGAACTCCATTATCGTGGCGTCGTGTGTACCTCCTCCGAAGCTGAAGACGAGAATCTTCATCTCCTTCTCGGCCTTGTCCAACCCATAAGCGAGCGACGCGGCCGTCGGTTCGTTGATGATCCTGACCACTTCCAGCCCGGCGATCTCACCCGCGTCCTTCGTTGCCTGCCTCTGGTTGTCGTTGAAGTGGGCGGGGACGGTGATTACGGCCTTCTTGGCTGGATAGCCGATGAACGTGTCCGCGTCGTGTCGAATCTTCTGAAGTATGTAGGAGCTAATCTGCTCCGGGCTGTACTGCTTCCCGTATATCGTCACCTTGTAGTCTGTCCCCATCTTACGCTTAATCTCGAATATCGTCCCCTCAGGGTTCGTGACCGCCTGCCTCCTCGCAGGCTCTCCGACCAGCAGCTGGCCATCACGCGTGAAAGCCACGACGGAGGGGAACATCTTCCCGGCAGGCGTCGCACCCTCCGCGCTGGGGATCACCACCGGCCTTCCGCCTTCTACGACGGCCGCAGCCGAGTTGGTGGTACCTAGGTCGATCCCGATGATCTTCTCGCGGGATGGTGCGCTCACTCCGTACCCCCCTTCTTCTCTACCAGTTCGCCCGCACCCTTCCCAACCTTCACCAAGCTGGGTCTTATCACCTTGCCCCTGAACGTGTATCCCGGCCTGACCTCTTCCACCACCAGGTCGTCTCCTCCGTCTTCGTCCTTGCTCTCCACAGCCTCGTGAACCGTGGGGTCAAAACGCTTCCCGACGGCCGGAATCCTCTCCAACCCGTACCCTTCGAGCGTGGAGTTCATACCCTTGAGGACCATCTTGATTCCGTCCAGAAACTCACCTTCCGCGTTCTCTGAGTGGGCGACTGCCAGTTCGAGCTCATCAAGTATCCGGAGCAGGTCGAGCATGACCCTGCGAAGGACGGACTCCTCGGCATCCTCAGAGTCTTTTTCAACCCGTTTTCTGTAGTTTTCAAAGTCAGCCTGGAGGTACTTCAGCCTCAAGAGGTACTCCTCACTCTTCTTCCGTTCGGTTTCCAGCATCTCTGCTAGCGACTCCTCAATTTCCTTCCCTTCTTCTTCCTCTGGATGGTCTTGCGTGTCTTGCATCATTTTCAGCCACTCTGCTCTTCTAGGGCAGGGGACGCGCCCCGGCTCCAAATTATAAATTTTCCATCGAGACGTTCGGAAATCCTTTCATCTTGCGGCGATTTGGTCAGTGCGTGGCCGAGGCAGACGAAGAGTCAAGGAAGCTGAGCGAGAGGCTGCTCAGGTTCGAACGAGAGAGCAGGTTCCTCAGAAAGGATTCCGACCAGAGAAAGGTGTTCGAGGAAGTCTTCGACCGCTCAACCCTGCTGGCGGTGGAGGAGCTCTTCAGCAAGGGGAACCTGTCGGACCTCTACGGCGTGGTGAACTCGGGGAAGGAGGCGAGGGTCTACTACGGCAAGGGGGCAGACGGTTCTCCGGTAGCGGTGAAGATCTATCTCACATCGAGCGCCGAGTTCAAGCGCAGGCTCGAATACATAGCGGGAGACAGAAGGTTTGGGAGGCTCCCTCCCAACTCGAGACAGATAGTCTACCTATGGGTCCAGAAGGAGTTCAAGAACCTCCAGCTCGCGGATTCCGCCGGCATACGCGTCCCGAAGCCTTTGGCGTTCCACAAGAACATTCTCGTCATGGAGTTTATCGGGACACCTCCTCAGCCGGCCCCCACCTTCGCCACGTCCGAAGTCGAGGAGTCTGACTACGAGTGGACCTTCGCAACTATCAAAACCCTGTACAACTCTGCGGACTTGGTTCACGCCGACCTTTCCGAGTACAATGTGCTGAAGAACGGGGATGAGCCAGTGCTCTTTGACATGGGCTCTGCCGTCCTTTCCTCGCATCCTCAGGCCAAAGAGTTTCTCCAGCGCGACATCACAAACATGGTCAAATTTTTTAGGAGGAGGGGCCTCTTCTCAAAGGACGCAGACTACTGGTTCAAGGAAGTGACGGGTTGAAATTCGAGCAAGCGGTGAGGGTTCCGGCTGAACGTATCGGAGCCATCATAGGAAAGGATGGTCAGACAAAGAAGGGCCTCGAGGAGAAGATGGGGGTCCAGCTTCTCGTTGATAGCAGGGAGGGTTTGGTCGTGGTCAGGTCAGATTCGGTGGAGAAGGGCGACCCTCTCACAGCGCTGAGGGTCGTGGAAGCGATAGGGCGAGGATTCTCCCCACAGCGGGCGCTCAAGCTGCTTGAAGAGGGCGCAGCGCTCGAAGTCATCGACCTCAGGGAGTACGCCGGTAAGAGCGCAAACTCCATCGAGAGGATCCGGGGGAGGATCATCGGGTTAAAGGGAAAGTCTCGGCGTGTGATGGAAGAGCTCACTCAGTGCCACATCTCGGTCTACGGTCGGACAGTCGCCATCATAGGTGACGAGTCGGAGGTGCGCCTCGCGGCGGAGGCCGTCAGAACTCTCGCTTCGGGGAGTCAGCACAAGACTGTCTACAACACCCTGCAGAGGGCGAGGACAAAACGCAAGATGGAGAGGCTGCTACTCTGGGAGGACTCCTCACCCGAGGATTCGGCGACAAAATTCCGGGAGATTGAACGTTAGTATAAATCCAGACCGAAACAATATGCTGGTGCGAGCTAGTCCGGCGGGCGATTGTTCTTTGACAACTTCAGCGATGCGAAGGTATTCGCGGCGTGGAGCCTCCCCCAGGGTCGGTTCCAAATCGCTCATCGGGTTCTACAAAGCCGACGGTGAAGTGGTCCTTTGAGCGGCAAGAGCGCCACCTTCGCGGAGATATCACCCTCCGAGTTCTTCTATCGCAACCGCGACCTCGCCGGTTTCACTAACCCTGCGCGCGCTCTCTACATGGCTGTAAGGGAGCTAGTGGAGAACTCCTTCGACGCCTGCGAGTTGGCGGGCATCCTGCCAGAGGTCTACGTCCGGGTCATCTCGGAGGCCTCTCAGACTGAGGCCACGGACCCTGCGCCCTACCGTCTCACGGTGACCGACAACGGCCCGGGCGTCGACCCACAGCACGTGCCAAGCGCCTTCGGAAAGGTCTTCTACGGGTCGAAGTACGTGCTCAGGCAGTCGAGGGGAATGTTCGGCCTCGGCGGGACGATGGCGATTCTCTACGGTCAGATAACGACCAACAAGCCGGTCAGGATCTCAACGTCGCCCGACGGTGAGACGATGTACACCTTTGAGATGCTGATCGACATCTCTGAAAACAGGCCCATGGTCCTGAAGCGAGAGTCGAGCAAGGCGGACGGCACGACGGGCACCCGGGTAGACCTGACACTGGAAGGAGACTACCTGCGCTCCTCCCAGCGGATCGGTGACTACTTCAAACAGACGGCACTCGTTGCCAGCTACGCAAACCTGACGTTCGTGGACCCCCTGGGGCAGGTCACGCTGTACGAACGCGTGACGGAGTCCATGCCGGCGCCTCCTCAGGAGACGCTCCCACATCCGTACGGCGTAGACGTCGAGGCCTTCAAACGGATCGTGAAGCTCACACAGAGACAGGACATGAAGTCCTTCATGGTGACCCACTTCCATCGCGTCGGCGAGAGGACAGCACTCCGCTTTCTCGAGTTCTCGGGCGTCGACCCCAAGACCAAGCCCAGAAACCTCTCAAACCAGCAGATAGTCGCGCTTGTGGACGCACTGCAGAGATTCCCAGACTTCCTCCAACCGGACGCGTCCTGCCTTTCACCGGTGGGACCAGAGATCCTGAAGACGGGGATGAACAAGGAACTGCAGCCAGAGTTCTGCACCGTGGTCTCCCGCCCTCCTTCCTCTTACTCGGGGTTCCCCTTCCTGATTGAGGTGGGCGTCGCCTACGGAGGAAAGGTGCTGCAGCCGGGACAGAAGCTCTTCAGGTTCGCCAACAGGATTCCCCTTCTCTATGACGAGAGCAGCGACGTCAGCTTCAAGGTGCTGAACGAGGAGGTCGACTGGAGGAGATATCACATTCCCCAAGACGCGCCCGTCGCTATCCTGACCCACATCTGCAGCACGAAGGTCCCCTACAAGACTGTCGGGAAGGAGTACATCGCCGACAGGCCCGAGATAGAGAGGGACGTCCGAAACGCTGCGAGAGAGGCCCTGCGACAACTCGGACTGTACCTCTCGAAGAAGGGGAGCATGGAGGCGGTCCAGCGAAAGATGAACATTTACGGAAAGTACCTTCCTCTTATCGCGAAGTTCTCTACCGAGCTGGCAGAAGAGAAGAGGATGCCCAGGTACAGGAAGCTCATCGGTGAGCCGACCATGATTCAGGAGACCGCTCCCGAAGAGACAGCGCAAAGCGTAGGAGACGCGAAGATTGAGCAAAAGAAGATCGACGAGTACAGCGGAAAATAGGAAGAGCGTCGCCCAGGCGACCCTGAAGGAGCTCGGGCAGGGTCTCTACAACGACCTCGACTCGGGCACCTTCCCCTCGCTCACACTCTCGAGCCGCTCGGTCAGCAACATCGTGTACGACAGGAAGCTACAGCAGTTCGTGCTTGGCTCTTCAACGGTGAAGAGGTCCTCGTCCAACATCAAGCACATCAGACCCTTCACGCAGCTGGTGTGGCTCGCTTATTTTGCAAAGAAACTCGTGGAGGAGAAGAGGACGTCCACGCTCAGGGACGTCTACTACTCGGCACAGGCCTTCAACGTGGAATTCGTCGACCAAGCCGAGTCGGACGAGCTGATCACAGACCTCGAAGTGCTCACGCAGATGGCCAGGGAGGGCCTGAACATCTATCCGGAAGAGAGGAGCGCGATTTTTGGGAACATGGTCATCGAATACACGGTGCCTGGGTACGAAGGCAAGAAGCTCGACCTCTCCTCGCACCCCGACGGCGTCATGATAGGGCCCGCCCTGACCACGGCTGAGTTCGCAAACACCGATGCTGAGATGGTCCTGGCCATAGAGAAGGGAGGGCTCTTCACCAGATTCGTGGAGGAACGCGTCCACGAAAGATACAAGGCGATTCTAGTCAACACGGCCGGCCAGCCTCCCAGGTCGACAAGATACCTCCTGAGGAGACTGAACGTTGAGCTCGGCTTGCCCGTAGGGATCCTGTGCGACGCCGACCCCTGGGGAGCGCACATCGCGATGGTGATCAAGAGCGGCTCCGCCAACGCTGCTCACCTGAGGGAGCTCACCACGCCGCAAGCCGTCTGGCTAGGTGTATGGGCTTCTGACATCGTAAAGTACAAACTGCCCTCCGACAAGTTGACCGACATAGACATCAAGAGGCTCTATGAGCTGAAGGACGACCCGAGATACACCGACAAGATGTGGCACGAGGAGCTCGACACGTTTCTGAAGATAAAGAAGAAGAGCGAACAGGAAGCGTTCGCAAGGTATGGGCTCAGTTACATCGTCGATACCTACCTGCCCGAGAAGCTCGAGCTAATGAAGAGCGTCTGATGCAACTGAGCATCGCACGCAGGTTCTGGGGGCTCACGCCAAAGTTCCTAAATAGGGATACGCAGTGGCCCGAAAATAGGACATGAGCGTCAAGGCGCAGGAGTCAAGGGTAGACGCGCTGACCAGAATCCTGGGGCTGATAGTCCTCTTCTCAGGAGCTACCTTGGTCTACTTTACCTACGCAAACGCATCCTATCTCTCAGGACAGGAGCCACTCGTCCCTGTCTACTATTCACTTGGAATAATCCTGTTGATCTCGGGTCTCATCGCTGCCATCTCAAAGTTCAAGTGAGCGAGACGCCGTCATGTCTAGGCGCGCTTTTGCCATAGCTAATCTCTTATACGCTACTCGGAGTGGGTCAGCTTGAAGCCTGGCGTCGTAGCTCAGCATGGTAGAGCAGCAGGCTGTTAGCCCGCTGGCAGACACCTGTAGGCCTCTTTGGCCGGGGATTGGTCGTCGGTTCGAGTCCGACCGACGCCGCTTCAAGTATAGATTCCACCCAAGCCTCGTCGAGGTCTACGCTGTTTAAATCGACTCGACCTTCTTCAGACTGCATGGGTGACTGGCAGAGCGACCCCGTGAAGAGAGAAGTGGCGAAGGTGATCGTCGCCTTCTTCGAAGCTGGGAAGAACAAGGACCTCCCTCACCTCGGAGATTTCCATTCGGACCGCGGTTCCTTCACCAAGTTTGATGAGAACCCACCGTATACGAGGCAGAACTCGGAGGAAGCCTTCGTCTACGAACAAGCCTCCTTCGCAAACATCTCTGACTACTCTTACGAGCTCGTCGACCTGCGGATTGACGTCTTCGGGGCCGTGGCGGTCGCGACCTTCTATCTCTCGACCAAGGGGATGTTCGTAAACGACTACTCTTTCGAGGGCTCGACTGTGAGCTCGAGGAGCAGGGTAACCATGGTCTTGGTCGACACCGGAGCTGGATGGAGAATCGCTCACGAACACTTCAGCAGTTTCCCTGACCTCCCGAAGAATCCGAGTTCCAAGACCCTTCGAAGGTAAAAGACCCTCCGCCTTATATCGGGGTCGGGTAGGCAACTTCCGCTTCTATCTTGGAGGAGGTCACCTTCTTGGGGGAGGCGCTTCCGTTCGAGGAGCGGGTCGAAGTCGACTGGCCGAGAAAGACAAGCTCAGCGTCATTCGAAAAGTTTCAGGCGCAGACCACCGAGAGCTTTGAAGACTTCTGGGCCGCGACGGCGTCTGAACTGGATTGGTTCGCTCCCTGGAGGTCGGTCATAGAGAGGGGGGACCACCCCAACGTCTGGAGATGGTTCCCGGGGTCGAAGACGAACATCTCGCACCTTTGCCTCGACAGGCAAGTCAACACGCCTCGAAAGAACAAGCTCGCCCTGATTTGGGAAGGGGAGCCGAGGGGCATTGACGGCCTTCCGGCCGAGGTCAGGAAGTTCTCCTATCAAGAGCTGCTCTCCGAGGTCAACAGGCTCGCCTTCGCCCTTAAGGAAAAGTTGGGTCTGAGTAATGGGGACAAGGCGGCGCTCTACATGCCGATGATCCCTGAGCTGCCCATCTTCATGCTCGCTCTCGCCAGGTTGGGAGTGACCTTCACCGTCGTCTTCAGCGGCTTTAGCGCAGAAAACCTCGCGTCTAGGGTGAACGACCTGAAGGCGAAGGTCCTGGTCACCTCAGACGGCTTTTACAGGCGGGGAAAGGAGATCAGGCTCAGGGAGACCGCCGAGAAGGCGGCCTCAATGGCACCGACAGTCGAGAGGGTGGTGATTGTCAACCGGCTCCACGAAGCTCCACGAGGTGTAGCGAGCAACGAGGTCTGGTTGCACGATCTGCTACGAGGTGTCCCGCAGACTGCGAGAGTTTTACCCGAGCACCTAGACGGCGACTACCCGCTGTACGTCCTGTATACATCGGGGACGACCGGTGGGCCCAAGGGCATCATCCACGACCATGGGGGATACGCGGTTCTGCTCCACGCCACCATGAAGGAAGTCTTCGACCTCTCCGACAACGACGTCTACTTCTGCACCGCGGACATCGGGTGGGTGACGGGGCACAGCTACATTGTGTTCGGTCCGCTGATCGCTGGGGCGACCTCGGTGATGTTCGAGGGCACCCCGGATTACCCGGCCCCGGACTCTTGGTGGTCCATCGTGGAGAGGCAGAGGGTCACCCTCCTCTACACCACTCCAACTGCCACGAGGATGTTGATGAGATTCGGAGACGCTCACGTCAGGAAGCACGACCTCTCGTCGCTGAGGCTGATTCACAGTGTGGGCGAGCCCATCAACCCTTCCGCTTGGAGGTGGCTCTTCGAGGTGGTCGGGCAGAAAAGATGTCCAGTCGGGTCGACCTGGTGGATGACGGAGACGGGAGGCATCATGATCAGCTACGCTCCTGGACTGCAGTTGATCCCGATGAAACCCGGCTCGAACGGCCTCCCCCTCCCTGGCATCGATGTCGACGTGGTAGACGAAGCAGGAGTCGCGGTCAAAGATGGGACGAAGGGGTACCTCGTGATCAAGAAACCGTTTCCTGGCATGCCTTCGCCACCCACGGGAATCTGGGGAGACCCCGAAAGGTACTCGAAGGTCTACTTCGGGCGCTTCCCCGACAAGGGTTTCTTCTACACCGGAGACTACGCCGTCAAGGACCGCGATGGCTACATTTGGGCAGCGGGGAGGGCAGACGAGGTTCTGAAGGTCTCAGGCCACAGAATAGGCACGTTCGAGCTAGAGTCTGCGCTTGTCTCTCACCCCTCGGTGGCCGAGGCTGCTGTCGTGGGAAGGGTCGATCAGATCAAGGGAGAAGTGCCCATCGCGTTCGTCGTGCTGAAACAGGGGCAGCAGGGGAGCGGGACGATGGGCAGGGAACTGCGGCTCTGGGTTCGGGAGAAGTACGGACCGATCGCCGAGCCGACGGAACTCTTCTTCGTAACCAAGCTGCCGAAGACCAGGAGCGGGAAGATAATGCGGAGGCTCGTCCGGGCGGTGGCATCGGGCGGACAGCTCGGAGACGTCACCACTCTCGAGGACGAGGCGGCCGTGGACGAGGTGAGCGAAGCATATCGGCAGCTGAAGTCTGAAGTGGGGTAAAGGGCTGAAGCGGCGCAAGGGGCTACCTCCTGCAATCTCTCCTGTGTTTATTTGTGGGTCACCACAAGTCGCAGGGCAAGATTCACTTTGGACCTCTCGCAAATCTCGCTCGTCCTGAGCGCCGTCAGCGCCCTTGCGGTCGTCGCAGGAGCTGTGTTCGTCGTCTTCCAGCTAAGGCAGAACGCCAAGCTCATCGGCGCCACCGTTCAGTCGAACAAGTCCGCGATTGCGTTCTCGATTCTGGAGAGGATTATCGATGACTCGTTCGTTAGAAGGAGAAAGAACGCCTACGACACGGTCGCCAAGTATCAGCCCAAGAACTGGGAAGGCTTCCTCGGGACAATGGAAGACCTTGAGGCCAGGAACTACGCGTACATGTTCGAACTCCTCGGTCAGCTCGTCAAGGACGGCATAATCGAACTCCAGACGGTGATGAACGCGCTGAAGTACATGGTGGTAAACGATTGGAAGGTGATGGAGCCGATGATCAGGTACCTCAATCGGGAATACAACGTCAAGCTCAGTCCGTGGGCGAATTTCGAGTGGCTTGCCAACGAGACGGAAAAGTACCTCAAGGACCTCGAATCGAAGATTCCTCCCCAGTGACTCTTCAACATCCCTGGTCGCGATTCACTTGAATCATTGGCAACTCGCCAAAATTGGGGTCGATTCATAGCAATCTGCATATGCAAAATCTAACTCCTCCAACTAAATAGAGTCATATCGGGCTAATCGGAAATGGGCCTGGGGGGATTTGAACCCGCGACCGACCGGTTTCCCCTTCAAGATTATGAGCCGGTCGCTCTGACCGAACTGCCCGCGTCAGGAGACTCTGAGCTACAGGCCCTCGAACGCCGGCTGGGAGCCGGCCGTTTTAAGCAGTACTCGGACAAAGCCTAATTAGTAACGAATCCAACAGGAAGAGCAATAGTGAGCGGCAAAGACCTGGACGAAGGATTCGAGGATATACTCGCCGAGCTCGATAAAGAAGAAGCCCGCGTGAAGATTCGAATGGAGATGCGCCGCTTCGGAAAGCCCACCACGGTCATAGAGGGTCTCAAGATGAGCGAAAAGGACTTGCACGAGCTATGCACAAAGATGAAGAGGGGACTGGCCACCGGTGGGACGGTAAAGGACGGGATACTGATTCTTCAGGGGGATCACAGGGAGGCCGCCGCAAAGATGCTCACCGACAGCGGATTCTCAGGCGGCTCGATAGAGATACTGTAAGCGCGTTTCATACCCGCTCAACTTTATAAAAGGTAAAACGGGGCGCAGGAAGCAAGGTCAGCGGGACCAGATTGTCCACTCAGATAACAACTTTCGAGGGTTTTATCAGAAGAATCCTCAAGGTCGTCTTCTGGGTCCTGCTCCTCCTCGCGCTCATAATCGTCCCGATATACTATGCTCTCGACGCGGTCTTCCACTTTCCGCTGGACTACTTCGCAATCGCCACAACGAATCCCACCGAGATGCTCTCAATCACGATGAGCATGCTCAGCGCCGAGCCCTTCAGGACGATGTTCGCGCTCACGGTCTTCCCTGGTTTCACCTTCGTCGCCCTATTCGGCACGATCTTCATGGGCTGGGTCGAGAGGAAGCTCACCGCGAAGATCCAGCTCAGGACAGGACCGATGTACGCAGGGCGGTACGAAGGGATACTCCAGAACATTGCAGACTTCTTCAAGCTGCTCTTCAAGGAGATCGTGATACCAAACGGCGTCGACAAGGCCGCCTTCGTGGCAGTCCCGTTTGGCCTGATGGCGGTGGCAGGTGCGCTAGTGTCGCTGGTCCCCCTGTCGCCCACGGTATACATCGCAGACCCCTCGGTGGGCGCGATACTCGTCTTCGCCATCCTTGGGTTCACGCCCGTGATCGTCTTGCTAGCAGGCTGGGCGAGCAACAGCAAGTATCCGTTCTTGGGAGGTCTGAGAGCACTTCATCAGCTGGTCGCCTACGAGATACCGCTAGTGCTGTCGCTTCTCGGCGCGGTCCTGCTGTCTGGCTCCCTCAACCTCATGAACATAGTGTCAGCGCAGGGGGCTGGAAGTGGCGGGCCGGGGATCTGGTTTCTTTTCCTGCAACCCCTAGGTGCCATCGTCTTCTTCGTGGGGGCCCTCGCGGAGCTCGAGAGGATACCCTTCGACCTCCCTGAAGCCGACAGTGAGATAGTCGCAGGGTGGCAGACCGAGTACACGGGCATGCTCTTCGGCGCCTTCCAGCTCGCGAACTTCACCAGGATGTACGTCCTCGCGGGCCTGTTCACTACGTTCTTCCTGGGCGGCTGGCTTGGCCCCTCGATCCTTCCTGGAGTTGTCTGGTTCATACTCAAGACCTTCGTAGTCATGGTCGCCATGATGCTTCCCAGGAGCATACTCCCCAGAATCAGGATTGACATGATGCTGAGGACCGGCTGGGCGAAGCTCCTCGCGCTCTCGTTCGCCAACATATTCATCACAATGCTGCTGCTCGGGCTGGGAGTGCACTAGCTTGGGCACTGTGTCCTACATCAAGGGCGTCTTCACGGCCACGTGGAGCGGTTTCAGACACCTGTTCAAGCCAAGGATGACGCTCCGATACCCGGAGCAGAAGCTCGACCTAGAGGGGCCGGGCTACAGGTTCGACGCTAAGCAGGGTGTGGGGCTCCCCGGCTTCAAGGGCAGGCACATACTCAACTTTGACAAGTGCACCGGATGTCAGCTCTGCGGCATCGCTTGCGACGGCGTGGCGGTCGCGATCGAGATGCAGCCTGTCCAGAAAGGGAAGCCCCAGAACAAGAAGGAGATCTGGCCTGCGGTTGACTACGGCAGATGCGTCTTCTGCGGATTGTGCGTCGATTATTTGACAGAAATCCAAACTAATCCTGGACTAAAGACAATAAGTGAGGTCTCAGTCGGAGAGCTTGTCCTCACGCACACGGGCGACTATAAGCCGATAACGAAGATTTGGGACATGAATTACACAGGCCCATACTATCGCATCCTGGTCTACGGCAAGCCAGACGCATTGGCGTGCACCGCCGACCACAAGATAATCGCGGTTTCTAGGCCGGTCTCGAACAGAAAGGATGGAAGGCTTCTCCGGGTCACATCGCCGCTTCAGTTCTACAAGCCGACAGAGCTCAAGGTCGGTGACTACTTGGTGAGCCCTATCGTGCGGAAGGTCGTCCACACTGAAAGATATGAGAAGGACGTCAAGATGTACAGGGGAGAGAAGACCACTCGGAGGCAGTCTCTAGACGCAACTCCTGAGCTCTTCCGACTAATCGGTTACTATCTCGCCGAAGGCTCCTGCGATGGAGGAAGGAGGGTAAACTTCGATTTCAACGAAGCCGAGACCAATACCTTTGCCAAGGACTGCGGTCAGCTCGCGAGCAAATTCTTCGGCAAACCGGTGAAAGTGAGAAAGAACGGTGCTCATGGTATAAGGCTGGTCCTGGACTCCGCCATGGCCGAGGATTTCTTTTCGCAGTTCGGAAAGGGAGCCGACAAAAAGAAACTGCCCTCGTGGGTCTTCTTCGCGGAACCCGAAAAGCAGCTCGAGCTGCTCAGGGGAGAGTGGCAGGGAGACGGCTGCAGGGTCAAGCAGGAACGTCAGAAGTACCTGAACATCACCACCACCTCAAAAGTGATGGCATTCCAGCTGCAGTCGATTTACGCTCGTCTGGGAATAGTCGCGACCATCGATAGCGAGCACTCTCCGAACAGGCTTCGAAGCTACCACGTCAACGTCTTCGGCCGGTGGGCCGTAAAATTGGCAAGGATGTGGGACATTGAGTTCGACTACACACCTACCAAACACGGCGACAAGTTCCACATGGACAGCGAATACGTCTACATGCCGATCAGGACAATCGAGGTAGAGCAGGTCCGGGACAGACGCGTAATGGACGTGACAGTCGAAGACGACCACACCTTCGCACCCCTGGGTCTTGCCACGAGCAACTGCGTAGATGCCTGTCCCTTCGATGCGCTCGACATGACGAACGATTACGAGTTAGCGGCGTACGACAAGATGAGCCTGAAGTACACTCCCGACCAGCTCGCAATACCTCCTAAGCTCGAGGGCCAGACGTACAAGGTGACCTTCGACACGGAGAAGGGGACCGCCAAGCATGATTGACCTGGTCTTCCTCGCTCTGATGGTGGTGACGGTGGGAGGGGCGATTATCGCCCTCGAAGCGGAGGAGATAATCTACGGCGCCATTGCGCTCGCCGGAAGCCTCTTCGGCGTCGCCGCCCTCTTCTTCCTGCTGGAAGCGCCCTACGTGGCGGTCTTCCAGATTACCGTCTACGTGGGAGCGATAGCCGTACTGATTCTGTTCACGGTGATGCTCGTCAGACAGGAGAAGTGGACCAAGGAAGTCTCCGGCTGGTCCATAGGCAAGCTCTTCGGAGCTCTCACGGGAGGAGCGATCGCGTTCGCCCTGATCGTCGCCGTCTCTGCGTCGTCATCCTACTTTCCCCAGAACTGGAGTCCCCAGAACTCAGTGGCACCGAGCCAGATAGGGAAGCTGATCTCGACGACCTACGCTCCCGTGCTGGAGGTACTGGCTCTCGTGCTGGCAGCCTCTGTGGTGGGAGCTCTTACTCTCTCCCGGGTCGACAGGGAGACGGTCCCAGGATGACACCCCTGGTCGGCTACGTGATGGTCTCGGCCATGCTCTTCGGTGTTGGTATCTACGGCCTCATCGTCAAGAGGAGCGCGCTCAGGCTTCTCTTCTCAGTAGAGATACTGATAAACGCGGCTAACCTCAACTTCATTGCCTTCAGCCAGTACCTGTACGACGATGCCCTCGGGCAGACGTTCGTGCTCTTCTCGATCGCGCTCGCCGCCGCCGAGGCAGCGGTCATACTCGCCATAGTCGTCGTAGCCTACCGGCTCCACAGAGACGTTGACGTGAGCGAACTGAAGTCGATGGGAGACTAAGAGATGCGCAACATGGGGGGACGGACCCCATTCCACGACCTCAAGAGAGAGGCAAGGCCTTGACGTTGCCTTACGCGCAGCTTCAGACGATAATCGTCCCGATAATCCTCGCCCCTGTCTGCTATCTCCTCTCGAAGCGGTTGGGCAAGCAGGTCGGATGGTTGGCTTTCGTCGCGATGGTCTACGCGACGGCCATTCTCGTCCTCGACGAAGTCGTGCTCTGGTCTGGAAGCTCGATCCCCGTGGAGTCCTACGCGTGGGCTCCCACGGCCGGCCTCACCTTCGGTTTCCTCGCGGACGGTCTGAGCGTCCCGGTGTCGATCTTGGTCTGCGTGGTCTTGGCGGCCAGCATCCTCTACTCTATCCCCTACATGGAGAGGCGCATCAAGGCCATCTATGGCGAGGACAGGAAGGACATGTACGGGCTCTACTATCTGAACTATCTTCTGCTGTCGGCGGGACTGGTCGGTATAGTCCTCTCGACCAACCTGATAGAACTCTACCTCTTTCTGGAGCTCGTCCTCATCCCCACGTTCGCGATAATCAGCTTCTTCGGGTACGAGCAGAAGGAGAGGGTGGCCATAATCTACTTCATCTGGAACCATCTGGGCGCATTCATATTCCTGGCGGGCATCCTCTTCGTCTACGCCGCGACGGGGAGCTTCAGCATCTCCGGGATGTCCGCGGCGCAGACCAGCGTCTACGCCGACTGGATCGTAGGTCTCATACTGGTGGGGTGGCTGGTCAAGATGGCCGTCTTCGGCGTCCACATGTGGCTGCCGATCACCGAGGCGGAAGCTCCAACGGCGTTCGCCCCCACGATGGCCGTGGTGTCAGGGATAGGGAGCTACGTGCTCGTCAGGCTCCTCCTACTCGGCATGCCCAGCACCTTCCAGGCGTTCAGCTTACCTCTGATGGCGTGGGCTGTCCTGACCATGTTCTACGGGGGAGCCGTCACTCTCGTCCAGTCTGACCTCAAGTACATGTTCGCTTGGTCGACCGTCAGCCAGAACGCGTACTCCATCCTCGGGATAGCCAGCTTCTCGGTGCTGGGGGCTTCGGGCGCCGTCTTCTACTTTCTGAGCCACATAATGGGCAAGCTGATCATGTTCTCGGTCGCCGGGATACTCCTGCTCCAGACAGGGAGCAGGGACCTCAAGAGCATGAAAGGGCTCGCGAGCAAGATGCCCCTGACCGCGGCAATCTTCATTCTTGGCGCTCTGATACTCTCCGCGGTCCCGCCCACCGGGGGCTTCATGGCAGAGTGGATAATGTTCGCAGGAATCTTCACGCAGGGAGCTACCGGCTCCGCGGCTTACTTCTGGGTCGCAATCCTCGGGCTTGCCGCAACGATGTTGACGGTGGCCTATACACTCTGGCCCATCCGTAGGATCTTCTTCGGCCAGCTTCCAGAGACTCTCCAGGACGTGAAGGAGGCCCCGTTGAGCATGACGCTGCCTCTCCTCGCCGTGATCGTCATTTCGATAATCATCGGGATCTACCCGAACGTCGTCTCAAAATTCCTGATCTCGATCGTCAACTATCCGCCGCTCAGGGGGAGCATCCCCGGTTGAGCTTCCCGGTTCCCTCATACGTGGTCTGGCTCATCTTCATACTGCCGTTCGCGGGGTCGCTCGTCACGCTCGCTCTGAGGAGGGCAGGGAGGGTCAGGGACTACGTCGCCGTGGGCTTCTCCTTCCTCTCCGCGGTCTGCGCCTTCCTCCTCCTCCTCCCGACGCTGCTAGGGCAGCAGGCAGAGATAGTCAGCTCGGTCATCCCTACGAGCGTCGCTTGGATCTCGGGACCCTGGAACGGCGGGACGGGCCTCACGATGGGGGTGCTCACCGACCCCTTCACCGCCATCGTCGCTAACGTCGTCGCCTGGGTGAGTTTTCTGATCATGGTGTACAGCCTGGAGTACATGAAAGACGACCCGGGAGTGGCCCGCTACTTCTTCTTCGTGAGCCTCTTCGTCGGCAGCATGCAGCTCATCGTGCTCTCCGACAACCTGCTCTCCCTCTTCGTGGGCTGGGAGATGGTGGGGCTCTGCAGCTATGCTCTGATCGGTCACTACTACAAGGACGAGACAAAGTACTGGGTCGGGACGCCGGGCGAGAAGGCGCTCGGAGAGGACCAGGCGTACTCTCCTTCGCAGGCTGGGATGAAGGCCTTCGTGATGACCCGGATCGGGGACGTCGCCATGCTTGCCGGGATTCTGATACTCTTCTACTACGCAGGGACCTTCAACTACTACCAGCTCGCGCAGACTTCGGGAGCGTGGGCGCCGAGGCTCGCCTCTTCGGGGCTGCTGGTCCCGGTGGCTCTCCTGATCTTCGGCGGCGCCGTCGGGAAGTCAGCCCAGTTCCCGCTTCACGAGTGGCTCCCGGACGCGATGGCGGGCCCCGCTCCCGTCTCCGCTCTCATACACGCGGCCACGATGGTGAAGGCCGGTGTCGTCCTTGTCGCCAGGATCGCCCCCATCTTCTACTTCGCCTACCTCACGACCGCAGCATCAGGCGTATCGGTGGTCCAGCCCTTCTTCCTGACTGTGGCCTGGATCGGCGCGTTCACCGCCTTCTTGGCCGCCAGCCAGGCCATCGTGGGATTCGAGCTCAAGAAGATACTCGCGTATTCCACCGTGTCGCAGATAGGATACATGATGATGGCGATGGGCCTCGCGGGTCTGTCACCAGACTTCGTAGCCGGGCTCTCGGCATCCCTCTACCAGCTCTTGAGCCATGCGATCTTCAAGGCATGCCTCTTTCTTGCGGCGGGGGCCCTCATCCACGCTGCGGACTCGAAGTACATCAGCGAGATGGGGGGAATGAAGGACAGGATGAAGATAACGTTCGCAGCCTTCCTGATCGCCGTGGCTTCCCTCTCCGGCATACCTCCGTTCAGCGGCTTCTGGTCCAAGGACGCGATTCTCGCGGTGGCATGGACAGCGGGGCAGTACGGGCTGTTCGCAGTCGGCGCGGCCACAGCGGGATTGACCGCATTCTACTCCTTCAGGATGCTGGGACTCGTCTTCTACGGGCCACGCAGCGAGGGGCTCGGTGCGGTCGAAGCAGAGGGACACCACGTCCACGAGCCCGGACCCCTGATGTGGGTGCCGTACGCAATCCTCGCGGGGCTGACGGTGCTCCTGGGACTGACGGCTCTGGCCGGATACGCGATACCCGCCGCGAACATCGAGGTCGGGCTTGAAAATGCTGCATCCACCTACATTCACTCCTTCTTCCCGCAACAGGTCCTCCCCGCGGCCCAGGCATCCTTCAGCCTGCCCGCTTCCGGGATAACGGGGCTGTTCGTCGCCGTCGGCTTCTTCGTCGCGGTCGCGCTCTACGTCCTCAGGAGGAGCAGCCCTTCAAAGTACGTCGGTCAGTCGGGGATCATGCACGACCTGTACGTCTTCCTCGAAAAGAGGTGGTACATCAACGCAGTATACTACAAGATTTTCGTCGACGCCCCGTTGGCGGCCTCATACTGGCTCGCAAACACGTTCGACAGCGACCTCTTCAAGGTGAACAATCTCGGGCCGATCGTAGGCATCTCGCTCTCGGCCGCGGGCAACTTCCTTGACGTCAAGGTGGTAGACGGTATTGCGAACGGCGTCTCGACCGTGGGCCAGGCCTTCTCGAGGGCGGTGCGGAGGCTCCAGACGGGCGTGACCGAGCAGTACGTCTTCGTGTTCTCGCTCGGTCTGCTGGTGCTGATCATCGCGCTTCTGCTGTTCTGGGGGGTAGGCCTTCCATGAGCTTCCTGCTCTCTCTCCTCATCTTCCTGCCGATAGCCGCCTCCCCGCTCGTCTACCAGGTGACTAAGTGGGACAGGAAGCGCGGTATCTCGTTCTCTATCGCCCTCGCCGTCTTTCTGCTAATCGTTACGGCCTACGTCTTCTGGCAGGTCTACGCCGCACCGCCCGCTCCCGGTTCGTACTCGTTCGTCGAGAAGTACACCTGGGTGAACTTCCCCTTCTTCGGGCTCGACTACCTGCTCGGAGTCGACGGACTGAGCACCCCCTTGATGTTTGTCACCACCCTGCTCACAGTCCTGGTGATCTACGGGTCTCGCGAGCTGATAAACCACCACGAGCCACAGTACTACGCGCTTCTATTCCTCTTCGAGGGCGCGATAATGGGCGTCTTCAGCTCGCTAAACCTGATACTCTTCTACGTCTTCTGGGAGATCGTGCTAATTCCGATGTTCTTCTTCATCGGGGTTTGGGGTGGTCCTCGCCGGAAGTACGCCGCAATGAAATTCATCATCTTCACGTTCGTGGGGAGCACTATAATGCTGCTTGGCTTCCTCTACGTCTACCTCGGGATGCCCGCGGGTATGAGTTCCTTCGACATCCCAGCGCTGGCGGGGAGGGTACCCGACGGCATCCAGTACCTTCCGCTTCTCTCCTCCTTCGTAGGGTTCGGAGTCAAGCTGCCCGTCTTCCCATTCCACACCTGGCTCCCGGACGCCCACGTTGAGGCTCCAGCGCCGATCAGCGTCCTCTTAGCTGGGGTCCTCCTGAAGATGGGGGGCTACGGATTCCTGAGGATCAGCATCACCCTCTTTCCGCAGGCGGCTTTCGAGTACGCGTGGGCGTTCATGGCGGTGGGGCTCGTCACGATGTTCTACGGGGCGATCGTCGCGCTTCTCGCGACCGACCTGAAGAGGATGATAGCGATGACGAGCATCAACCACATGGGCTTCGTACTCTTCGGTGCTTTCGCGACCGTGGCGTCGGGCAACCTACTGGGCGTTCAGGGAGCGATATTCCAGATGTTCGCGCACGCGCTCGCTGTCGGGAGCCTCTTCATGCTCTCGGGCTTCGTCCACGAGCAGGCGGGGACCAGAGAGATCCCGAAGCTGAAGGGCCTCAGGCTCACGATGCCGAGGACTGCAACTCTCCTGGTGCTCGCATCCGCCGCGGCAATGGGTCTGCCGCCGTTCGCGAGCTTCCTCGCCGAGTTCATGGTGATCTCCGCGGGGATCTCGGCGTACGGCATCACCGCGGTCTCGGTGCTCGTCCCTGTCATAACCGCCGGTTACTTCCTCTGGATGATCAAGAGAACAATTCTCTCTGCCCCTGAGCGCCAGGCCCAGGTGCACGACATGTCCCTCGCGGACGCTGCCAGCTTTGCGGTCTACCTCGTCCCGCTCGTGGTCCTCATAATCGCGTCGTACCTGATACTCACGCCCGCGCTGCCCGTCGCGCAGTACCTGTGGCACCTGGTGAGCACGTGATGCTCGACCTCTTGACGGCGACGATAGTCACTCTGGCTGCGTCGTCGCTCCTTCTCCCGCTCCTGCAGCTGAGAAGGATAGGGCCGGCTAATCTCTCCGGCTACATACTGGCCGCCGTTCTTTCGGCGGTCATGCTGATGCTGGGCGTCTATGCAACGGGTCCCACCCAGAGCCCATGGTTCGGTTCGCTCCTTGCATACGACCAGCTTGGAACCCTCTTCGCCCTCGTGACGGTGGGCGTCACGCTCATGGTGACGGTGGCGTCCTTCGGGTATCTCAAGGACGTGAACAACCCGGTGTACTACAGCCTCCTCTCGTTCACCGCCCTCGGGATGGTCCTCCTCTCCTTCTCGGAGAATCTGTTGATGCTCTTGGTCGCCTGGGAGCTGATGAGTCTGCCGACTTACGTCCTCGCAGGCTACGACAGAAGGGTGAGGTCGAACGAGGCGGCCGTGAAGTATGCGGTAATAGGCGCCATGTCTTCAGCGGTCATACTCTACGCCATTAGTCTGGCGTACGGCCTGACGGGGAGCATCGAGATACCAGCGGTGGTGAGAGGCCTCGTCGCGCAACCTTCGATCCTGACCGCCCTGACGGTCCTGCTCTTCATCGCAGGGTTCGGGTTCAAGATGTCGGTAGTCCCGTTCCACATGTGGATACCTGACGCATACGAAGGGGCGCCGACCACCGTGAGCACGCTGCTCGCCGCGGGGACGAAGAAGGCCGGCTTCATCGCTGCGATCAGGGTGGTCCTTGCGATGACGACTATCTACATCGTCACCCACAGCCCTCTCTTCACTGTCGCGAACGTCCTCGCCGTGCTGGCTCTTCTGACGATGACGCTCGGCAACATCGCCGCGCTGACCCAGAAGAGCATGACTAGGCTCCTTGCATATTCTAGCATAGCTCAGGCGGGGTACATACTGATCGGCTTTGTCCCGTTCGCAAACAACCCATCGTCGGTCGCCGCGACGATAGGCATGACGGGGGCGCTCATCCAGATCGTGAATCACGCCGTGATGAAGGGCGTCGCCTTCCTCGCCGCTGCGCTCGTCCTCTATGAGCTCAGGAGGTCAGACGTTGGCGCGTACAACGGTCTCGCGAAGAGGATGCCGATTACGGCCTTCACCCTAGCGGTGGCACTCCTCGCGCTCGCAGGCGTCCCCCCGCTGAGCGGGTTCTGGGGAAAGCTGATGCTCTTCCTTTCAGTCGCCTATGGGCCGTTCGACTGGCTCGCCGTCGCGGGCATCCTGAACAGCGCCCTTAGCATCGGATACTACGGCTACATCATCAAGAGGATGTACATCGACGACCCCGAGGTCGCAGGACGGGTCGCCGAACCGAGAGCTTACGTGATAGTGTTCGCCGCGGCGGTCGGTCTCATAATAGGCATCGGTCTCTTCCCCCAGCCCCTGATCAACTTCGCATCGAGCGCGGTCGCCAACATCATACCAAAGTAATCGTCGTCGTCGTCAGCGCCAGTTTATCCTCGTTCTCACTCTTTCGCGGACTATCTTCCTGAATGGTGCTCCCTTACCAGCATAGAACTTCGTGAAGAACTCGTAGATGTGCAACCTGAGGTCCTGCACGTAGACGACCAAGGCCTCGAAGGAGAGTATCAGCGCGTTGAAGAAGACCCAGGGGACGACGTTGAGCGGGTTCGTGAAGGGGATTATTGGGAAGTACTCGTTAATGATGAGCAGCAGCACCGCGTGGATGAGCAACATTATCGCGAGTCTGACGTAGCTGATTGTGTTCGACAGAAATTGCGAGATCCGTTCAAAGACCTCTAGGCCTCCGTTTCCGAGCGCGCCGGCAATCGTCTCACCCTCCAGCTTGCCAGCGGCCACTGCTATCGCCCTTCCCACAAGAAGCACCAGCATGGATGGCAGCAGGATGGCCAGAGAGATTGCGCCGAGCGTCTCGTTTGGTATCCCGAGGAGCGGAGCGGGTCCCACCGGCTTGAGTACGTCAAAGCTGTAGCTGGCTCCGACGAACGCGATCCCGTATCCGACTCCGGACAGGTACATCGTCAAGGTCGGTATCTTCTGGACGAGCAGTTCGACGGTCTCTCCACTCTTCGCTGCCTCGTATATGCTCAGCGACAGCCCGGTCGTGAGGTGGGCGACCCCAATGAGTATGGCTATCACCATCATGAGCTCGACCCCCCCTATGTTCGGCGCTTCGGGGACCACGGACCTGTTGATTATCTCGATCAGCGGCGGAATTGGAACGAACTTGTAGAGCGCGAGCCCGAAGAACTCACCGAAGATGGCGCCGAAGACCATCGCCGACACGCCCGCGACCACGAATATGTTTCCCCACTGCTTCAGGTTGCCCGTGCCCCTCTGCCTCACGAGGATAGCGACGGCGGTCATGATCAGCCCGTGGCCGAAGTCACCGAACATCATCCCGAAGAAGATCGGGAAGACGAAGGCGACGATCGGCGTCGGGTCCACCTCCTCCGACCCCGGCGTGCCCTGCTGAGTTGTCACGAGCTTGAAAGGCTTCAGATAGCCCCTGTCGACCATGAGGGTCGGTGCTTGCTCCTCGTGGGCCCCGACGGGCTCGGAGTATATCATCCACCTCGAGAACTCTCCCTCGAAGTCTCCCTTTCGATCTATCGGGATGTAGCCCGAGATAGAGGCCAACCTGTTCATGCTCCCCGAGATCCTCGCTTCGTCCAGCATCTCCTTCGAGATCTCAGTTAGCTCTCGCACCGCGAGTAGGCTCGTCTCGTACTTCGTCCTGACCGACTCTATTCTCGACTCGGCCGACTCCACGTCCTTCCTTGCCGTAGCCACTCGCTGAGAGAGCGTCCTGTACGCTTCGGCAGGATTCTGCGGCAGGTCGGGCGGAATCGCCAGAGGCTTGATCTCCAGCGCCTTCATCACCCTCTCCATTCTCTCCTCCTCCGACTTCGGCATCGCCACCAGAACCAGGGAACGGAGTTGGTCCAGACCAAATTCGACGAAGAGAGCCTCGGGCAGTGACTTTCTGAACTCACTCAATGAAGCAGTCGCCACCGGGGCGACGGCGACCGCGAAGAGGCTCATGTTCGCGATTCCGCTCAGGTCTGCAGAGAGCCCAGACACCGTCTGCAGGGCGTTCATCAGGACTAGGGCATCGGTTTCATCCTTGGAAGCCCTCTGCAGATAGGACCTCTCAACCCTCGTCTCCTCGACGATGGGCTGCAGAGTCCTTTCTGCCCCGTTCAGGAGCTCGTCCCACCCTTCGGCTTCGAAGGTAGTGGTCGGAATCCTGACGCCCTTGAAGACGATGTCTATGGTTCCTGGCATCAGCGGGATCGACAGGTCCTTGACAGCCTGATCCGCTTGGGCGAAGAGTCTTACCGCCTTTACGTCGAGTTCCTGAACAGCCGGGTCGAAGTTCGACTGCTCCGCCTCCACAGGATGAAACAGCTCGAACCTCCCGAGCGCCTTGGCCACGTCCCTGAAGTCGCTCCTCGGGGCGATCACCGTCACCTTGGAAAGTTTGGCTACCCCCAAGAAATCCGCGCTCTCGAGACGGTCCCAACGACTTGATTAATTAAGCCTTGGACGGCTAAAATGATTATAAGCGGACCAGCCTCGGAGCGCTGGGTTTCTCGGAGGAGCTGATTTGTCAAGCGGAATCTACGTGGGTACCAAGGCGCACGCTCTCCGCGGCACGTTGATGGACAGGCCTGCTCTGGAGAAACTGGCCGAGAGCACCTCCCTAGAGGAGTTCGTGAACAGACTGCGGGGAACCGCTTACTCCGAGTCTCTTACGGAACTCGCTACTCCTTACACCGCAAGAAATATCGAGCTTCTTCTGAGAGAGAGGCTCGCCGAGGTTCATTACTCGCTCATGAGCACGGCCGGCAAGTACAGAATCTTCGGGCTCTACTACCTCAGGTACATCGGATGGGACCTCAAGACGGCCCTGAAGGCGAAGGCGCTCGACAAGCAGTACGAGGAGACCATGGAGTACATAGACATGAGGGCGGAGGAACTCGTAGGCCGCCGGGACCTCATCGTGAAGGTGCTCGCCGCAAAGGACGTAAACGAGGCGGTCTCTCTACTCTCAGGCAGCGAGTTCTCAGAGGACGTGGCAAAGGCTCTTGCAGCGTACAGCACCAAGGGAGAAGCCAGAGTCTTTGACGTTTACATCGACCACGCGGTGCTCTCCGCCATATCGAAGGAGTACGCCTCCAACTACAAGGTATACTCTTCATACCGGAGCACGGACGTGGCCGGAGTGGGTGACATGGTCTCAGTCGACATCGATGCGTACAACACCCTCGCTGTACTCAGAGCCAAACTATGGGACCTCCCCGAGGAGGACGTCCAGTCCCTGATTATCACGCCCACCTACCGCGTCACGGGATCGCAGCTGGCGCGGATGGCTGGCACAGACTCTGTCCAGGAGGCAGTGAAGTCGGTCGCAGAATCCTACCAGGACATCCCGCAGGGAGCCCAATCGGACGAGGCACTAGTGGACGGCGTCGAGGAGACGTTCACCCTGAAGATGAAAGAGACCGCTGGGAGGTCGTTCGTGTGGCAGGGACTGGGTGTGAGCACCGCTCTGGCTCTCGTGAAACTGCTGGAGTTCGAGATCTCCAACCTGGCGACGATAGCCATCGGAATAGAAGCCAACATCGAACCTTCGACGGTCCTCGCAAAGTTGCGGTTCTAAGCGAGAATTTCAAAAATCCGTGTAACGTTTATAAGCGCTCTTCGAAGGTGCCGACCTCGCTCTCCGATGCGCAAGTCCAACGTTCTAGAGCTCGTCCTGATATCGGCGGGCTTCGCGTTCGCCGTCCTCGGAGCGCTTTCTCCCGTGTTCGCGGCCTCCGGGAACAGCACGGCAGTGACCGCCTCCGCTGCCGGTGAGAAGTACCTGGCGGCGGGAGTGGCTTTCGGCCTCGCGGCTTTTGGCGCAGGTCTGGGCGTCGGCCAGTCGGGTGCTGCGGCAATCGCGGCCGTGACCGAGAAGAGAGAGGTCTTCACGAACGCCCTTCTGTTCGTCGCTCTCGCTGAAGCGATCGCCATCTACGGCTTCGCAATCGCGATCCTGATCCTGGGTCAGCCGAGCTAGAGGACTAGTACTTCCTGTATATCGTGAAGTCGGTCAGTTCCGATAGAAATTCCGAAGCCATGCTCCTCGGGAGCAAGATCAATTGCCTCTTTGCTTCTTCGGCGTAGTCTTGGGAGAGTGCGGTCATCTTGCCTACGACCTCCCCTTCGCTGTACCGCGTCAGCAGCCCCAGCGCGATCTTGTCCCGCGACTTCCAGTCGAGCAGGTCGTCCCTTATCTGATATGCGATTCCCAGGTATTTCCCATAGTTAGCCAGTGCTGACACCTCCTTATCGCTACCTCCGGCGATGAGTGCGCCTAGCTTGGCGGACGCCTCAAAGAGTGAGGCCGTCTTGTTCGCAACGATCTCCAGGTACTCGTCCCAGTCGAGCTTGTAGACTTTTGGGTCTATCGTCAACTCTGAGTACTCTCCCTCCGACATGTGAAGAGCGGCGGAGCTGATCACCTCGGCGACCCGCCTGTCCTTGTACCTCGCGGCGATAGAGAGTATCATAGAGAAGACGAAATCCGCCGTGAGCAGAGATGCGCTGTAGCCATACTTCACGTGGAATGTCATCCTGCCCCTGCGTGCGTTTTCCTCGTCGATGATGTCATCGTGGATTATCGACTCGGTGTGGAGTAGCTCAACAGCGACGGCGGCGTCTAGGACGTTGTCTCCTTCGTATCCCAGGGACTCGGCAGAGAGCATCAGCATGAGAGGTCTCACCCTCTTTCCACCCGAGACGGCATAGATCAGTGGGTCGTGAAAGCGAGAGTGCGCGTAGAGTTCAAACTCCTTACCGATTGCCCGGTCGACCCTCTCCGCGTAGCGCGACATCTTGGATTCAATCGCGTCCACGGACACGGCTCTGCGGCCATTCAACAGGGAAAACTCGCGAAACGGCGTTAATATCGTATATAATGTTTGTTTGGTATTAGAGAACCTTGCTATATTTCTCGTTCAACCAGTTCAAACTGCGTGATGTTTTCTATGTGCTCCTCCCCAAACTGAGTCCTGCCCAACTAGAGGTCTTCCGCAACAGGTTCGAGTCGACTGGATTTCGCGTCACATCAGGGAGAAATCTCAGCGCGACCAAAGAGGGTACAAGCCTGACCGTGAGTCC
The DNA here is from genome assembly GCA_035622335.1 of Nitrososphaerales archaeon. Taxonomy (GTDB): domain Archaea; phylum Thermoproteota; class Nitrososphaeria; order Nitrososphaerales; family Gagatemarchaeaceae; genus DATJAJ01. The sequence continues at coordinate 26,210 of DASPVO010000089.1, forward strand.
AGTCGGCGTCTGCTGGTCGAATCGGGACATGACAGACGTGGTCACACCCGTTGTGCCGAGGCTCGTCAAGGAGAAGGAGACGTCGTCGACATCGTCGGTACTCGAGAGATACTGCAAGATCATGCGATCAGAAGGCGAAGTACTGATCCGCTTCTCGCTTCGAATGGAATCCTCGGGGCTCTGGGATGCTCTCAGGGCGGCGGGTCTCTCCGGACTCTCCCCAGACGAGTGCGCAGTTGCGAGATTCTTGCTTTCACAGTCATCGGGAGAGTGTGCAGTCTTCACGGACTTCCCAACAGAATCCTCGTCTGTAAAGCGCCTGGGCGGCAAACAGTACTACGAGTCGTTTGTTGACGTCGCAGAGGCGGGTTCCTGCCTCAGGTCGAGCGTGCACAAAAGTCCGCGCAACGCGTACCTCCCTAGGGACGGCATTCTTCGCGTCAAGAAATTTGTGCCACCTAGCAAGGCCCAGTTGTCCGCTGCCCTGAATTCCGTCGGGGACTGGTGCGGCTACGTCTGTCGCCCCGCGAGGCCCTCAACGCGCTAGCGCGTTGAGGCGTGCCCAGGCCGGGAATTTCGTCTTTCGATTTCGAACCCGGGTCGCCGACTCGAAAGGCCAGCATACTTGACCGGGCTATACTACCTGGGCACGGACGAAGGTCCTAGGATACGGTCTTTAATCTTAGGGATGAGGGCGAGCTAGGTGAACCGAGCTCGTCGTACTCATCCACCAATCTTCGATGAACGTCGAGCATACTTTCCAGCTGACAACGGTTTTAAGGGGTCTCCATCGGCGGCCGAAAGTGTTCGATTTTGTCCGCAGCTCAGCTGAACAACTACTCCACGGCATCTCGCGCTCGTGTCAAGGCGAACAAGAACACAAGCGGGGAAGAGTTCGGCCAACTGCTCGACATGGCGCGCGCCGTCCTGAAGAAATCCGACTGCAAGTCGTTGAGCGCCAACCTGAACGGCATCGTGGTCGAGCTCGTGACCAACAGCCAACACCAGTACGACTTCTGGGAGAGGAATTGGTGGCTCTCAGATGGCAAGATCCTTCCTCACGCTCAGGTCTACTCTGTAAAGGGAGTCGAGGGGCTCGAACCCTCTGCTTACTATCACCCTCAGACCAACACGGCCCTGTTCATCAACACCGAGTACTACGGGCAGTGCAAGTCTTGGGCTCTCGGCGTCGCTGCGGCGATCCTCGAGAAGAGATTCAACACGCTTTCCATACATGGAGCGACGGCCTCCTACAAAGGGAAGGGCGTCGTGATCATAGCACCGACAGGCACGGGAAAGACCACACATTCCTTCAGGATATTCCAGCACGAGGGAGGGAAGATCTGTGGGGACGACTGGGCTTACATCAGATTCCCTGAAGGAAAGCCCTCGGGGCCACCCGCGCCTCTGCTCGCGCGCCAGCCGGAGAAGTCCCTCTACATGCGCTCGGAGACACAGCGGGAGCTCAAGTGGCTGAGGGAGGTCTTCGACAAGTCGCTCAACGAGAACGTCGTGACGACCAAGGATGGGTGCGAGTACCTGCGCGGCCCCGATTGCGCAGCCACGGGAGAGAGTTGCGTCTTCGAAAGGGGGATGGGATGGTGCTACTACTCCTTCGGGAACTCGAGGACCCTAGTCAGAAGAGAAGACCTGCTGGGCCCATCGAAGGTCGTGGACGAGGTACCGGTGAACCTGGTGGTCCTCCTCAGGAGGGACGACCACAGCCCTCCGATAGAAGTGCTCCGGCCCGAAGAGGCGATCGCCGTACTTCGCAAGGGCGAGTACATGATCCTCCCGGGAGCCGGACCGAAGGAGAAGTGGGGGACCCTGTCAAACGAGCCTTGGTACAATCCCTACCTCCTCGAACTTGACAATGCGAGACAGGAGCGCTTCTTCAGGTCGATGTTCGAGGCGTGGCGCGTCCCCTGCATCATCCTGAACACGGGGGTGGAGGGTATAGAGGAGAGCAACAGGAGAATCCTCTCCGCGCTGGAGAACGCCTGACCTAGCATTTTGAAATAGCTTGGAGAGCTACTCGCAGCGATGGCGATGCTGAACCTCTTCGAGGTGCTCCTCTTTGCCGTCGCCGCCGGTCTGGTGGGATCCATGACGGGCCTCGGAGGAGCAGTCGTCGTCACGCCTCTTCTCGTCTTCTTTGGCGTCCCCATCAAGTACGCCATCGCGGCGAGCATGGTCTGCATAATCGCAACTTCGAGCGGGTCCGCTTCCTCCTACGTAAGAGACGGCCTGAGCAACGTCCGGGCAGCCTTCTTTCTGGAGATATTCACCGCAGTCGGCGCGATCGTGGGAGCTGTCATCACGAGCTTCCTGTCTCCTACGCTGCTCTACTTCTTCTTCGCCGCCTTCCTGATGACATCCTTCGCGGCGGTCAGACGACGTCAGAGTGCGGCTGAGGAACCCGTGAAACAGGACGCGTGGGCAAAGTCCCTGCAACTCAGCGGCTCATACTTCGACAGGCCCACGGGGAAGCAGATACGCTATGAGCTCCACAGGCCCTTCTGGGCGGCGCCTGGAATGTTCGTTGCGGGCCTCGCCGCCGGCATGCTCGGGATTGGCGCTGGCGCGTTCAAGGTCTCCATCCACGAAGTAATACTCGGCATGCCTTCGAAGGTCTCGACCGCCACGAGCAACTTCATCATTGGAATGACCGCCCTCGCAGGGGCATCTGTGTACTTCTCATCGGGGCTCCTTTACCTGAACCTCGCCGCACCTCTCGCCATAGGGACAACGGCGGGGGCGTTCGCCGGCTCCCGTGTCCTGCGAAACCTCAGAAACGAGACCGTCAGGACCCTCTTCCTCGTCGTCTTGGCGGTGGTGATAGTGGAGATGCTCTACAAGGGGTTAACCTCGCTGTGAGCGACGACCTGAGGAGACTGGAGACCGCGATCAGCTGGATCCTCAAGATCGGCGTGGTTTCGAGCGGGATACTCGCGGCATCGGGGCTCATCTTGGCCTACCTCCAGACCGGGAGCGCGAATCTGACCCTAAGCCCCCAGTGGCAGGTGCCCACGAGGAGCTTCTTCTCCTTCGTCTTCGAGGCGGGACCGAGCCTGACGTCGAACCCCAGTCCGATGAACATCGTCGCTCTCGGCATCGTTCTGCTGATGCTCACTCCATACACGAGGGTGGTCGCCTCCGTAATCTACTTTGGAAAGGTCAGGGACGTAAAGTATCTCTGCATAACCCTCCTTGTCCTCATCATCATAACCTCGAGCCTCCTGTGGCTCTGAAATCGCGGCAACGGCAAGAAAGGTATTAGGCAGACCCTGATAACGTCCAGGCGACATTGTCGAGGGAGATCGGGAAGAGAGCCAGGAGGAGGACCCTTCTGAAGCTCATCGACAGGATCTTTGACGCCGACCCTGGAATCCGCTTTGTCGCGCTCTACCAGGACCAGTACATGCTCGCGGGCGGCATGAAAGAGGGTCGCTCATCCATCGACCCTGAGGAGGAGGCACGCGACGTCGACCTTCAGCTAGCCAAGATAGGCGAGGTAATTCACTCTTGGCAAAGGTGGTTCGGCACCCTCGGCGCCTTCGCGATCAAGTTCGACAAGCTGAATCTGGTCTTCATACCCCTCAAGGAGGGTAGATTCATCGTCTTGAGCACCGAAGCTCACTTGAACCCCTTCACGGTGCTGGAGAAGCTCCGCTGGGACATGGACTACGACCAGATCGCGGACGCGATACCCTAGCGCCCACGAGAGTAGCCCACGCACATCATGCCGTAATAGGTCGGCACCTGATACGAGTAGAGGTGTGGCTTCATACCACGACCGTCGATGACCCCGTGGAGCATGATCATCTGCCAGAAACTGTCCGGCTTCGCGGCCTCGATCGTGTCCTGCGGGATATTCGTCAGCTCTCCCAGCCTGTTCCTCTCGACCGCATCCAGGACGGCTCTGTCGTAGACCTCCGCTGTCTCGCTGAACCCGTACGGTCCGCTCTTCATGTGAGTGTGCGCCTGGTCTGCGCTTGCAACGAAGGCGATCTTCGTCTCCTGCGAATGGGCGAGAGCTCCAAGGACCCTCCCGAATTCGACGTTCATTGACGGCGGCGTCTCCCTAGACGGCGTCACTATGACCACCTTTGGTTTGGGACGGCTCCCTAGGAAGAACCACAAGGGAATCAGGGTGCCGAAGTCCATGGGAAGGTCAGAGAGCGGTCCCTGGTTCGTCCCGTAGTTGGCTCCAACGACGGGGAGCCCCCTGGCCTCGGCTGCACCAAGCAGCTTCTCTGCGAAGTCCTTGTCGCACTTCGCCTTGACGGATATCTTTCCGCCGCCTTCGGCCACGACTCCGCTCGAGTTTTCCGAGGTCACGATGCCTATGTGCTCCTTCAGCCTCAGGTTGTGTGGACTGGCAACCACAACCGTCCCGGGGGCAGCGGTCCGCAGACCTGCGGCGAGCTGCTTCATCCCATCACGCGTCGGAGTGAACGCTCCAGCCTTCTTTCCAGCCAATCTGGGGACGATCTCGCTTCCGTGAGGAGCGATGCACGCGTAGACGAGCGTCAAGCTCGAGGCGACCTTCGGTCTACGTTATTCAAACGTTCTTGTCCAGGAAGTGAAGAATACCCAAGACCGACGTGCGCGCAGAGACCCTAGCGTAGATTGGGAGTTCATAGATTCCAGACTCCTCTTCGACCTCGTGCACCAGGGCTTCGGTGATTTCGTCCAAACCCAGCTTCTCGTCTTTCATCCGACGGACCTTGCTCAGCCACTCTTCGACACGCGTCTTTGTCTGCTCAAAGACCCAGTCGGGGTCGTCCCTCAACCCGAAGTGCGGTACCAACAGGCTCACGGCGTCCAGCCCGGCCAGCATCCCTGCCGTCCTGGTCAGAGTCTCGGGCTCGAAGCTCGGGGGAGGAGTGGTCGGGATCATCACCTTCATCCCCGGGTAGACTATCCCCACTGCGTCGGCCGCGAGCATTATCCTCGCTTCGTTCAGAAGCACTACGATCTGATGAGGCGCGTGCCCTGGTGCGTGCAAGAGGCGTGCTGACATCCCGTCCCCCAGCTCGAGGCTGCCCTCCTCTCCGACCGGCGTCATCCTCTGCGCGTCCACAGGCAAGGGGACGCCGTACAGAGCGATTATCTCCCTGCCGAAGACCTTTGTCGCGCTCTCGACGAGCTTGGTGGGGTCAGCTAGGTGTGGGACAGCCTTCTCGTGGGCGATGACTCCGGCATTTGGCATCTCTCTCAGCAGGTGACCTGCGGCCCCAGCGTGGTCGAGGTGGACGTGGGTGGGTATCACGTACCTGATGTCAGCAGGCGACAAACCGATTTCTTTCAGACCCTCCAGTACGTTCCTGTACGACGATGCGTAGCCGCAGTCGACCAGCGTCGGCTTTGGCCCCTTTATCGCATAGGCTGCGACAGTCCTTTCCTGTCCCAGCGCCTTGGTGTCGAGCTGGTAGACCCGTTCGGTTATTCTTGTCGCGTACATCTGACTGAATCAGACACCCGCGAAGTCCATGGCAAGCATCGCAAGTGAAGCGGCACCGAACTTCAGAACGTCTTCGTCCACCCTGAACATCGAGCTGTGGTTGGGATAAACGCAGCCCTTCGCAACGTTGCGAGTCCCAAGAAAGTAGAATGTGCCCGGCGCCCTTTCGAGGAATCTGGAGAAGTCTTCTCCACCCAGAATGGGCTCCATTGCTTTGACCTTGGCCCCTCTGACCCTTCGGAGTAGTCCCGAAACCCTTTCCGTGACCTTAGGGTCGTTGTACGTGATCGGATAAGCGTCCTCCATGAAGCTCACTTCGCAACGCGCGCCAAATGCCCTGCAGGTCGAATCCGCGACCTTCCTGACGAGCGACTTCGCCTTCTTCCTCGTCGCACCGTCAAAGGTCCTTATCGTCCCCTCCATCGATGCCTCGTCGGGGATTACGTTCCCCTTCGTCCCGGCGTGCAGACTGCCGATCGTGATCACAAACGGTTTGACGGGCGCTATCATCCTCGCCGCGACGCCTTGGAGAGCAAGAATCACGTGCGCTGAAACGTAGATTGGGTCTACGCCCTCCTCGGGAGCGGAACCATGCCCGCCCTTCCCGATCACCTTCACCCAGAACATGTCGGGGGCGGCCATGACCGCGCCTGGCTTGACGCCGAAGGAACCTGAAGGAAGACCGTTCGTTATGTGCAGCCCGAAGACGTAGTCGACCCTCGGGTTGCTCATCACTCCATCCTCGATCATGGGCTCCGCACCTCCTCTACCTCCCTGCTCCTCAGCCGGCTGGAAGAAGAACTTCACAGTCCCCCGCAGCTCGTCTCTGTGTCTTGCGAGAATGGACGCGGCCCCGAGAAGCATCGCGACGTGGGTATCGTGGCCGCAGGCATGCATGGCCCCCTTCGTCCGCGACCTGAACTCGACGTCCGACATCTCCTCGATGGGAAGGGCATCCATGTCGGCCCTCAGTCCCACGACCTTACCCTTCTTCTTCCCCTTCAGGACTCCAAGGACCCCAGTCCCACCGACTTGTGTGGTCACTTCTATCCCCAGAGCCCTCAGCTTATCCGCTATGAGCTGAGCCGTCTTGACTTCGTGATAGGCAAGCTCGGGTCTCTGATGGATTCGCCTCCGAGTCGCAATCATCTCCTTTTCAGCGCTCTTCGCGTCTTCGAGGAGGTCCAGATGTCTTCCTCCGGGGGTCAGCGATAAAAGGGCTCTCTTCTCGATGCGGGGCGTGATCTCCGTAGGGATAGACTTGGCAGGGAGCGAGAGGCGGGACACGGGTTTCTGTGTCATGAGTGCCGGGTTGAAGTGCGAGACTTCAGTGCTCCACACGGACCAAGAGGTTGTCTCGGCCACTCTGTCTGGCAAGCCCGACGTCGTGAGCATAGACGCTCCCCTGTTCCTACCGAAGGGAAGGGCGAGCCTTGAACAGAGGGGTCCGCCCCACTTCAGAGAGTGCGACCTGGAGCTGCGGCGCATGCACATCCGATTCTTCCCCATATCTTTGGGACCGATGAGGATGCTCACTGCGCGCGGAATCCGGCTGAGGGGGGTCTTCGAGGAGAGGGGACTGGTCGTCATAGAGAGCTTCCCCGGAGCGATCCAGGACCTCCTTGGAATGCCCAGAAAACAAGCGGGGCTATCGAAACTCCGAGCGGCGCTGATCGGCTACGGCGTTGACCTCGGTCCTCGCAAGGATTACACGGGCGACGAGCTCGACGCGGTGACATCTGCGCTCGTTGGCCTCCTGTACCTCAAGAACGACTACAGAGCCATCGGCGACCCAAGCGAGGGCCTGATGATACTTCCCAAGAAGGTGCCTTCTTACCGTTGAGCTCAGGTTTTTAACAGAAAAGCTCCATGCGCCACGCGATGGCGTTTTCGAACGCCGCGAAGGCGGGGACGGCCCTCTTCGTCGCCTCGGTTCAGTTCGGCTTGGGCCTGGTCCTGGCTGAGATATACTACCCAAACTACAACGTCTCGACGAACTACATCAGTGACTTGGGGGCGACCTGCAACAGCACATGCGTGATCCACGAACCCTCGTCCCTGATCTTCAACTCTTCGATTGTGCTACTCGGGCTGCTGGTCTTGGTGGCAGCTTACTTTCTGCAGAAAGCGTTCCATTGGAGGCCGTTGACTGTCGTGGTCACGATCGGCGGACTCGGCGCAGTAGGCGTGGGGTTGTTCCCCGAGACCACCGGGGTCTGGCATGAAATCTTCAGCGCCATCACATTCCTGTTCACCGGGCTGTCTGCCGTCGCTGCCTTCAAGGTCGCTAGGCCGCCTCTGTCCTACTTCTCCGTGATACTAGGCCTGATCACGCTCGCGTCGATGGTTCTGTTCCTTGGAGGCTACTATCTGGGATTGGGCCCAGGCGGGATGGAGAGGCTCATCGTCTACCCGGTGCTGCTGTGGAGCATGGGTTTCGGAGGGCACCTGATGTCGATGCAGGATGGGCAGACCCCAGCTTCGTGAACTCACATCCGGACTACCTCTGTTCTAAATAGCTATACGACTTGGAGTTGGGTCATTGGACAAGATTAGGGTGGGGGTCCTCGCAGCGACTGGCATGGTGGGTCAGAGGTACGTCACCATGCTCGCGGGCCATCCTTCCTTCGAGCTCGTCGCGGTTGCTGGGATGGAGAGCGCGGGAAAGCTTTACGGAGAAGCGGTCCGGTCAAAGCAACAGTTCCCTCTTCCCAAGGAAGTCTCGAAGATGGTCGTCAGCGACACGAGACCCGGAGCGTTCAGGGCCGACTTCGTCTTCTCCGCCCTTCCGACCGATGCAGCGTCGGTGGTCGAACCAAGGTTCGCAAGGTCAGGCTACAAAGTGATAACCGACGCGAGCCCTCACAGGATGGACCACGACGTCCCTCTGCTCGTCCCCGAGGTCAATCCAGAGCACATCGTGCTTCTCGAACGCCAACAGAGAGGTAGGAAGTGGAAGGGCTTCATCGCGGCCACGCCGAACTGCACGGCTGCTGGTCTGGCTCTGGTCCTGAAACCGATACATGATGAGTTCGCGCTGCGGCGTGTGGTGGTCAACACGATGCAGGCGGTTTCGGGAGCCGGCTATCCCGGTGTCCCCTCGCTCGACATCCTCGACAACGCAATTCCATTCATCAAAGACGAGGAGCAGAAGGTGGAGACCGAGCCACTGAAGATATTGGGGAAACTGGATGGGGCTCGGGTCAAGCCGTCCGACATCAGATTGAGCGCGACATGCCACAGAATCGGCACGACCGACGGGCACATGGAGTCGATATACATGGAGACCAAAAGCAAGATTGACATCGAGCGGCTGGGCCGCGTGCTCCGCTCCTTCAGGGGAGAGCCACAACGGCTGCGGCTCCACACTGCACCGAAGCAGCCCATCCTCGTCGACGAACGCAACGACCGGCCTCAGGTCAAACTCGACAGAAACGCTGGGACAGTGCCGGGGATGGCCGTCGTCGCGGGCAGGCTCAGGCCGGGACTGGACGACTTCTCGGCGCGCCTAACGTTCGTCGCGCACAACACGATCAGGGGTGCGGCGGGCTCGACGATACTCGCCGCCGAGCTGCTTCGGAGCAAGGGAATGATTGGCTGATCGCCTCCGGTTGATTATAGTCGGGTTTGGGGTTGTGGGCAGGGCCGTCGGCTCTCTGATCTCTAAGAGACAGTTAGCCATCGAGCGCTCGGTCGGAGTCAAGTTTTCCGTCGTCGCGGTGGTAGACGGGAAGGGCTCAGTGGTTGACGAAAATGGTCTCGACCTTGCCTCACTCGTGGAGATCAAGCTCAGGACGGGGAGCATATCGCAGGGCGGAGGCGAACCAAATGCGGTGCAAGTCCTAAGGGAGACACCCGCAGATGTCCTCGTGGAGCTGACGCCGGGTAGTGCAGATGGAGAACCTGGCCTGTCGCACCTGAGGACTGCGATCACAAGCGGGAAGGACGTCGTCACCGCCAATAAGATGCCACTCGCCCTAGACTACAAGGGACTGATGTCAATGGCCGATCACCATGGACAGGGGATAAGGTATGGCGCATGCGTCGGCGCTGGGCTTCCAGTCTTTGAGTTCGGAGACGCGTGCGCTGAGACGGAAAGAGTGATTAGAATCGAAGGAGTTCTCAACGCGACATCCAACTTCATACTCTCCGAGATGGAATCCAGAGGCCAAGACTACACATCAGCGATAGAGTCAGCCAGGAAGGCGGGCTACGCCGAGACCGACCCGAGGATGGATGTCGAGGGGACCGATTCGGCGTGCAAAGCGGTCATACTAGCCAATCACTTTTTCGGAACCGATTACGCGCTGCACGACGTGAAGTCCGAGGGAGGGATCAGCGGTCTGTCACGCGAGGTCGTGGAGACGGCCACCAGCGAAGGGAAGAGGGTCAGGATGCTCGCGCGGGTCGACCCCGACCCGGAGGTCGTTCTCGAGAACCTCGACCCAGGCGACCCCTTGGCGTTAAGAGGCGCATCGAACGCCGTCAGGTTCACGTGTGAACTCTCCGGCGAGCGGACCCTGATGGGGCACGCCGCTGGGGGTGCGACTACGTCAACCGCAGTCCTAAGAGATCTGATAGCGACTGCTAGGGTACGAGCTGGGGAAACACATTCATGAAACTCGTGATGAAGTTCGGAGGAAGCCTCCTCGCCGGCGACCGTGGAATAAACCGGGTCGTCAGGATAGTGAAGGCCGCCGCGAGAGGGAACAAAGTGGTCGTGGTCGTCTCCGCCATCGGTGACACCACTGAAATCCTTCTCGACGCAGCAGAGGCATCCAAGAGCTGGGACTCGAGCAGGATAGACAGCGTGATGACGAGGATAGGCCGCATCCACACTCACGCCCTAAGGGGCTCCGGACTCGGAGGTGAGGAACTCAAAGCGGTTCTCACCACGAGCGAAGAGCTGCTCGAAAACCTGAAGCTCACGTTGACCGGGGTCTCGATCCTTGGGGAGCTCAGTCCAAGGTCTGTAGACCTGATTGTCTCGTACGGGGAGAGGCTCGCGGCCCCCATAGTGGCGGCAGCTCTCGTGAGTTCTGGGGTCACATCGGTCGCGTTGACGGGTGGCGAGGCCGGAATACTCACCGACGCCTCCTACGGCGAGGCCGTTCCTGACATGAAGAGGACGAGGGTAAGGCTGAGAAGGAAGATCGAACCCATGCTGAGCAAGGGTGTCGTCCCGGTCGTGACAGGTTTCATCGGTCAAACTTCCTCCGGCGACATGACGACGCTCGGAAGGGGAGGCTCCGACTACACCGCGACCATAGTCGCCGACTCCCTGGGAGCCGACGAAGTCTGGATCTGGACCGACGTCGATGGGATAATGACCGCCGACCCGAGACTCGTCAAGGAATCTCGAGTCCTCGACTCGATAAGCTACCCGGAGGCCGAGGAGATGGCCTTCTTCGGCGCCAAGAACATGCACCCACTTGCCCTTGGACCTGCGAGGCTGAAGAAGATCCCCGTCAGAATCAAGAACGGGTTTAAGCCGGAACTCAGCGGGACCAAAATTTCGGATGAAGAAAAGAGAAGCTCGCGCGTAGTGAAGGCCGTCGCGCTGGTGAAGAACGTGGGCATGATCACCGTCTCCGGCGAGTCGATGGTCGGACGTCCCGGCACGGCGGCTCGGGTCTTCGGCTCACTGGGCGAAGCTTCGATCAACGTTTTGATGATCTCTCAGAGTGCGTCGGAGCTCAACATGAGCATCGTGGTCAGGAGGCAGGCCCTCCACCGCGCAGCCAAGGTGGTCTCGGAAGCTTTGAAGAGGTCGGGGGTGGACGCAAACATACTCTTGGACCCAGAAGTCTCGGTGTTGGCCGCCGTTGGCGCGGGGATGAGAGAGACGCCAGGCGTGGGGTCCAAGATTCTGACAGCCGTGTCCAGGGCGGGGGTGAACGTCAAGATGATAGTGCAGGGGTCGACGGAGCTCAACCTCTCGCTCGTGGTCAGGGAGGAGGACGCAGAGAACGCGCTCTCAGCTCTACACTCCGCGATCATAGCGAGAAGGTAGGGCAGGCTTGCGCGTCCTAGCTGACTCGGTTTCGGTCGTGGCGCCCGCTTCTTCAGCCAACCTCGGCCCCGGATTCGACGTCTTCGGGCTCGCACTGGGCAGGCCCCACGACCGTGTGACCCTGGAGCGCTCTCCGTCGGGAGAATTCAGTCTGCGCTTACGGGTCACGCCCGACGTGGGAATCAGCAGTGAAAGCAAGAGGAACGCGTGCGGAGCGGTGGCAATGGCGATAGCCAGCGATTTCCGTCTGAAGGGCGACCTAAGGCTGAAGCTCAGAAAGGGCGTGCCGGTAGGGGTAGGAATGGGAGGGAGCGGGGCATCCTCAGCAGCGGCCGCGGTCGCGATGAACGAACTCTTCGGCCTCGGTCTGAAGGCAAAGGAGCTCATCAGGTATGCTGGGATCGGAGAGAGGGCATCCTCGGGAACCGCTCACCTAGACAACGTCACAGCCTCCATTCTCGGCGGCTTCGTCGTCGTCCCCCGGAACGGGTCGGAACCGATCAGATTCCAGCCCCCCGAGGCGATGAGGCTCTGCCTCGCGACCCCTCGAGCGCACCTTCCCTCTCGCAAGACCGAATACGCGAGGTCTGTCCTCCCCAGACGAGTAAACCTGAGTCAGGTCGTCGGCAACGTCTTTTCTTCGTCTCGTCTGGTCGCGGGTTTCGCGACCAAGGATATTGGGCTGATAGGAGAATCGATGCAAGATGAAATCGTGGAACCAGCGAGAGCCAAGATGGTGCCGGGCTACGCGGCGGCCAGGCAAGGAGCGATTGAGTCGGGCGCTTCTGGAGTCTGCATCAGCGGAGCGGGTCCGACAGTTCTTGCGGTCGTGGACAGGAGAAGAGCGTCCCCAAACCGTGTGCTCGAGGCGATGCTTAGTAGTCTCCGAACGGCGAGAGTATCCTCAACCGGATTCGTGACCCGACCGGGAAGAGGGGCGTGGGTGGATGGATCTGGATAGAAACTGGTCCCTCCACTGCTTCGATTGTGGCTCTGAGATGAAGTCCGAGCCTCCAACCTTCCTCTGCCCGAAGTGCGGAGGGACTCTAGAGCTATCTCTTCGAAGGGGCTTTCTGAACAGGCGGACACTCTTCTCTCGCTCTGGCTCTCCTGGCATCTGGCGGCACAAACTAGCACTCCCTCCGGTGAATGGACTTCCAGTGAGCTTGGGAGAAGGCTCGACGCCGCTCCTCCGTTCCACCGGGGCGCTCTCCAGGTCTAACCGATACGAGGTTTACGTCAAAGTCGAGGGGCAGAACCCTACAGGCTCCTTCAAGGACAGGGGTATGACTGTCGCGATAACCCGGGCCAAACAGAGGCGCGCTGAGTCCTTAATCTGCGCATCAACCGGAAACACTTCTGCATCGCTCGCCGCATACGCCGCGAAAGCAGGCATGCGAGCCGTAGTGGTGATTCCCTCGGGTAAGGTCGCCTCGGGGAAGCTGGTCCAAGCCGTTGCCTATGGCGCGAAGATAGTGAGGGTGAAGGGCAACTTCGACAAGGCACTGGAGTCAACAATAGACGCCGTCTCGAAGGACAAGTCTCTCTACTTGATGAACTCCCTGAATCCCTTCAGAATCGAGGGACAAAAGACAGCCGCTTACGAGATCTACGAGCAGCTTGGCCACAGAGTGCCCGATGCTGTGGTGATGCCAGTCGGGAACGCGGGCAACATAAGTGCTCTGTGGAAAGGCTTCGAGGAGATGCGCGTCTGGGGTATAACAAGGACGTCCCCGCGCATGATTGGAGTTCAAGCGGCCGGTGCGGCGCCGATCTACGCCGCTTACCTCAAAGGGGCCCAAGGAATCGAGCCCGTCGAGGCTCCGGAGACGATTGCCTCCGCGATCAGAATAGGGCGACCCGTCTCATGGAAGAAGGCCCTAAGAGCGATGAAGGACTCGGGGGGTGCCTGCCTGTCGGTTACCGACAAGGAAATCATCTCTGCGAGGTCGGCGCTCTCCAGCAGCGAAGGAATCTTTGTCGAAGCGGCGAGCGCAGCTCCGGTTGCCGCGCTCGGCAGACTCCCAGAAAGTCTGAGAAAAGGTTCCAAGGTGGTCTGTGTGGCTACGGGCAACGGACTGAAGGACCAGGAGTCCGTCCGGGTGGCTTTGGATGAAGTGCCGTTGGTGGACGGCGACTCAGACTTACACAAGTCGATTTCGAGCGCGTGACTGACCGAGCCCTGTCTGTCCTTCGGTTGTCGTGATCCCACAACGAATTTATCGCCATGCAAACCAGGAAGATCCAATGATTAGGGAAGCCAACGTGACGCTCATGGTGAACGACATGGGAAAGGCCGTGAAGTTCTACACCGATGTCTTGGGTCTGAAGTTGAAGTCCAGGTATGGGGATAACTTTGCCCAGGTTGAGGCGCCCGGGACTACAATCGCGTTACATCCCGCGTCAAAGGAGGGGCTGGATTCTAGTCGTTCGGAGAGCATCTCCATCGGTTTTGTGGTCGACGACCTCGACAGAGAGAGAGCTGAGTTAGAGAATAAGGGGGTCAGGTTCCTTAGAATGTTGGACGACGCCCAGGTCAGGTTAGCATTTTTCGCCGACCCTGACGGGAACCCACTGTACCTTTCGCAAAGCAAGTGGGGCTAGCTCGTGCGAAGGCGGACCCCGCCGGGTATTGATAGATGCGGGGAGTGGGATTCGAACCCACGAACCCCTAAGGGATGGGATCTCCTAGCGATCAGCGCTTAAGTCCCACGCTTTTAGCCAGGCTTAGCTACCCCCGCAGGTCCCGCGACATCACGGCGCGTTATTAACTTCAGGAACTAGCTGACGGTCTTTAGGACTTCATTGAGGCCCCGTGTGTTCAGGACATTCTTAGACTCGACCCAGGCCCTTCTTGCGACTAAGACGCCATAGTCCACGTTGTCCAGTCCCCCGGTCGAGTGCGCGTCTGAGTCAATTGAGAGCGTGACCCCAGCCTCAATGGCCCGCTTCGCCCAGACATCGTCGAGGTCGAGCCTGTCTGGCTGACCATCAATCTCGAGCATCTTCCCGTTGTCCCTCGCAGCTGCGATGACCTTCTTGAGGTCTATTGGGTTCCCTTCCCTCCTGCCAATCAGCCGGTTTGTCGGGTGGCACAGGAGGTTGACCTCAGGGTCAGAGAGGGCCCTGAGGATTCTCCCCGTGATTTTCTCTCCGCTCTGGTTGAAGCTCTGGTGGAGAGAGACAGCAACCATGTCGAACTCTTTCAGGAACTCGTCTTCGAAATCGAGCGTCCCGTCGGCCTTGATCTCCAACTCCACCGACTTCAGGATCCTAAATGGCTTCAGCTCTTCGTTCAGTCTGTCGACATCCTTCCACTGCTTCCTGAATCTCTCCATTGTCAGACCGTTCGCGACTCTTACCGAGACGGAATGGTCTGTGATCCCGATGTACTCGTACCCTCTCTCCTTGGCTGAAGCCGCCATGCTCCTCAACTCTTCGGAACCGTCGCTCCAGGTGCTGTGCATCTGCAGGTCGCCCTTCAACTGGTCAGCGCGGACAAGATTCGGCAATCGCTTCTCGACGGCGGCTTCAATCTCCCCCCTGTTCTCTCTCAGCTCCGGAGGGACGAACTCCAGCCCCAATTTGGCGTAGACCTCCTCCTCCGTCGACCCCGCGATCCTCTCGCCCGTCTTGCGAGCCAGCCGATACTCGTTCAGTGTCATGCCCTTGTCTAGAGCGATGTTTCTCAGAGCGATGTTGTGATCCTTGGAGCCCGTGAAGTAGACCAGGGCCGCCCCGTACTCGTTCTTCTCGAAGACTCGGACGTCTACCTGGGCCCCCTCGACCAGCTTGACGCTCGCCCTCCTCGGTCCGCTCTCAAGCCTCTGCGCGACGCCCGGCAGGGCTCCTAGAAGTCCAATCGCTCTCTTGTCCGACGATAGAACGTCGAGGTCCCCCACCGTGCTCTTTCCTCTCCTGAGGCTCCCAGCCATCCCGACGACGACCCCATTATCGGCGTAGTACCTCCTCAGGCGCTCGAAGACTCCCTCTGCCTCGGGAAGAAGCATCCTCCTCTCGTAGCTCTTGAGCTTCTCAATCCCGGTCAGCATGGATGCCCTCACCGTCTCGCCGAACTCGTCGTTCAGTCTCCCTTCCACGAGAGCTTTCCTGAGCTCTTCGACGTTCGTTATTCCAAGGTCGTGGGACAATTTGTAGGCCGTCCTCGGACCGACACCCTGGACCTTCGTCAGCTCGGGCACGCCCGTCGGTATCTTCGCCTGAAGCGTGTCCATCAGTCTGAGACGTCCCGTCCCCAGATACTCGTCGATCTTCTTGGCGATCCCCGAGCCAACGAACTTGATCTCTTCGAGCTTCCCCGCCTTCCAGATCTCTTCTACGTCCTCGTCCATGTTTCGTACGCTGGTGGCCGCCCTGTGATAGGCGATCACTTTGAAGCGGTCTTCTCCGTTGGCTTCCACGAGGGACCCTAGCTTGTCAAGAAGGTCAGCGACCTCGAGATTCTTCACAATTTGGGCAAAAGACCAGCGACAGTTTTAAAGGCAGTTCCGGCGGGCTCGGCCTCGTTGGCCCGGTACCAGAAGGCGTTCGTCCTCCTGAAGGTGGACCCCGGTTACGAGAAGGATGTCGTAGAGGACCTCATGAAGCTTGACGAGGTCAAGGAAGTCCACATAGTTCCGGGCGAATGGGATCTCCTCGCAGTGGTAGAAGCAGAGCGAGAGGTGGTTCTCCCCAGCGACGAGAAGGTCTACAACCTTGTCATGGAAAAGATAGAGAAGACGAAGCACGTGAGGGATACAAACACCATGGTCTCCCACTTCTCTAGGACAAAGTAGCCTACCTCCACCATCCTAACTCTCTGGGGATGTCCGTGATTGTCACAGACCTGCCCCCCTCGATCGTAAGGTCGTCCTCGATCCTGACTCCCATTTTTCCTGGAAAGTAGACTCCGGGCTCGACGGTGAAGAACATCCCATTTCGCAGCTTCTCCTTCCCTCCCGGGATGATATAGGGCGCCTCATGTACTTCTAGGCCGAGGCCGTGACCGGTCCTGTGAGTGAAGCGTTCCCCCAGCCCGTCTGCAGCAAGAGACCTTCGCGCCGCACCGTCGACATCGCCAACCTCGGCCCCCTCGACCGCAGCCTCCCGTGCAAGATCGTTCGCTTGCGCGACGCTCCCGTACTCTTTCTCAAAACGCCTCGGGCTTCCCACGCAGAACGTCCTGGTGATGTCCGAGTGATATCCGTCCAGGCTGGAACCGAGGTCCATGACGAGTGGCTCGCCCCTCATAATTCTCCTCGATGACGGCCCGCTGTGTGAGTCGGCCCCCCTAGGGCCGCTCTGGACTAGCAGGTCGTCGACCTGCGACGCGCCCTTCGAATAGATCACGTCTGCCACACTCTTCGCTAGCTCGATCTCCGTCATTCCCTCGTGTAACATCCCTGGAATCTCCATGAACGCCTCGCTGAGTATCTTGGAAGACTTCTTCAGCGTCCTTACCTCGGCTTTGTCCTTCACTTCCCGAAGTCCTTGCAGCAGAGGCTCTCCGTCCTCTGGCCGTATCCGCGCGATTTTCAGGAGCCTACTGAGGTACAAGTAAGGCGAGCGACCCTCGATTCCCCACCTGCTCCCCCCTCGCACAGCCGCAGCACCCTTCCTGAGAGCCGAGTCCGGTCCTTGGGAGTCGGTCCACGAGTAGATTTCCATGGCTGTTGCGCTCCTGCGGTAGGGACCCGATTCGATCTCGGGTGCGATGAGTCGTGGCTCGCCTTCCGATGGGACGAGGAGGACGAAGAGCCTCTCCAGGAGAAACGAGTTCACTCCGGTGAAATAGCGGAGGTTCGGCCCTGGCACGAGCACCATCCCATCCAGACTTGCATGAGCCAATGCCTCCTTCAGCCTCCAAAGCCTGGCTCGGTACGGGTCACTCACGTCCCAAGTTTTGCAGGTACTGTTAATATCCTTAGATTGGAGTTCGAAGATGCCGCTAATTCACCCTCTTAATAGTGACCAAGGACGTTAGTGCACTCTTGAATCGACGAACTACGTTCGCGATTAGCCTCCTGGGAGGGCTTCTCTTCTTATTGGTTCCCTTCGTCCCTGACCCTAGTCTGTTAGCGTGCGATTATCCTGTAACGTGTCCTAGTAATCTCGGTGGACTGGAGTCCCTAGGTTACTTGTTTGTTCATTACGGGGCAACCTACCCCTTTGAATTTGGCTATTATGCTCCCGGGTTATCGTATCTGAACTCGATTGGTTCGTCAAACACTCTGGCAAATGCGCTCCTTCTAGGATTGATTGTGGCTCCAATTCTGGCCACATCCGCCCTCTTGCTGCGCCCTGTTCTGAGCAAAGGGCGAGATATCATGCGAAGACGCACCCCGACATGAATGATTGATCTCATCGAACCAATTCTTCGGATCAGAGATCGTGAATTCGTGACAACGTGACAACACGTTTCATGCACCAGGTGGTCACTTCGCGGACCGTCTTTCTGACTTCACTATGCTCGACCCAGCGAAATTGATTTTTATCCTATCCTAAGGCCTTCCTCCCGCTTTGGGACTCAAGGACGCTCTGCTGCTTCGCGTGGCCAAGAGGTGGATATCAGGCGCCGACCTCGATTCGGCGATCAAGGACGCAGCCCGAGCAAACAAGAGGGGCATGCGCGTAGTCATAAACTACCTCGGCGAGGAGGTTACCCAGCCAGTCGTCGCCGATGCTCACCTGAGGCAGTACCTTAGCCTACAGGATGCGATAAGCATGAACAAGGTGGAGGGCTGCGCCTCGGTGAAGCTGACTCAGTTCGGGCTGGGGAGCGACGCCTCAGCCGCGGAGTCGCGTTTCGAGAGCGTGGCCGAGAACGCGGAGAGGCTCGGACAGCTCCTCTGGGTCGACATGGAGGGCTCAAAATTCACAGACGCCACCCTCCAGGTGTATTCGCGCGCCGTCTCCAAGCATCCGAAAGTGGGTGTAGCTTTGCAGGCGTATCTCAAGCGGAGCGAGTCCGACCTCAACAACCTGCTCGACGAAGGCGGGAGGGTCAGGCTCGTGAAGGGAGCTTACAGGGAGTCGCCCGAGATAGCGCTCCATGGACGTGAGTCCGTCAGAGAGAACTATCGGAAGCTGATGACGCTCCTCTTCGAGAGGGGAGAGAACTTCGCCATCGCGACCCACGACTCGCAGATGGTGGACGCTGCGAAGAAGCTGGCCGACGGCAAACATACGGTCTTCGAGTTCGAGATGCTGAAGGGCATAAGAAACGAGCTGAAGGAAGAGCTCGTCTCAACGGGGTACAGGGTGGTCGAGTACCTACCTTACGGAGAGGAGTGGTACGCCTACTCCCAGAGGCGGATGTCGGAGCATCCCAGCAACCTCGTCCTGCTGATCAGGTCCCTTTTCTAGCCCGGTGAAAGTCTCCCGGCCTTGATTACGTGCTCAACTTGTATAGACTCGTCCTTTGAAAATGGCTCCACCCACTTGAAAGGAACGAGGCCAAAAACAAAATGACCGATTACAACAAGGGACAGATTTGGGGAGCCCTACGGAAGGCCTGGAAGGGATACAGGATCGCCAAAGTCCAGAACGACAACCCTAGGATGAGGGAGTATGCGACCCGTATCCGAACCCTTCAGAGCCAGCTGGGCGTTCCTCAAGCAAGTTTCCCCGATCTCGGAATGTAGAGGAGCACAAAACCTCCTCTCTCCTTTTTTGATTACTGAGAGGCTAGTTCCTCTTCCATCTGGTCAACTATCTCGCCCACGACCTCTTGCTGCAGACCCAGAGTCCGCGAGATGTCGTCGATGCTATCGCTCTGCTCCTTCAGCAGGTAGTGTAGAACGTTCCTTCGGTCGGCAGCACTGAGGACGCCGCTCAGTCGCACGGCTTCGCGCATAGCCATGTTCCGTATGTAGAGCAGCACGGCCCGTCTCTCCTCCATCTCCTTTAGCTTGGCATCCACCTCGCTTATCACCTGGGTGAGAGGCTTGATCTTCGTGGCTTCGTCCGGGTACCTCATGACATCGTTCATCCTCCCGGCGAGCTGAGCCTGCTCGAAGTCCTGGTCTCCCGGCCTCGAACCAAATGAAAAAACCCTCGCCCTGAACAGGCTCGGGGAGATGTCTATCGTCACGGACACGCTCTTGGCGAGCAGGTATTCCTTTCTCTGGGGTCCTCTGGGACTGTCTTCCAGCACGGCGCTCACCAGCCCCGCGTCTTCCATGCTCCCTAGGTGCTTCGCGATCAGCTGCTGGCTTAGCCCGAGGTCCTTTGACAACTGCAGCTGATAGTTAGGCTCCTCGCTAAGCCGGGCGATTATCTTCCGCCTCGTCGGGTTCTCCACCGCCCCGAGCACAGAGTCCAAGTCATCCGAATTCAGCTCAGCAACCCTCTGGCGCGGCGCAGCCTTCTGCGCTCCTTGTCAATCAGCCGATATTTTTGGCCGTTCGGTGTATAAATGTCTTGTCGATATCGAGTACAAAACGCCAATATCGCGGCGCAGAAATCGAAGTCGCATGACGCTTAGCAAGACGTTCTTTTCCCAGCATGCCGGGTTGGCCACCGAGCAACCCCTTGCGTCTTTGGCGGGCCTGGACATCCTCCGAAGGGGTGGGAACGCGATCGACGCCGCCGTCGCAGCCAGCTTAACTCTCTGCGTAACCCTCCCGAACTGCTGCGGGCTAGGAGGGGACTTCTTCGCGCTCGTCTACGAGGCGAAGACGGGCAGGGTCCACTGTCTGAACTCCAGCGGGCCCGCCCCTTCTGGACTCACGCTCGAGCTCTTGGCATCCAAAGGAGAAGAGCGCGTCCCTCTCTACGGCCCCCTCTCTGTCGTTGTGCCCGGTTACGTCGCGGGAATCTCGGCCCTCCACAAGAGGTTCGGCAAATCCAATTTCGAAAAATCCTTCTCCTCCGCAGTCACGTACTCAAAGAAAGGCTTCCCCGCTTCAGAAGGACTCGCGAGGTCGATACGTGCCGTCGGGAGCGGATTCAGTGACTCAGCGAAATCCGTCTACATTCCCACTGGCAAGCCTCCTTTTGCAGGAGACACCATAGCGCAGAGTAGCCTTGGCCGAACCATCGAGGCCGTTGCGAGGGGTGGAGCGGAGGCGTTCTACAACGGACCGCCAGCAGAACAGATCGTCGGCCGCTTGAATGACTCCGGCATACCCGCCCAGAAGAGGGACTTCCGCACCTTCAGACCGGAGTGGGTGGCGCCACTTCGCCTCAACTACAGAGGCACGGAGGTCTACGAGTTCCCTCCGAACAGCATGGGCGCGACGTCCCTTCTGATGCTCAAGGCTCTAGAGTCGCACGACCTTTCAAGGGCCAAACCCCTCTCCTGGGAGAGGGTCAACACGATGATGAAGGCTGCCGAGATGGCCTATACTCGCAAGGACGCGATTCTGGGCGACCCGAGGTTCGGAGACATCGACCTCGTTTCCTTCATGGATCTAGAAGGCCAAGCAGAAGTGAGCACGAGCCGAGCGAAGGAGGGCGACACCACCGCCTTCTCGGTGATTGACGGCGAGGGCAACATCGTCTCCGGAATCCAGAGCCTCTTCCACCACTTCGGCTCAAGAGTCTTTGTGGAGGGGTGCGGAGTGATGATGAGCAACAGGGGCGCTGGCTTCAGCACCAGCGGTCCGAACAAGCTCGAGCCGGGCAAGAGGCCGCTCCACACCCTATCGTCGATGCTCCTTGACTCTGGGGACGGGCCATCCACGTCGATTGGATGCAGCGGGGGAGACCTCCGCCCCATGCAGCACGCCCTCTTCGTCACCAACATCGTCGACTACCACATGTCTCTCGAGCAGGCGATCGACCATCCTAGGTTCCTGAGGACCGGTCCTGGGCAGATGCTCGCGGAGGGCGGATACGGAGACCTAAGCGGGCTCCCCTACGAGATACAGCGCCTCCCTCACCCCGGCCCCACAGGGGTCTGTCAGGGGATCCAAGTCCTCGACGGCTCGCTCGAGTCGGTCTGCGACGTGAGGGGCGACGGTCTCCCTTCAGGCTACTGAGTGACTAGCCCAAAACGACTTTCACAATCGGCTACTCGGTCAGGCCCAACTTCTTGACGAAAGCTTGGAATCTAGGGTCTTCGCGGAACCCATGGTTGTTGATGTCAACGTTAACCCAGCGCAGTCCGGGGGAGTGCTCCGAGTAACACTTCTCAAGCCACCGGAGCGCCTCGGTCGTCTCTCCCAATCCCGCATAAGCCCTTGCGACAGGGAGGGGGTCGGTCCCGCGCTGCTCGTAGGACCTTACGAGTTCGGCGACTATCTCTTTCGCCTCGTCCCGCCTTCCTGCCTTTGTCAGTGCGAGCACTAGGTCAGGAAACGCATCTGGGTTGGCGCGTTTTTCCATCTCGATGCTCTTCTTGATTTGGTCAACAGCTTCCTCGTACCTTCCCAATTCGACGTAGGTCCATCCAATGTTTCCTCTGGCAAAGGAGTTGCGCGGGTCCAATGAAACCGCCTTCTGGAACAGCTCGAGAGCCCTTTCTGCGTTGCCACCGGAAAGGAGAACGGTCGCACCTGTGTTGAGCGTGGCCAGCGACAAGGGGTCTAGGTCAAGCATCCATTGAACTTCCGCGTTCGCCTTCTCGAACTGTCTCCTGCTGACGAAATCGACCGCCGCGAACTGGTGGGCGTTGAGACTGTTCGGGTTTATCTCCAGCGCCTTCTTTATCTCCTTACGTGACGCGTCGAATTCGAGATTCCGTTCGTGAACCAGGACCATCGCAAGATGCGCTTCGGCGAGTGACTCGTCGAGCTCGATGGCCTTGTTTGCGAGCTCCTGGACCTTTGCTGACGCGACCTTCGCCGTGATCACCCCATGGAAGCCCAAGTCCGAGTAGACCATCGCCATCTCCACGTAGGGCAGGACGAAGCGCGGGTCCCTTTGGATGGCCTGCTCAAAGAATCCTATCGCTGTCATCCCCTCTTCTTCTGACCCTGAAATCATGTGCGCCCGTCCCTTCATCTCGAGCGTGTGCGCCTCTTGGTCCGTCGTCGGAACCCGCGCGATCTTTTCCTTCTGCGCCTCGACCAGCCTTATCTTCAAGGCGGCCGCGACGTTCTGTGCAACGTCGCTCTGTATCGCGAAGACATCCTCCAAGCTCCTGTCGTAGTTTTCTGCCCAAAGGTGCCTGTCGCTGTTCGCGTCAATCAGCTGCACGGCCACCCTCACACG
Organism: Nitrososphaerales archaeon; assembly: GCA_035622335.1. Taxonomy (GTDB): domain Archaea; phylum Thermoproteota; class Nitrososphaeria; order Nitrososphaerales; family Gagatemarchaeaceae; genus DATJAJ01. The sequence continues at coordinate 48,847 of DASPVO010000089.1, forward strand.
ATTCCCCGCCTTTCGCACGCTTCCCTCAAGGAGCGTCCCGACGTTCAGCTCTCTGCTTATCTCCGCAGCGCGCTTCGTCTGGTTCCGATACCCCATCACGGAGGTGCGGGAGATCACGCTCAGTTCAGGAACCTTTGACACCGCGGAAATCAACTCCTCGGTCATGCCGTCCGCGAAGTACTCCTCGGATGGATCGGAAATCATGTTGACGAGGGGCAGGACCGCAATTCTTCGGCTGTCCATTCTTGACTGTCCAACAGATTTGCTCTCTTCCCACGGCATCACCAGCCTGTACACTTCGACCGGCGTTTCAACGTTCTTCAGCGCCTGAGCGCCCATGCTCTCCATCGGGAGCTCGAGCTTGTTCTGAACCTGGTCAAAGACCTGGCGCGTGATGCAGACGCCCCCGGCCTCGGCAAGCGGCTCGACCCTGGACGCCAAATTGACCGCGTCGCCGGATATGTCCCCCTGAGATTCCACGACGTCGCCCAAGTGGACGCCTATCCTGAGCCTAGCCCTATTCTCCGCCGGGACGCCTATGTTGAACTCCCTGATCGCCCTCTGGATGTCGTATGCGCACCTCACCGCGTCGAGCGCGTTCGAAAACTCGACCATGAAGGCATCGCCGATCGTCTTTACCTCTCTGCCAGAGTGCCTGGCGAGTATCGGTCTGACGATCTTTCTCTGCTCCTCAACCAGCGCGAGGGAGAGGGATTCGTTCCTCTGCCCCAGGGCAGTGTAGCCGACCATGTCGGTGAACATTATGGCGGCCAGCCTTCTTTGTCCTTGGGACAAGTCCTACAACTCCCGTTGAACTCTTTCGCTTCGATAAATCAGTTGTGGGGTCGCCGGGCCAGCATCCGGGGTCTCGCTCAATTCGCGCGAGTCTAATACCGGGCCCGGTGGGATTTGAACCCACGACCTCTGCGAGCTCGGCTCACTACAGCTTAGGAGGATCGGCGAGACGCTCTGCCGCGCTGTCCGTACTGCGCTACGGGCCCAACCCCCGCCCGACCCGACAGAGTATTATCTCTTCCCAGGGCTAGCCGACGATGTCGAACTCTATCTCGAGCTCCCTCTTCGCGTTCCTGAACCTCGGCTTGCCGATCGCGATCTGACCTATCTGCCCGGTTGTCTCGACGTGCCTTTCTATGCAGCAGTTGGCGTTCCAGTCTTGAATCAGCACAATCCTCAGCCTCTCCACCCCGGCCGGGACTGGGAACGCGTCATAGATCTTCTGCCCGAAGTGGTTCTCCGCTTCGCTCCTGTCCATCTCGAACTCCGCAATCTCGACGTCTTCCATCACCTTGTCGTTAGCGGCCCTCCCGACATCGGCCACCTCATCCTCGGTCGCCTGCCTGTCGAACCGGACGGTGAGCCTACCGTGCCTCCCCGACACGTAGGTCGACGTCGTCATCTCGGCCCCCAAGACCTTCACCACCGCCCCCTTCACGACGTGCAGCGCTGAATGAGTGGGGACCTCGCTCAACTAGAGCCTCGTCGCTATCTTGTAAAAGTCGGTGAGACGAGTCTCGAGGCCGTACCTCTCCGTGTTCGTGTGCATGTACCAGTAGATCGCGAGCAGCGTGGGCCACATCCTCGCCATGCTAAATTTTTCCTCGACCTTCGACTTCACGAACCGGTACACCTTCGCGTAGATCTCGTAGTGCTTCAGTACCTCCCTCCTGTAGCCCTCCATGTCGTCCATGTGGTCGACGAATATGTTGACGCACTGCATGCTCGGGATTATTCCCTCACCGAGCATCGGATAGACGGTCCCGATCGACTCGCCCACCCCAACGACCTTCCCCTCCGAGAAGGGCTGACAGTAGAGCGGCGGAGTAACGCGGACCGGCCTCCCTATCCTCCTCACCACCTCGCAGTGGTACTTCCTGACGAACTCGTCCAGCTCCCCCCTGTACCTGCCTCTGAGGTCTCCCGCACCGACGTGCGCCATCCCGTCTCCAAGAGGGAAGTACCACCAGTATCCTGTGATGTTCTCGTAGGGCCTTATCACGAAGTCGTCATACGGCAGTTCCTTCGACTTCACCTGATACTCCAGCGAGGGTATCACCATGTCTCCCTGTACCTTCGGGAGGAGCGACCTGTGCATCCCGGTCGCGTCCACGACCATGTCGAAGTCCTTGAAGTTGCCATCGACCTCCTTCATCTGCGAGCCCCAGTGAACGTTCTTGCCCTTGATCATGTCGTGGGTCAGCGCGTGCTTGTCGTAGGTGACCAGACCCCGGAGGCTGATGTCCAGCTGCTCGTCGCCCAAGTCGACGATCATCTTCTTTCCGGTGTGGAGCACGTAGTCGTCGAAGTTGAAACCGGCCTGTTTGACGAGGCTCTTGATGTAAGGCTCGCTCGTCCCCCAGGCGCAGACCGTGTACCAATTTTCCTCACTCCGCATCTCGAAAGCCTCTACCTGGTGCTCCGCGGGGATGCGGTTGAGGAGGTAAGCGCCTGCCACGCCGGCTCCAACGACCGCGACTTTCAAGCGTGCGATGCGAGACCCGCGGCCTATGTATATTTATGGCCGGTCCACATCGTGAAAGAGGTTACAACCCAATCTCCTAATATACCCGGGTTACCTGGTATCCCTGAGAATGCCCAAGCTTGAGAAGGCGGAGACCGAGCGCCAGTCCAATAGCAAGGGCAAGGTGGTGAAGGTATCGGCGGAGACGCACGCTAAGCTCGCGGACATGGCCAAGTGGGGCGAGTCGATGGACGAAGTGATCCAGCGTCTCACCCTCCAGGCGAAGGGGCTTGAAGACGTCGTCGCGGGACAGAGTTCCATCTGCTACATCGACGGGCACGAAGGGCGCCTCCTCTACCGGGGCTACGACATCGAAGACCTCGCCGCAAAGTCCACCTACGAGGAGACTTCGTACCTCCTCCTCAACGGACGCCTCCCCACTCTGTCCGAGCTGAGGCAGTTCACCGACGACCTTGTCTCGAAGCGCCCCGTCCCGCCGGAGGTCTTCACGATACTCAGGACGCTACCAAGGAACTGCGACGCGATGGATGCTCTGAGGGTGGGCATGTCCAGCCTCGGGATCTTCGACGACCCCATGTACTCCTCCCACGAGAAGTCGATGTCCATCGCCTCCAAGGTCGCGACCATCACGGCCGCCACCCACAGGCTGAAGCACGGGCTCGACGTGCTGGTCCCGAGAGAAGACCTCGGCTACGCCGCCAACTTCCTCTACATGCTGACGGGGAAGGAGCCGAGCCTCCAGGACTCCAAGATCATGGACACGATCCTGATACTTCACGCAGACCACGAGCTCAACGCGTCCACCTTCACGGCGAGGGTGATAGCGTCAACCCTCTCCGACGTCTACTCCGCTATTACGGGCGCGATAGGAGCACTGAAGGGGCCCCTACACGGCGGGGCGAACGAGAAGGTGGTCGAGATGGTGCAGGAGATCGGCTCGCCCGACGTCGCCGAGGAGTACGTCAAGACCAAGCTCGCGCAGAAGCAGAAGATCAACGGCTTCGGCCACCGCGTCTACAAGACCATGGACCCGCGCGCGAGGATACTGAAGGGGATGGAGGAGCACTTCGTCACGAGCGAAGGCGAGAAAAAGTACTTCGAGATACTCCGTAGAATCGAGGTCGTGCTCAAGACAGAGAAGGGCCTCTATCCAAACGTCGACCTCTACTCCGGCCTCGCTCTGAACCACATCGGCGTCGAGAGCTACCTCTTCACGCCCACCTTCGCTGTCGGCAGGGCTCCCGGCTGGCTCGCCCACGTCCTGGAGCAGTACGCCGACAACAGGATCATACGCCCGCGCGCCGAGTACATCGGCCCACAGAGGATGGAGTACGTCCCGATAGAGAAGAGGAGCGAGGGGCCGGTGAAAAAGAGATGAGGGTCGAAGCGCTCGTCAGGAGGAGTCCCGTCACGATAAGCCCCAGCGCCACCATAAAACAGGCTGCCGAGGTCTTCGCACGCGAGAAGATAGGCCTCCTCGTGGTGACCTCCACCGTCTCACCCGCCAGAGCAGTCGCGGTCCTCTCGGAGAGGGACGTCGTCAGGGCGGTCGCGGCGGGGACCCCGCTTTCGAGCGAGCTCGACTCGATCTCCACCAAGAAGCTCATCAGCGTGAACCGTTCCGACCCTCTCTCAAAGGCGATCAGGCTCATGGTGGAGAACGGGATCCGCCATCTGATCGTCGAAAACTCGGACGGTTCGCTCTTCGGTGTCCTGTCGATCAGGGACTTTCTGAGAGAGCAGAGGATGCTCCAGGGGTTCCTGAAGGAGGAAGCCGAAGAAGTGCACGCCACCGATTGAGAACTAGGCCCTTCTGACTACATCGATTGAACGAAAACAGCAGCGTACTCGTTATTCGTTTAATAGAGGCAGCCTGCACTCATGTTTGGGACATTCGGTGAGGTTTCTTGTCATGTGGGAACATTGGGGAGGCGAGGGCGACGCTATCCCGCTCATGAGGGATGACTTGCAGAGTGGAACGCTCGTAGACTGGGGGGCATTCGCGGGAGGGGGAAGAGGGTTTGCCATAGTCAAGGCGAACGACGAACTGGAGTTGCTCGCGCTCCTTTCGAAATACAGGAAGTTCGACATCAGAGCGGTTGACATCGAACCCATAATCTCTCTTGACCAGATAGAGAGAGCCTTGGGGAGAAGGAAAGCCGACTAGTCGGAACATCCGTCTCGGCCACCCCGATCGAGCTAGCCTTTCTCGACTGAGGCAAGCTTAAAATACGATTTGACGCTCCTGAAATTTCTCAGGCATCAGTAAATGCCCTATCCCTTCTTCGGCGACATAGGAACCGTCTTCGTGATGGGTCTCGTCGGGGTGGCCTTCACCCTGCCCGTGATAATCGTCCCCAAGCTCTTCGCCCCGAAGAAGCCCAACCCGATAAAGAACCTCCCGTTCGAGGCGGGTCAGGTCCCCGTCGGCGTCGGCAAGATGCACTACATGATGCAGTACTACGCGTACCTCCTCATGTTCATCGTCTTCGACGTCATGGGCATGTTCCTCTACGCATGGGCGTCGGCCTACCTGCCCCTCGCGCTGGGGCCCGACTCCGACTTCGTCTTCACGCTCTTCATCGCCCTGCTCCTCGTCCCCATGGGGATTGCGCTTGCCCTCGCCGGAAGGAGGGAGATCTGGTGAGCGCCGCCGTACCCAAGAGCGGGACATACCAGGTCCTTGTGGGGAAGGTCAACGAGGTTCTCCAGACCGCCGTCGGAGACCCGATGAGGTACCTCGCGAACTGGGGCAGGCTCTATTCGCTCTGGCCCGTACACCTTGAAACGGCATGTTGCACACCTCCAGACACTCTGATCCTGGGAGACAACAAGCCCATCTCTTCCTTCGAACCAGGAGATAGGGTCGTAGGGGCGACGGGTCACGTCAATGTCACCCGGACGTTCAGACGGGACTTCGACGGTGAACTTCTCAAAATCACTGGCAGAGGCATGTTGCCGTTCCTTGTGACACCCGAACATCCAGTGCTAACGGTCGAAAGGAAGCTCCGGTCAGGCAAGGGCGAGTACACCGACGCGAGGGTCTGGAAGGTGGCCGACGAGCTTCGCAGCGCACCCCCGGTCAAGAAGAACGGACGCTTCCTCTATCCCACCGGAGAGCACGACTGCCTCCTGATACCGAGGATAGAGGGCTCGGTGAACCTCGCAACCGTCGACCTCAGGGCATACGCTACTCAAAAAGGCCTGAACATCGTCAGAGGGAGGGGCGAGAACCCTCCTCTCGACTTCCCACTCGACGTCGAGACTGCCTGGCTGCTGGGCGTCTACACCGCCGAAGGCTGGACCACCGAAAACCACGACGTCTTCTTCGCGCTCGGGCACGACGAGACTTCGCTCGTGCGGCACATAGAAAGGGTCGTGTCGTCCCTCGGTTATGCTCCCTTCGTCAAGGTGCGGGAGACAGGAGTCAACGTCAGGTTTTCTTCGAGCATCCTCGCGCGAGCCCTTCGTGAGTGGTGCGGCCATCTAGCCGAGAACAAGATGATCCCTGACTTCATCCTGTACCACACCGACCTCGGCATCCTGCGCGCGTTCATGGAGGGCTACCTTGAGGGCGATGGCAGTATCACGGTCGACCCTAGAGGTCCCGAATACCAAAGGGCGAGTTCGACCTCGCGGACGCTCTCCCTCCAGATACAGCTTGCGTGCGCTCGCCTGGGCGTCTTCGCTAGCGTCAGACTCCTGAACAGGAGAGGGAAGTCTGTCATCCAGGGCCGAGTCGTCAACGTCAACGACGCGTACGAAGTCTGGCAGCAGACCAACGGGAAGCGCCACGGTTTCGAAGTTCGCGACGATTTCATCGCGGTTCCGATAAGGAGCATCGCCAGAATCCCCTACTCGGGGCCCGTGCATAACCTCGAGACCGCTGACAACACCTATCTCGTGTCGAACGCGGTCGTCCACAACTGCTCGGTCGAGGTAGGGGCGGCAGCGGGGTCGCGCTTCGACATGGAGCGCTTCGGCGCGCTCGAGGCCTTCGGCTCCCTCAGGGCCTGCGACCTCATCATCGTGATGGGGACGGTTACGAGGAAGCTCGCGCCCCGGCTGAAGCTGATCTACGACCAGATGGCAGAACCGAAGTGGGTGATCGCCATGGGAGCTTGCGCAATAACGGGCGGCCTCTACTTCGACTCCTACAACGTCCTGCGGGGTATCGACGACATCATCCCGGTCGACGTCTACGTCCCCGGATGCCCACCCCGCGCGGAAGCCCTGCTCCAGGGCATAGTCCTTCTCCAGGAGAAGATACGCAGGCTGCCGAGCCTCAGCGGAGCGTAGTCCCGCGGATGAGCCAGGCGAGCCCGACGCCGCCCTCAGCCAAGCCAGCGCCGCCGCCGAAGCCTGAGCCGGTGCGCGCGAAGGAGCTCGCCGGGAAGATCACGTCGCGTTTCCCCGCCGTCAAGGTCGAGTACATGCGAGAGAAGCGCCTCAAGGTCGTCGCTACCCCCGACGCGGTCAAGGACCTCTCCACCTTCGCCCGCGACGAGCTCGGCTTCGACCATCTGAGCGTCGTCAGCGCCGTCGACTGGATCGCAAAGAAGGAGTTCGAGGTCGTCTACTTCGTGGGTTGCCTCTCCAGGCCCGGCTTCGAGGACTTCGTCCTGGCGGTCTCCGAGCGCGTCCCGCGAGACGACCCGGTCGTCCCGACGCTGATCGGCGTCTGGGTCGGGGCCGACTACCACGAGCGCGAGACGCACGAGATGTTCGGGATCAACTTCCAGGGACACCCCGACAACAGCCACATCCTCCTGCCCGAAGACTGGAACGACCTCCCGCCCCTCCGCAAGGACTACGTCTCGCCGGGGAGATAGAGATGGCCACCGAGTCCGAGTACTCTCCAGACTCCGACAGGATCATGGCCGTAGCGCTCGGCCCCCAGCATCCGGGCGCGGGCCACTTCCGCCTGAGGCTCTGGCTCGACGGCGACTTCCTCGTCCGCGCGGAGCCCGACCCCGGCTACGTCCACCGCGGGGAGGAGAAGATGGGCGAGTACAGGAACTACATCCAGAACGTCCCTCACCTCGAGAGGCCTGTGATCCTCGACAGCTCGAACATACTCTTCCCCTACTCCCTGGCCGTCGACGAGCTGATGAACAACAAGGTCCCGGTCCGCGGCGAGTACCTGAGGGTGATCATGTCAGAGATGAACAGGATAATCTCCCACATGTACTACATAGGGATCTACGGCATATTCACGGGCCACTCGACGATGACAACGTGGGGGATGGGAGACAGGGACTTTTGGATCGACCTCGCGGCGAGGATCGGGGGCGCGAGGGTGACCTTCGCCTACATCATCCCGGGAGGGGTCAGGAACGACATGCCCGAGGGGCTGAAGGAGAAGGCGCTCAAGACGTGCGACTGGTTCGAAAAGCGCATAGACGAGTACGACAAGATGTTCGTCAACAACCCCATCCTCCTCGAGAGGACGGAGGGGGTCGGCGTCCTGAGCAGGGATGACGCGATAAGCCTGGGGGCGACAGGGAACGTCCTCCGCGCCTCGGGGGTCAAGCACGACATCAGGAGGGACGAGCCCTACAGCGCCTACGGTGACTTCGACTTCGACGTGCCCACGCACACCGCGGGGGACTCTTGGGCCCGGCTCTACGTTGCGGTCCAGGAGATGAGGGAGTCGGTCAAGATAATCAGGCAGGCGTTCCAGAAGATACCGCCCGGCCCCGTCAGGCTGAAGCTCGGCCCGCAGCCGCGAGTCCCCGCCGGCGAGACTTACACCCGGACAGAGGCCGCGAGGGGAGAGATGAGCTACCACCTCGTCAGCGACGGCACACCCCGACCCTACAGGCTCAAGATCGGGACCCCGAGCTTCAAGAACCTGCGCGTCATGCCGCACCTGCTGCGGAACGTTCACATCGCCGACATACCTGTCATCTATTGGGGGTTAAATTACTGGCCAGTTGAGGCCGATAGGTAATTACTACCTAGTCGTGATACCTAACTGCTTCTGGGCCAATTCTGAAACCGCGTCCTGAACAAATTTACTTCGTGCCACTGCTAATTCTCGTTTGAGCTCAATCCACCCCGTTGGAAAGTTGCTACTGTCGAGTTCTGCACTTCGAAAGTATGCACGTGCAACGTCGGCCTTCCTCTTTTTCTCCGAGTGCTTTACGGGGAATTCACAAACCATCTTGGAAACTTCCTCCTGCCTATACAAAACGAGTCTAAGCAGAGTTCCCTCCACTGCGGTGGGAAGACGGCCGGGTTTTTGCTTAGACCGAGTCAATTTGGGGTGGTAACCCTGCCCAACAAGGCAATCCTTTGCGATCTTCAGAAGATCTTCGCTTGTGTTGGAGATTTGGAGTTCGAATCCCGGGGAACTCTTCAGGTGCCAACAAATGGCACCTTCAGCGTCAACAAGGCCCGCTAAGAAATTGAGACGGCACTCCTTGTCATCTGGCACCCTTGGTAGCTCATGCAGATTCTTTCTAAGCAGAAACTCGAACGACCTGTCGAGATCGACTTCAACACTCCATTCTGCCTCGACAAGCTGAGCCCGCTTTGGGTACATGCGTACGTGTCCGTACCTTCCGAAAAGGTCATCGAAAAGCTGCGCGAATCCAGGTCGAGTTGTGCTTGAGCGAACCCTTATTGCCCGTCCATGCAATTCCACCGAGCAGTCGCCCCAGACAAATCCTATCAAATACATCCGCTCAGCTTCTTCACCGTTGAACGCGCTCTTCTGAAACTTGGTCACTTTCACTATCTGAGCATCAACTTTGTCTCTCAGTTCAACTCCTCTTCTTCTCAGGTGATTGAAGACGGTGGCGGGACTCACAAGGC
>DASPVO010000090.1:0-22391 GCA_035622335.1 Nitrososphaerales archaeon
TCCTCGACCTCCAGCTGCACGTTGTCCGTCGCAAGTCCCGTCTTCGACCTGTAGGCGACCCTGGCCGCGAGGTCCTTGCCCTGCTCGTTGGCGGTGAAGAGGAAGACGTACGGCTTCTTCGCCGCGACCATCGCATCGAGGACCTCGACGTATGCGAGGTTGAAGTAGGAAGCGAGCGAAGGAGAGTCCGCGGCAAGCACCGAGTCCGCGCCGTACCTAACTGCATCGCGGCAGAGTGCTTTCAGGTCTGAACCGAGGACCACGCCCACCAGCGACTGTTGCAGCTTGTCAGCGACCTTTCTTCCCGCCGCCAGGAGCTCGAGAGAGTCGTGAGAGAGGTCGCCTTCGTCGTGCTGGAGGTACACCCACACGTCCCTAGACTCTTCGCTCAACGGAAGAGCTCACCGCCCAGCATCTCGTAGCTGAAGGGCGCGACCGATCCGTCCGCCTTCAGTGTCGTGAGCAGTCCTTCTGGGAGCGCGTCAGCGATGTCCCCCCTGTCGTACGGTCCCAGCTTCTTCCCGTCCGACTCAAGCACTTCGACCCTCTTTGTGAAGACGAGCGTGCTCCCCACCACCTTCTGTACGGGAGGCTTGCCTATGTCGACCCCGGGGCCGACGATGGTGGGAGAGCCGGCGAGGCCCAGTCTCGTGGCGTCGGCCTGAAGGTCGTCCGCTGTCCACTTTATCGCCTGGGGCGTCTTCCCCCTGTAGTTGTTCCCCCGCGCCTCTAACTGTGACGAGCCTCCCGGCTCCCTAGACCTGTATTCCGTCGCCACGGTAAGGAGGGCAGGAAGCTGCATCTCAAGCTTCTGCGACATGTACCCCAGGCGACGCTCGGACTCGACCAACAGGGTGGAGGGGTCGAGGTCGAAGTCCTCGACGTAGGTGGCGTGCGGGACCTCCGTCCCCAGAAGCTCCGAGACGGCCTCGGCGACCTGGGGCCCGACGCTCCCCGTCTCTCCGTCTGTCGACTTTATCCCCGACACGATGATGAACTTTGATAGCTCCGACTTCGCACTCTGCACCTCTGCAATCGCCTCCTCAGGCCTGAGCTTCCCCTCCAGGAACCTTTGTACCACGCTGTCCTTGTACGAGGGAAGGTCCGAGTACAGCTTGTTGGGGAGGAGGTTCTGCGAGTAGAGCTCGGCGGCCTTGTTCTTCAAGGGAGCTGAGTATCCGAGGCTCTGTATCGCCTGGACGAGCTCGTCCATAGCAGCTGCGTGTCTCTGGACGATCTTCCTGACACCCAGAGAGAGGGCGTAGGATGTCGCGAGTGTGTCGGAACCGGCCATCTTCCTGTCGCTCAGCACGCACTCCTCGTCCACGCCGTAGACCTCGGCGTCGTAGAGGGGCTTCATGATAGGTATGAGCTTCGCATCTGGACCCATGGTCAGCGCCACTGTCTTTCCGCCGACCCTCCTCTTGACGAAATCGGCGGCCTCGACAGACTTGGCGTCGTGAGGGTTGAGGACGATGTCCATCGCCTCCCTGTTGAGGACGCCTCCAACCTGGACCACGGCGGTCGTCCTCGCCGGGACTCCCTTCACGAGGGCTATGATGAGCATCGGTTTGACGCCGATGTGGACGGTTTTTTAGCGTTGTGATGCGATGAGGGCTTTAGGATGCGGGAATCGAGGCGACAGCTTCCTTCAGCGTCTGGGCGCCCTTCATGAACCACTCCTTCTCTGACGGCGAGAGTTCGATCTCGAACACTCTCTCCACACCTCTTCGCCCCAGACTCAGGGGGACGCCGATGCAGATGTCTTTCAGGCCGTACTCGCCGTCGAGGAGCGTCGAGGCGCATAGCACCTCCCTTCTGTCCGTGACGATCGCCTTCGCCATCCTGGCTATCGAGGCGCCAGGGGCGAAGATCGTGGCTCCCTTCTTCGCGATGACGTCCGCGGCGACCTTCCTGGTGTCCTCGATCGCCTGTGCTATCTCCTCGTCGGAGAGGAGCCGGGTCAGAGGTACACCGAAGACGTTCGTGTGGCTCGCGATGGGTATCATGTTCTCGCCGTGCTCCCCCATCACGAGCGAGGTGATCGACGACCTCGAAACGCCGAGCTTCTTCGCGAGGACGTACTTGAACCTCGAGTTGTCGAGGACGCCACCCTGACCCACGACCCTCTGCTTCGGAAAGCCCGTGGCCTTGAGCGCGACGTACGTCATCGCGTCCATCGGGTTGGTGACCATCAGGATGACCGTGTCTGGCGCGTTTTTCGCGACCTCCTTGGCCACCGAGGCGATGATCCCGGAGTTCTTCGAGAGAAGGTCAAGTCTCGTCATCCCCGGCTTCCTTGCCAGCCCGGCCGTGACGATGACCAAGTCAGACCCTTTCAAGTTCGAGTAGTCCGTCGAGCCGCTGACGTCCACGTCGACGCCGGAATCTGAAAGAGTGTGACTGATGTCCAGCGCCTCGCCCTCGGCCAGACCGGGGACGATGTCGACGAGAGAGACGTCGCCCACCCGTGCGAACGCGACTTCGAGCGCGGCCTGTGCCCCGACCTTACCCGCGCCTACCATTCCTATCTTCGTCATGCTCGACGCGGCCGTTGGAGACGTGGTATAAACCGGTTGCGCGAGCTCGAGCCCTAAAGCTTGAGCCCGAAGGATTGCGCGAACCCTTCGAAGTTCGTGTAGACGGAGAGGAACTGGATGCCCTTCTCCGAGATCTTGTACTTCGAGACCTTCTCAGAATTCAACTCGACTAGGAGCCCCGAACTAACGAGCTCCCCCAGGAGCTTGCTCATCCTGGAGTAAGATATGTTGCCCCTGCGCAGGAGCGTTGTGATTCCCACTCCAACGCCATCCGTATTCATGTCTCGGGCGGTGCTCAGCACGTCCGCGATTATCCTCACCTGCGTCCTATACTGTGCCAACTCTTTCTCCACCTACTGCGAACCCCAGTACGGGTACGAACAGCAGCATCAAACCCATCTCAGTGACTATAATCTGAATTAGTGGAAGAATGTTCACAGAAATGTACAATACTGATAACCACTGGAGGAACGTTCCGACAGCTATCATCGCTAGTCCAGAGGCGATCAGGAGCGTGTTCGGGTTCTTGCTCACCTTGTACGAGTAGAGAGTCTCCACCATGCCGTACATTACGAAGTAGAATGATGCCAGTCCCAGGATCTGCGTGAGCTGAGTCGAATTCAGGGTGATGGCCGAGAAGACCATCAGCGCAGGCCCTATCCTGTTCGCCACCATGACGTCGACGGCGTGGCTGAACGCCAGAAAGAAGTAACCCATCGTCTCGAGCAGTAGCCCGACCACCACGGCGGTCGTAGTGAAGGCGGCAGCGTCAGGGATGACGTTCCCCAAGCCTACGAGTCCCTCGACTGTGAAGCCGACCCCCAGGAAGAGAAAGGCGGTCGTCATCCTCAGAAGCGTGGTGCTATCGGTCTTCTTGAGCCCGACGTACGAAACGGACGCTATCGAGAACGACACGAAGACCCCTATGAACTGCAGTATAGTCGTGATCAAACCGATGCCGCTCATGCGTAGGGTCGAACAAATTCCGCCTTTTCCCCTATAAAAGCGTTCGAGACTCAGAGTCGATTATTCGCTTTCGCAAATCGTGAAAGCGGAAGACTACCTCGTAACCAGTGTGAGGACGTCCTCGTCCATGAGCCTGTGGTTTATCCCCACTCTCTGACCCGCGAACTTCACGCTCTTCCCCCAGACGAGGGCGTACCTGAACTCGTCCTTCATGTTCCTGTGCACCTTGTTGCAGACCTCGAGGACCGTCGACCCGTCCCTCACTATCATCGGCTCCTTGTAGTCCGTCTCGCCAGTTCTCCTCCGCATGTATATCCTGACGAATTCTAACCTCCTGTAGATCTCCTCCTTCAGCGCGGCAATGTTGACGTTAGCCTCGGCCGAGACGGGGACGAAACCGTACTTCAGCTTGGTGCCGAGCTCGTTAGTGAACCCGGCGTTAACGAGGTCGATCTTGTTCATCACCGTCAGCGACGGCACGTAAGACCTCGTCCCGTAGAGCACGTCTATCAGCTGCTCGTCAGTCACGTCCTGCCGTATGAGCACCCTGGCGCTGTTGACGTCGTAGACCCTCAGTATCTCCTTGACGAGGGACTCGGTCATCTTCGACATCTTGACCTGGGAAGAGACAGCGATTCCCCCCGAGTTCGTCTTCTCTATCACGACGTTCGGAGGGGACTCGTCAGGCCGGATCCCAACGCTCCTGAGCTCTCTCTCGAGTATCGTCCTCGCCTCAGGCTGAAAGACGTCGACGACGAACAGGATCAGGTCGGCGTTTCGGGCGACTGCAAGAACCCTCTTGCCAAGCCCCTTTCCCGAAGAGGCCCCCTCTATTATCCCGGGCAGGTCGAGGACCTGTATCCTCGCCCCTTTGTAATCCATCACCCCGGGAACCACGTCGAGCGTCGTGAACTGGTAAGCGGCGACCTTGGACTTCGCGTTCGTGAGCCTGTTGAGGAGCGTCGACTTGCCTACACTCGGCAGGCCTATCAGGACGACCGTCCCGTCCCCTGACTTTTTGACGTCGAAACCCAGTGAGCTGCCGGACTTCCTCGACTGCTGCTCCTCTTGCTCCTGTTTCAGCTTCGAGAGCTTGGCGCGGAGAAGCCCGATGTGGTGCTCTGTCTTCTTGTTGACCTGGGTCTTGTGGAGGTCCTCTTCTATCTTCTTTATCTTCTCGGGAAGGCCCAAGCTTTCCTTGGTTTCAGGCGCCTCGGGTTTTAACTTATCCTCCATCGGCGTTTATATCGAGGCCGCGACTCGCGCGCCGAGAGTTGAAGAGCGTCCTGTTAAGGCGGCCGGGTGACCCCGAGGTCGCAGACCTGCCCGTCCCCAGGGCGAAGTTGGGTGAAATCGTGGTGAGGATGCGAGCGTGCGGAATCTGCGGGACAGACATCGAAAAGATTCACGGTAGGTACACGGCGAGCGCTCCCGTGCTGGGACACGAGGCGGTGGGCGTGGTAGAGGAGGTCGGCGACGGAGTTGAAGGTCTGAAGCGTGGAGACAGGGTGTTCCCACACCACCACGTCGCGTGCGGAGAGTGCTACTTCTGCAGACACGGGAGCGAGACGATGTGCGACCACTACAGAGGAAGCAACCTCGTCCCAGGCGGCTTCTCCCAGTTCTTCGTGGTCCCTGAATGGAACGTGAGTAGGGGAGGCGTCCTGAAGCTTATCGACGGTCTCAGCTTCGAAGCGGCCAGCCTGATCGAGCCGGCGGCGTGCTGTCTTAGAGGACTGAGAAGGTGCGCGGTAGCTGGGGATGAGAACGTCCTCGTCGTAGGCGCGGGGCCAGTAGGCATGATGCACTCTCTCATCCTGATGTCTAGAGGGGCTAACGTCATCGTCAGCGACGTCTCCGACTCGAAGCTGGTCTTTGCCGGCGAGGCGGGCGTTGGCACTGTGCTCGACGCAAGATGCAGGGACGTCTCTGCCGAGGTGAAAGCGATGACGGCCGGAAGAGGGGCAGACCTTGTTATCGTGGCGACGGGAGACCATAGGGCGATAGTCCAGGGGTTGGACTCGGTGAGAAGGGGTGGCAGGGTCTGCCTTTTCGGAGTGCCGCCAGCGGGAGCGCCACTCGACTACGACATCAGCAGGGTCTTCAACTCTGAGGTCTCGATAGTCACCAGTTACGGAGCGACCGAGGTCGACACGATAGAGTCGCTCAGTCTCGTCTCCGGTGGGAAGGTTAACCTCGAGCGTCTGGTGACCGACAGGTTTGGAATCGAGGACTTTTCCGATGCGATTGGGGCTGCCCAGCGCGGGACGTCGATGAAGGTACTCGTCACCAATCAGGCCTGACAGCCCGTAGTCCCGTTACTTACAGAGCAGAAAGAGAGGACTGGCCGTCCCTACTTTGACAACCCGGACGACCTTCTGAGCTTCTCCACAATCTCTCCGTACCTAGGGTCTTCCCTCGACTTTGCAAGGAGAGGGGAGTAAATCACGAAGAGTGGCGGCAGAACATGTTCCACCAGAGACATGTTCATGTTCTCGAAGTACCTATCCATGTCCCCAAGGGCGTAATACACGTACGCCATGTAGTTGTAGGCAACGGGACCAAAGTTCTTCGCCTTGATCTTCTCTATCGCTTGCAGTGCCTTCTCCTTGTCTCCGGCCATGGCGTCGATAAAACCGCCGATGTAAACGACCCAGGGGTTGGTGGGCCTGAGCTGCTGGTACTTCGCGAGGAGTTCCCTCGCCTTGGGTATGTCTCCCTTGGAGAGGTAGTAGTCTGTCATGTTCCTGTACGTCGCGGGGGGGTCCAGTTTCTCCGTCTTTCTCCAGTGCTCGAGGGCCTGCTGCTCTCTGCCAGTCAAGAAGTAAGCCGACCCGAGCAAGTAGATGTAGATCGGCCTAATGGGGTCAAGACGGTAGGCCGTCTCTATGTCCCTCACCATCTCATCGGGCTTCTCTTCTAGACCCGCGACCTCGAACAGTAGTTGGTAAGCCTCCGGAAGGTTAGGATTCAGCTCGAGAGCCCTCCTTGCCTCCTGCTCCGACCCGGGCACGTCGTCATCGTTGAACCGCATGAGTGCGAGGGACGCGTGTGCCTCCGCCGAGTCCGGGTCCAGCTCCAGGGCTCGCTTTAGGGCATCCTTGATGCCACGAACCGTGACGTCCCTAGGCTCGTATCCCCCCGTGCCAAGGGACTGGAGACACTTCGCCACCCCCACGTGGGCCCTTGCGAACGACGGGTCGAGTTCGACCGCTCTCTCGAACAGGCTCAGCGCCTGCCTCAGCGAGGGCTCCGACCCCCCTCGGAAGAGCTCCCTGGCTCTCAAGAAATCGCCGTAGGCCTCCATGTTCTCCGTCTGCTTCTTCTCCAGCGTCTTCTTCGCCTCCTGTAGGAGCTGGACCTTCAGCTCTCCGGCCACCTTCTCCGCTATCTCGCTCTGGACAGCGAATATGTCGTCGAGGTTGCCGTCGTAGTGTTCCGACCACAGGTGACCTTCCGTGGTACCGTTGATGAGCTGCGCCGTGACCCGCACCCTGTTCCCCACCTTCCTAACGCTTCCTTCGACCAAGGAGCCGACCAGCAATTCCTTGGCGATCTCGGTGGCCTTCTTGTCTTTCTTCTTGTAGCTCATCACGGAAGTCCGGGCTATGACCTCTATCCCCTTGACGTGGGCGAGCCTGTCGATGAGCTCTTCGGTCATCCCGTCTGCGAAGTATTCGTCGTTGGGGTCCGGGCTCATATTGGTGAAGGGGAGGACCGCGACTCTGTTCCTGTCCCCCTGCGCTACTGGGGATGTGCCCCCTCGCTCCCAAGGCATCACCACCCTGTACACGTCAAGCGCGAACTTCACCCCCTTGAGGTCCGTAGGCTCCAGCTTCACCAGGGCCTGCTGTATCTTGTTCCTGACCTGTCCGTACACCTGGTCCGACACGCAGACCCCTTCGGGCTCCGCGAGGGGTTGAAGCCTAGACGCGATGTTAACTGCGTCCCCGAATACGTCTCCTTGCATGTGCTCCACGTCGCCGACGTGGATGCCTATTCTCAGCGTTATTTTCCATTCGTCCCTGGACGACAGGTTGTAGTCGTGGAGGAAGCTCTGCACCTCGACCGCGCAGTTGGTGGCGTCCAGAGCACTGTCAAATTCGACGAGGAAGGAGTCACCAATGGTCTTCACCTCTCGCCCGCGGAACTTCGGAAAGATCGGCCTCAGCAGCCTGTTGTGCCTTTCGAGCACCTGGAGCGACTGAGCCTCGTCGGACTGTGTGAGGGCCGTGAATCCGACCATGTCCGTGAACAAGATCGCAGCCAGCCTGCGTCCTTCCGTTGACAAGTCCGCCTATGGGGAGTCACCCGGCGGATGTTAAACAGTTTGGGGGTGCAAGTCCACCTCGAGGAATCATGCTTAAGAAAGCGGGGTGTCTCGGATGGGCCCATCAAGCATGCCGGACTGGGGGATGGAGGACAGGCTGAAGAGGGTCATGAAGGGAGGACGGACAGTGATGCTCGCCGTCGACCACGGGTACTTCCAGGGTCCCACGACTGGGCTGGAAGTGCCTCGGAAGACGATCTCCCCGCTGCTCCCCTACGCCGACTCGATAATGTTGACAAGGGGGGTGCTGAGGACGTCTGTCGACCCGGGTAGCGGCGTGCCGGTGGTGCTCAGGGTCTCGGGAGGGACGAGCATCCTGAAAGAGCTGTCGAACGAGGCGATAACGACCTCAATCGAAGAAGCCCTGCGGCTGAACGCGTCGGCCCTCGCTGTCTCTATTTTCGTGGGCTCAGAGAACGAGAAGCAGTCGCTCCAGAATCTCGCGCAGATGGTGGATGAGGGGGAGCGCGTGGGGATGCCCGTCCTGGCGGTCACCGCGGTGGGCAGGGAGATGAATAGAGACGCGAGGTACCTCGCCCTCGCCTGCAGGATAGCGGCCGAGCTCGGGGCGAGGATAGTCAAGACCTACCACTGCGAGGACTTTCGGAAGGTCGTGGACTCGTGCCCGGTCCCCGTCGTGATCGCAGGAGGAAAGAAGGTCCCCGAAATGGAAGCCCTCGAGCTGGCTTCGAAGGCAGTGGCTGACGGCGCCTCCGGGGTCGACATGGGGAGAAACATATTCCAGTCTTCGGACCCCGTCGGGATGATAAAGGCGGTCAGGAGGGTCGTCGTCGACGGGGTCAGGCCTGACGAGGTCTTCCCCAGCCTCTCGCTTCAGGGCGAGGCCTAGACTCACTTGGGGAGCCCAGAGACGTCTTCACAGTCTAGCAACGAGCCGCAAGAAGGGCACCTGTACTTGCACGTCTGCAGCTCGACCATCATGGTCCCGCAGTAGCACCTCTCGGAGGGCACGGGCCTGTCGGGGCGTGGAATGGTTTTAAGGTGTCGGCGGGGGCCGAGCACCGAAGCCTTGTCTGACATTTCCGTAGGGAAGCCAAGGATAACAAGGAAGAACACCCTCCTTCCGACGAAGAAGTTCTGCCCGAAGTGTCTCTCCGAGCTCTCCCGGGGCTCGAAGCTCGGTGGTTGGCTAGTCACCCAGGACTACTACTGCGAGAAGTGCGGCTACCATGGAGTCCTCTTTCTAGAGAAGGACGAAGGCGACACCAAGCCAGAGGAGGAGGGCGGACGATCGAATCCGTAGAGCCGGGACCTGGCGCCGGGAGCAGGCTCTTCGTCGTAGTGCTGCTCGTGCTGATTGTTCTCACGCTTGTCCTGATAGCTGCTTCTTTCCCAGTCGGCGCGTACACCCTATTCGACACCAAGCTCTCGGCCAACTACAGCGCCTCCACGCCCTTTGCAGGGATCTACTTTTTCGTAGGCCCCGAGGTGGTCCTCGCTCCGATCTCGGGGACGTTCGGAGCGCTCTTCGTCGTCCTGAGCGTGATCTACGCCGCGATGTTCGTCTTCGAGGCGGGGCAGGGTCAGAGCGTCATCGGAGCAGTGAAGGGGGCGTTCAGCGCGGGGTTCGAGTCGCTCTTCAGGAACAACCTGCTTGTGACGGTCATAGCCATAGGCTTCCTGAACTTCACGGTCTCAGTCTTCGACCTGCTCGAGACGTCGGCGGGCGTGCCCATCGGAAGCCTGAGCCTGGACCCGGTGCAATTCCTTCTGACGGTGACGATCGCACCCCTCAGGGAGGAGCTGGGCTTTAGGGTCGTCATCATCGGACTCCTTGCCCTGGTCGCGTGCATCGGGACGAGCTGGCGACAGGTCGCAAGGACGCTTTGGAGACCCTCCGCGATCTACGACGGAAGGGGCCCTGATACGAGGGATGAGATACTCCTGGGAGTGGGCCTGGCGGTGAGCTCGGTGGTCTTCGGCATAGCTCATGTGACGTCAGGCAGCGGGTGGGAGATAGGGAAGCTCCCCGAGGCTGCGTACGGCGGGGTGGTGCTCGGCTACGTTTACATCAAGTATGGCTTTCCCGTGGCCGTCCTCGTCCACTGGGGCGACGACTACCTGGGAACCGTGTACGCGTTCTTCGGTCAAGGAGCGTACGGCATCCCTTACAACTCCACAAGCGGCTACCTCCTCGAGAACATAGTCTCGGTCGACATGTTCTATCTCCTCGGCCTCCTCAGCTTCCTAGCGGTGGCCTACATCGGGTTGAAGCGGTTCACAAAGCGGCCGACGCCCGAGGTCTACCAAGTTTCTTAAGCCGGCACGTCCGGACGCGGCCGCGATAGCACTTGACGGTCTTGGGCGCTTCTATCCTCAAGGAGATGGTCGCGAAGTACAAGGTGGTCGAGCCGAGCGAGGAGGGTTCGTTCGACGGAGACGGCTACGTCCTGACCGTGAGGGAGGACTGCACGCTCAATTATCTGGAGCACAGGAACATGGTTTCTCACGAGATAGTCTTCGCGCCCCCGTACTGCGTCGCACACCTGACTTCCAAGAGCAAGTTCGGGAGGATGGGGCTATCGTTCCTGAACTCAGTCAAGGTCCACAGCGGTTTCGTCGGCAGGTTGGCGCTGGAGCTCGTCAACCTGAGCAACGAGAGGACGCCCATAACCGTGAGGAAGGGCGACCCGCTCATACACATCGAGTTCATCCGGAGGGAGGGCGACCCGTCGCCCTACAGGGGCCAGTACATGTTCCAATTCATGAACGAGCAAGAGTCGGAGATGTACTCTAAGATTCTGTCGGAGAATTTTCCCGATCTCTACCCGGTTGAGTGGCTCAAGCAGGTCAGCGAAGTACGCCTCAAGCGTCCTGACTAGATTCCGAGCGCTGAGCGGAGGCCCTTGTACCTGTTGCGGATGGTGACTTCGGTGACGCCGGCGGCTTCTGCCACGTCCTTTTGCGTCTTGTCCTCCCCTTCTAGTGTGCACGCCACGTAGAGCGCGGCAGCCGCGAGGCCCATCGGGTCCTTTCCTGCCGAGATCCTGGTCTCTTCCGCCCTCTTCAGTATCTCGAGCGCCCTCCTCTTCGTTCTCTCAGAGAGGCCCGCCTTCGATGCTATCCTAGAGATGCACTTCGTTGGGTCGACAACGGGCATCTTGATATCCATCTCCTTCAGCAAAAGCCTGTAGCACCTGGCTATGTCCTTCTTCTTCACGTTGCTCACCGCTGCGAGGTCCTTGAGCGTCCTCGGTGTCTGGGTGTCCCTACACGCTGCATAGAGCGAAGCCGCGATGATAGCAGATATCGACCTGCCCCTTACCAGCCCCCTCTCCAGCGCCTTCCTGTAGACGTAGGCCGCCTTCTCTACAACCGCATCCGAGACTGAGAGCTTGTCGGATAGCCTGTCTAGCTCGCTGAAAGCCTGCCTCAGGTTCCTGTCGACGGGCTCGTGCACCTGGCTCCTGCTGTCCCATGTCCTGAGTCTCTCCACCGTAGCCTTCATCGAGGCCGAGAGAGACTTGCCCGACGCGTCCTTGTTGACCCCTCCTATGACCGTAGCTAGCCCCATGTCGTGCATGGCGATGGACGTTGGGATGCCGCCCCTGCTCCTGTCGTCCTTCTCTTCCTTCGAGAAGGCCCTCCACTCCGGCCCGACCTCCTCTATCTTCTCCTTTACAACGAAACCGCAGCTTCCGCAGAAGAGCTCCCCGCCGGCGGTGTCGACTATCATCGGTCCCTTCCCGCATCTAGGGCACTTGTCGAGCGCCTTCTGGAACTTCATCAACCTTGAGATGTCCTTATTGTCTGAGAACATATTACTCACTACCGAAACTCTTTTATTTACAAAACGACTCTCCCCCTCCAGTATATTAATATTGTGGCCGATTGGCGCGTTTCAGACGTCGACCTGCAAGAATTGCAAACCATGAGCTTGAAATTGCACCACATGGTAACGAGGCGTTCGCTGGGATGACATCCGAGACTGAACAGCCGCACGAACTTCTGAGGCCCGTGCTTGACACGTATCTGAACTCACCTCTTGGCATCACCGGATGCAGGTCGTATGGGTATCAGAGGCCGTCCTGCGAATACGACGTCGTGGTCGTGAGCGAAGACTCCCGGTCTCCTTTCTCGTTGAAGAACGGAACCTCGTTCATCGACGTCTACTTCATGAGCGAAAAGGAGCTGCTGCTTCCCTCTGACCCCGAAGTCGCGGTTGCACTGTCATGGCTCCATCAGGTTAGAGACTCTTCCCTTACGATCTCTGCTAGCGCGTCTGCAAATAGGGCGTTGCTGCATGAAAACGCAAACAAGGCCGCGAGCAACAGGCTTGCAGCAGCGGTCAAAGCTTTGGCGAGGGCTGACGACTCGCTGGCGAAGGGCCTTGTCCAGGACGGGGACATGTGGCTGCTCTCCTCAGGATATGAGTTCGCGCAGGCATGGATCCTCTCGACGGAGACCGCCCCTTCTCCTAGCCACATCCTCGACCAAACGAAGGGCATCTCGAAAGGGAAGTCCAAGACATTCGAGGCGTTCTCCAAGGCTGTGGGACTGGAGAGAGCTTCGAGGAGTGAGTGCAAGATGAGACTAGACGCGCTTTCTATTCTGTACGACGTGATGACTGCGTCCAGGACGGCCGGCCCAGATGATGCGAAGGCGTCATCCTCGGTCGTCGAGTTTGAGATAGTAAAGGCCAAGACCGAATACATGACAGAGGCGATGATGCACGTGGACTGCTACGCGTACCTAGGTTTCCAGGTCTATGCTGTCCTGCCATCAGTTTCGAGGCTTCAGGCGAGCAGCCAGTCGGCCGAGGTGAACCAGTCCGAATTGATAGAGACGCTGTCAAGGGGAGATAGGAAGATGATCGGTGAGCAGGTGATCAGGGGTCTGGGGCTGGGCAGAACTGAGGGTGCGGTGAAGAGGGGAGCCGCGGCCCTCCAGTCGGAGATATCGTTGTTCGCGAAGTCCCTGTAGGGTGCGACAGGTTAAACAAAGGGTCACAGCCGCTCGAACGGGTTGGACATCAAAGAGATCGCGTTCGCGGTGCCCGAGGGCTTCCAGCTGATAATAGGGCAGAGCCACTTCATCAAGACGGTGGAGGACATCTACGAAACCCTAGCCGCAGCGGTGCCAGGCGGGAAGTTCGGAATCGCGTTCTGCGAGGCTTCTGGCCCCGCCCTGGTGAGGTTTGACGGAACGGATTTGCAGTCTTCAGAACTAGCGAAGGAGCTGGCACTCAAGCTCGGTGCCGGACACGCCTTCGTCGTCGTCCTGAACGGGATGTACCCTGTCAATGTCCTCGGGCGGCTGCGCGCTGTCGACGAAGTGGTGGGAATCTATTGCGCAACATCGAACCCGGTCTCTGTACTGGTGGCTGATACAAAAGACGGGAGGGCCATTCTGGGGGTCGCTGACGGCGCTCGGACGAAGGGAGTGGAGTCTGACGCGGACAAGACAGCCAGGCACAAGTTCCTCAGGGACATAGGGTACAAGAAGTGAGCCCGTGAACGCATAAATACGCAAAACGAGGTCGGACACCGAAGTGAACACGGCCAAGACCGTTATCGGGGCCGCACTAATCGTCTTCATCGTAGTGATATTCTACAAACTTCTCGTCCTCTCACTGATCGTCGTTCTCTTGACAGTCGGCCTCGTGATCCTGCTCGACGGGATAGGCTACTTTTCAAGCGCGGAGGCGACTTCGAACCCTCCCAAAGCGCGGGCTCTGACCGCACTCGACATCACCATCCTGGGCATGATAGCCCAGAACAAGAACCAGGACGAGATCGCAAAATCCACGGGGGTTTCACCCGGGACTGTGGCCGAAAAGACAGCTACCCTCTCCGCCGGCGGATATCTCGCTGGCAACTTCCTGACGGAGAAAGGGTTTGAAGCGGTAAAGAAAGGCTAAGTCTGGACGCGCATCTTGACCTCGACCATAGGACAGACCATCGAACGGAACCTCATAAGATGGCTCCTCGACGAGAGCCAGCCTGGGATCAGATATCACACCCTCCTGGACATCGAGCAGAAGAGGGAGAACGACTCCGAAGTCAAGGAGGCAAAGAGTGCCCTGACCAGCATGGGATGGGCAGCGGCCATCCTGAAGGAGCAGAAGCCGAACGGGATGTGGCAGTCTAGACCCAAGGGAAGCCTGTACGGTCCGAAGTACGTCGCGACCAACTGGAGGGCGATAGTGCTGTCTGATTTGGGGCTCGACAGAGAAGACGCGCGGATAAGGAAGACGGCCGAGCTCTTCTTCCGCGAATGGATGCCCCCGGGTGTGGACTGGAGCAAGGAAGGGGAGCTGTGCGTGGTGGGCAACCTGGCTCGTTTCATGACTCGCTTCGGCTATTCATCAGACGAGCGCGTCAAGGAGCTCTTCGATTGGCTGGTCCAGTCTCAGAAAGAGGATGGAGGCTGGCACTGTTTCGAGTCAGACTCTGGCACGCTCGACTGCTGGGAAGGACTCGCAGCCTTCGCGGCCCTCCCAAGAAGGCGGTGGACGCGCGGAGTCAAGAGGGCGGCAGAGCGGGGAGCTGAGTTCTACCTGGCCAGGGGTCTATTGCGAGAGGGGAAGAAGTACGCGCCGTGGTACAGGTTTCACTACCCGAATCACTACTACTACGATGTGCTGGTCGGTCTCGACACGCTGTCGGCGCTGGGCTACATAGACGACCCCAGGGCGAAGCCAGCCCTGGAGATGATGATGAGAAAGAGGAGGAGCGACGGGAGTTGGGCGCTCGACGCAACTCACCCCGACATCGGACACGGCGCTAACTACTCGCTGAGAAAGCGTGCGACGCCCTTCGTGCTGGAAGAACCCGGTGTCCCCAGCAAGTGGGCGACGATGGTCTGCCTCAGGGTGCTGAGGAGACTTGACGGTCGCCAGACGTCTTAGTCTAAATACGACCGCCGAAGCGCAGGGCCCGTTTGGTCTCCGAGAAGGAAGTCCTGCAAGCCCTTTCAAAGGTAACCGACCCTGAATTGGAGAGGGACATAGTCGCGCTCAGGATGGTGGAGAACGTGAAGTGTCAGAACGACACCGTCTCCTTCACTCTGAACTTGACGACTCCCGCGTGCCCCCTACGGAGCAGGATCGAGGAGGGAGCTCGCCAGTCGGTGCTCACTCTCCCGGGTGTCAAGAGTGTCGAGATGAAGACGACAGCGAACGTGTATGCGACTAGGCCCTATGACCAGGCTGAGCTCCTTAGGGGGGTGAAGAACATCATAGCTGTGGCGAGCGGCAAGGGAGGGGTCGGAAAGTCGACAGTCGCCTGCAATCTGGCCATGGCGCTGGCTGGGTCTGGAGCGAAGGTCGGGCTGCTGGACGCAGACGTCTACGGTCCTAGCATCCCGCTCATGATGGGGGTTAGCACCGAAGTGCAGGTCAAGGAGAACAAGATCATACCTCCCGTCTCAGAGGGTGTAAAAGTCGCGTCGCTGGGTTTCTTCTACAAGAACGAGACCCCTCTCATCTGGCGAGGGCCCATGGTCGCGGGAGCGGTCCGACAGCTGCTGACTCAAGTAGACTGGGGAGACTTAGACTATCTCATAGTCGACCTCGGGCCGGGGACGGGAGATGGGAGCCTCACGCTCGCGCAGACCGTCCCGCTGGGGGGAGTGGTCGTGGTGACGACCCCCCAAGACGCGGCGCGGACCATCGCGGCCAAGGCGTTGGCGATGTTCCGCAGGCTGAACGTCCCGATTCTCGGAGTGGTAGAGAACATGAGTTACTTCGTTTGCCCTCACTGCGGCGAGAAGACGTACGTCTTCGCAACGGGAGGGGGAAAGGAGATAGCGAAAGAGATGGACGTGGACTTCCTCGGTGAGATTCCACTGGACCCGCTCATCAGGGAGCAGGCCGACGCGGGCAAGCCTGTGGTAGCCGCAAGTCCCGACTCTGCGCAGGCGGTGGCGTTCAAGGAGTTCGCCTTCAGGGTGGCGGGAATGGTCAGCATCGTCGCCTTTTCAAGAGCGAGGGCCGACGCATAGCTCCGGAATGACGAAGAACGAAGAGGACAGGGCGCTCGTGAGGCAAGAGGGAAAGAGAAAGGCCAGGAGACGGACTCGCGGACCGTACAGGAAGTCAGTCACTTTGAAGGGCGCAAGGTCCGGTTGAAATCACAGACGGAATACTCGCTTCGCGTTTGAGTAGAAGACCCGCTCAAGCTCGCGATTGGAGAGACCGGAAGCGGAGACCCGCCCTATCTCGACTGAAGGGTCGTGGAATGGAATGTCTGACCCGTACAGGACCCTGTCCTCGCCCAAGAGCTTGACCGCCTCCCTCACCTTACTGTGCATCGGCATGCCGCTCGTCTCCAGCAGGATGTTGTCCAGGCGCCTTGCCACGTTGATCGCGGCCTGGATGTAGACGCCGTGCCCGTGGCCCATGTGGAGCATCACTATCGTCACGTCCTTGAAATTCTCCGCCAACTCTCCGATGCTCCAGGGCAGCGAAAAGGGTGGATGGCCCGAATGAATCAAGACGGGCACCCTGGCCCTCCTCGCTTCCTCCATGATGGGGTACACGATCTCGTCGTTTGGTAGGAACGCGTGAAGCAAGGGGTGGAGCTTCACCCCCTTGAAGCCCCACTGGGCGAGCGCCTTTCTGACCAAGAGTCTGGCCCCCTTCTTCCTCGGGTCCGGCCAGACGCACCCCGTGAGCTTGTCAGGGTACGACGACACCGCCCTGTGCACGAGGTCGTTGTCGAAGTAGAAGACGATGGACCTCTCGACCTCGTAGAGTTTCATCGAGGCGAGCAGTTCCTTGGGGCTGCACGCGACGTTCGCCCAGCCTCCGAAGTCGCCTATGTGCGTGTGGGCGTCGACCTTCTTCCCGACGTAGCTCTGGGGTATTCGCCCGAGGGGCCTGCTCCTCAACGCTTCTCGTTCAAGGCTCCGATTAATAGAATCTCGCGAACGAACTAGGCGGTCGCCAACGCCTCTATCTCGACGCGAGCGCCTTTGGGGAGCGCTAC
This sequence comes from Nitrososphaerales archaeon, assembly GCA_035622335.1. Taxonomy (GTDB): domain Archaea; phylum Thermoproteota; class Nitrososphaeria; order Nitrososphaerales; family Gagatemarchaeaceae; genus DATJAJ01. Next base: position 16,788 of record DASPVO010000090.1, read on the forward strand.
CACCTGGACGGTGCTCCTTGCCGGGAAGGGCGGTGAGAAGTGCTTGGCGTATTCCTCGTTCATAGCCGGGAACTCTGCGAGGTCGATCAGGAAGACGGTCGTCTTTACCACGTTCTTCAGCTCCAGGCCCGAAGACCTCAGGACCTCTGACAGGTTTGATATGGCTCTAGCCGTCTGAGCAACGACCCCTTCTGCTAGGGTCCCCGTCGAGGGGTCAGCCCCCACCTGACCAGAGCAGAAGACGAGCTGTCCCTCCTTGATGGCTTGGGAATAGGGCCCTATGGGCACGGGCGCCCGTGAGCTTCTGATTTCCTGCTTCACGCTATCCATCTCGACACGGGTTATTTTAGCTGCGTTGTGCGTCTAGACAGTGCAGACTTCAAGTCCTCGCCGAGGGACTCGTCTTCATCGAAAGGAATCACCTCCTTCCTCTCCATGTGTTGAAGCATCCTGGAAGGGATGCTTCCACCCTTTGCCACGAGGATTATCCTTCTTCCAGCGCTGTGCGCCGCCATGATCTCCATCCCCACTCCGATGCTCGGGGCCGAGACGTCTGCGACAAGAACGTCGCTCGCTTGAGCTGCCGCCTTGTCTCTCTCGAAGATGTTGATGCCGTCTCGGGGGGTCGCCTCGACCTTGGCCAGAACCCAGGGCGAAGTGACCTCGTGTCCTGCGGCTTCGATCGCCTCTGCCATCACCTCGGCACGCCGGAGGGACCTGTTGAGAACCATGGGGACGGAGAGATAGACCTTCAATGGTTGGGAGCTTTGGCAGACGTCGGTCTAAACATTGCGATGCTTATCTGCCCTCTGTGCGACAGCTTCCTTTAGGCGTTGACTGCCTGAATCCTGGCGAACTCGCGGAACTTCCTGTGGTCGCACTTGGTGGGAGCGTGAGAGTAGCAGTAGGTCGCTCCGCAGACGTGGCAGACGAAATAGAAGCCCTTTCCAAGCGCCCTCCCGCAAAGGCCACAACTCGCTTGAGTACTCTGTTCGGCCCCAGCCGACAGCTTGTTACTCATAACTCAATCTAGCCGGTAAGGACTATTAAGCGTAGATGTATGATTCATATAGAATATTGATTTACTTGTGAAATCTTGGACGAATCGTTAACTTCACACCGTATGAAAGGTGAAGACTTTACTGCTCACGTGAAGCGGCTATCTTCCTTGCCGTCCTGAGGTCTCGTTCAGTCGCGACCCTGAAGAAGGAGAGCAGCTCAGGGTCCAAGGGCCTGAGGAAGTCCTCAACGTCGACGTAGCTCACGGTGTACAAATTTTTCACTAGTCCCCTGATTGAACGGCTCTTCAGCTGGGCGGCCGCCCTTAGGACCGATTTCCTCCTGTAGACGGACAGAAGAGGGTCTGCCTTACCTCCTTTCCACCTAGGAATCGCCGCGTCCGCCCCCTGGATACTCTCGAACAGATGGAAGATCACGTTTGGCTTGACGAAGGGAGCAGAGGAGGGCACAATTAGGCAGCTCTCCGAGCTGCTGGCCCGGAAACCCGTCAGGATCCTCGTGAGCTGCGAGCCACCCTCTCTGTCGATTGCGACCTTGACCCCGAACGGGGCGACCCTCTCGACGAGGGACAGGCTAGGCTCAGACTCGAAGATGACGAAGATCTCATCAGCGACCGTCCAGACCGAATCGAGCACATACTCGAGCATCGTCGACTTGCCCTCCTCGAACCTGCTGGGGAGGGTCTTCGTCTCCATCCCGTCCGTGATGACGAGTGCGCACTTGTTGGTCTGTGCCAACTTTTCTCGGCGCCTCCGACCGCCCATTTAGGAGTTACGAAGGCCAGACTGTTGACTCCAGAGCGGGCGCCTCACAATCGATAAAATGCCCTGCCTTAACGGGAGCGCCCTTGGCTCGCGTCGAGGCCATCCCCGTGCCAGGGATGCCTGAAGTCAAGAAAGGCGACGACCTGTCGTCGCTCATACTAGCAGCCCTCCACTCTAGCGATCTGGAGCTGCAGAGTGGGGATGTCGTGGTCGTCAAGCAGAAGATAGTGTCCAAAGCGGAAGGGAGGCTTGTACGGTTGGAGAGCGTCCTGCCGGGCAAGAGAGCCTCGAAGCTAGCTAGGGAGCAGAACAAGGACCCCAGGCTCGTGGAACTCGTGCTTCGCGAGTCAAGGCGCGTCGTCAGAGCGGGTCACGGCGTGATAATCACCGAGACGAAGCGAGGATTTGTCTGCGCAAACTCGGGGGTCGACAGGTCGAACGTGAGCGAAGGATATGCAGCCCTCTTGCCCGAGGACCCAGACCGGACCGCGAGAAGGCTGCGGAGAGCTCTCCAGAGGAGGACTGGCAAGAGGGTAGCGGTTATCATCACGGATACCTTTGGAAGGCCCTGGCGAAGGGGGCAGACGGACGTCGCGATCGGCTGTTCGGGGATCTCCCCTCTCCTGTCCTACGTGGGCAGGAAGGACAGGTTCGGTTACAACCTTCGAGTCACCGAACCCGCGGTCGTGGACGAGATGGCGGGGGCGGCCGAACTTGCCGCTGGGAAGTTGGACGGAGTTCCGGTCGTAATCGTCAGGGGGTCGGCGTACGCCCGAGGGGACGAAGGCGCAGGCGCTCTCGTGCTCGAGAGGGCAAAGGACCTGTTCAGGTAGAGTCTTGGAGACTGTCGCTCTGGCGGGCGGGACGGGGTCGTCAAAACTACTGAGGAGGCTGGTCGAGGTCGACCCCGACCTCCGTGTCATCGCGAACGTGGGGGACAACTTCTGGTTCCACGGCCTCTACGTCTGCCCGGACGTGGACATCGCGATGTATTCGCTCGCAGGGATTGCTGACAGAAGAAGAGGCTGGGGAATCGAGGGCGACACGTTCAACCTGCTCCGGGCGCTGGGTCGTCTGGGTGAGGAGACCTGGTTCAGGCTGGGAGACAGGGACGCAGCGACCTGCGCCGTCAGGACGGAGCTCATGCGCAGAGGAGACTCCCTGACGCGCGCGACCAAAAAGCTGTGCGCGGACCTCGGGCTGGAGACGGCGATACTCCCTGCGACGAACGAGCACATGGAGACGCGCATCATCACCGACGAGGGTGAGGTCCACCTCCAAGAATTCTGGGTCAAAGGCAAGGGCAGAGCGAGGGTTCGAGGCGTAAAATACTCGGGTGCAAGCATCGCGAAGCCCACGCGTGAAGTCGAGACGGCGCTCAGGGGGTCCGGAAGGATCGTCTTCTGCCCTGCCAATCCTGTCACGAGCATGGGTCCCATCCTCGCGGTCGAAGGCGTTAGGAGCCTCCTCTCGGCCTCGCGCCGTCGCGTCGTCGCTCTCTCCCCGATGATCGGCCGGTCGGCATTCAGCGGACCCGCGGCCAAGCTCATGCGAGCGATAGGAGCGAGCCCGGATTCAATCGGCGTTTCAGCTCTTTACTCTGGCCTGGTAGACGTCCTCGTCATCAGCGAGAGGGACCAAGGGATGAAGAGAGGGATCGAAGCGAACGGGATGGAGTGCGTGGTCGCCGACACTCTGATGGAGGGGAAAGAAGACGAGAAGAGGCTCGCCCGGCTGGTGCTCGCCGCGTGAGAAGGTTCGCCGTCATCATCCCCGTCAAGGGGAAGAACCACAAGAGCAGGCTCGCCAAGTGGCTCGGGGTAGACGAAAGGGAGGAGCTGGCTCGCCTCCTGCTGGCAGACCTGATCCGGCCGCTTCGGGCTTCGGGCCTTCTGCGACAAGCATACGTGGTCTCATCCAGCCAAGAGATGATCTCAGTCGCGGAAGCCCAAGGAGGGCAAGGGATCGTGGAGAGCGGCGACAGAGGGTTCAACAGCGCGGTCGAACTGGGGATGGAGGAACTGAAGGATTTCGAAGAGTTCCTGATACTTCCCTCAGACCTGCCGCTTCTGACTCGGGCAGACCTAAGAGCGGCGGTCGCGATGAGAGAGTCCGGGATCCACACCGTCATCTCTCCATCGCTCGCCTTTGACGGGACCAACCTGCTCTCCTATTCCAGGGACAAGCCCCTCCAGCTCAGCTACGACGACGACAGCTTCTGGAACCACGTCTCGAACGCAGGGAAAGCAGGCCTGTCCATGTCGGTCTACACCAGCCGCGGGGTCATGACCGACGTCGATTCTGAGGGGGACGTCGCCCGGCTTCTGCGCCTCAGCGTTAATAGAGAGTCGATAGATTTCCTTCGGAGAGTATGGCCGAAAGCCGGTCAACGCTGATCGAGAACTGCATCGTTTCCCAGCTGGGTTCCGTTTCCGTGCTCATAGAGGGGGACAGGATCGCTGAGGTGTACCGGGGAGAGCGCGGAGGCAATGACGAGCTCAGGAGGATAGACGCTGGAGGATGCACTCTGCTCCCAGGTATGATGGACTCGCACTGCCACCCCTTCGAGCTCGGAAGGATGAGGAGGGTCGTCGACCTCAGAGGTTCGGCGAGCATCAACACGATGAAGCTCAGGCTGGACGCGAGGGTGAGGACAGCGCGCCCCGGCGAGTGGATAGTCGGCAGAGGATGGGACCAGGAGGCGTTCGGAGAAGGCAGGTACCCCAACAGGCGAGACATCGACGAAGTGACGAAGTCCAACCCCGCCATCCTGAGCAGGGTCTGCGGACACGTGGCCCTCCTAAACTCCTTGGCGATCAAGACACTGGGGCTGGATTCAGAGCGAGGCGTAGGCTATGAAGTCGACTCCACCGGTGAGCTGACTGGGATCCTGAAAGAGGTCGCTCTCTCCCATGCCTACCAAAGGATGCCGGAGCCCGCCCTAGAGTCCACCGCCGCCGACCTCGCGGCGGCTGATTACGAGGCCTCGCGCGCCGGCCTGACGACCCTCCACTGTATCGTCTCGCTCTCGAACTTCAGAAATGAGCTTCTCGCGATAGCGAGCTCGGCAGACGCCGGCAGGCTTACGACAAGACTCAGGGTCTACGTCCCCCCGGAAGCGGTCTCCTACCTGAGGGAGAGCGGCCTCGGCGGGAGACTCTCCGGTGACCACGTCAGAGTGAAAGGCGTGAAGATCTTCGCAGATGGCTCGCTAGGCGCCAGGACTGCAGCGCTCAGAGAGCCCTACTCGGACGACCCTGACAACGACGGGATCCTCGTTCACACAGACGAAGAGCTGGCGGGTCTCGTGGAGGATGCCGACGACGCGGGATATCAGGCGATGATCCACGCCATCGGGGACAGGGCGGTGGAGCAGGCGATCGGGGCGATCGCCAAGCTGGGGAAGAGCGACAAGAGGCACAGGATCGAACACGCGAGCCTAGCTCCTCCTGACCTGAGGTCGAAGATGAAGAGGCACTCGATTCCTGCTGCCGTTCAGCCCCTCTTCATCGTCTCCGACACCTGGGCGACCGCTAGGCTAGGCGAAGAGAGAGCGGAGCACCTCTATCCCCTGAAGTCCATGCTCAGGGAAGGCATTATGGTCGGAGGCAGTTCCGACGCGCCCGTGGAGAGCATCAGTCCCGTTCTGGGAGTCTGGGCGGCGATGGCGAGGTCGCGTCCCGGTGACGGGGAGTCCCTCTCGGTGCATGAGGCTACGGGTCTCTACACAGGGGGATCTGCTTATCTTGGCGACGACGAAAAGGAGCTAGGACTGCTCGCCCCTGGCTCACTTGCCGACCTTGTCCTTCTTGACACCGAT
>DASPVO010000091.1:0-12345 GCA_035622335.1 Nitrososphaerales archaeon
CTTCTTCAGGGCGAGGGACACGAAACCGCTCTTTGAGTACTACTTCGACAATCTTTCGATGATACCAGATGAGAAACAGTACCTGGTCATCGAAGGAGACTCGTTCGTAGGAGCCCTCGACGAGGCGTTCGTCTCGGAGTACGGGCAGGTCGGGGTCAAGTTCGTGGAGGCAGGCAGATGCTGGAAGATAGAACAGATCTACGAGAACAAGGTCTACGTCAAGGGCGAGGAGGACCCTACCGGTGCCGTTCCAAGCTGGGTGGGAGACGAGATACCAGTGCCTCTCGAGGTGGCCGCCGAGGTCGGTGGTCTGAGGCGCCGATATGGAGAGGCGCTCTCGAGCGGCGGAGAAGAGGAGTTCCTGAGAGGCCTCTCAGAGAGCTACTCCGCTGACCCAGAAGTGCTGAGTGACGCGCTGAAGGAGGTGGCTGAGCAGGTCGGGGAAGGGCTCCCCGTCCCATCGGACGAGGTTATCACGCTGGAGAAGTGGGACAGGTTCGTCGTCATCCAGGCCGCTTTCGGGCACATGGTGAACAGGCTGCTCGCTAGGGTCCTGGCACACCTGATCTCGGAGAGCATAGGCCAGTCTGTCGCCGTGCATCAGGACCCCTACAGGATAGTCATGGAGGCAGACGTCTCCGCGAACACAGTCGCGAAGGTGCTAAAGGAGCTCCCCGACGCTGAGCTGAGGCAGCTCGCAGAGAAGTCGGTCGAGCGGTCGGGCCTCTTCAAACGAAGGCTCATCCACGCGGGAAAGAAGTGCGGCGCCATCGCCAAGGACGCCGACTACGCCAGCGTCTCAATCTCCGGCCTCATTGAAGCGATGCGCGACACTCCGGTCTACGAGGAGGCGATGGACATGGTGTTTCACGACGACTTCGACGTCGAGAGCGCGTCTGAGGTGCTCATGAAGATCAAGGAAGGGGCGATCCGGGTCGAGATAATCGACCACGACGGTCTCTCACCGGTGGCGAGGATAGGGGTCGAAGAGATCAGCAGGAGGGGGGACGTCGTCTCTCCGCAGAGGCTCAGGGCCCTGCTGCGCCAATCGACCATGACGAGGCTGCTCGACACGTTCATGGTGGCAGTCTGCAGCGACTGCTGGTCCTACCTGGAGCTGAAGAAGGTGGCAGACCTTGACGGGCTCACGAAGTGCCCCAACTGCGGAAAGCAGGCCATCGGCATTTCGGGGGAATCGTACGAGAGCGTCTTTTCCTTGGCGATGAAGGCGAGGAGCAGGACGACCTTCACCGGGAAGAAGCAGAGAATACTTGAGAACATAAAGAGGTCCTCCCAGCTCAGGGCCGAGTACGGTCACGCCTTCGACCTCATACTGGCTGGAAGGGGCATAAGGCTATCGGACGCGGAGGCAATCGCGGAGAAGAGGAAGAGAGACGGAACAGACCTGATAGACTCCGTGATAGAAGGGGAGAGAGACGCGCTAAGAAGAAGATACTTCGCCGGAACCTCGTGAGAGTATCATAGTCATGAGAGTCTTTTCATCGATCTCCGCCCTCGTCCTCCACCCCACGTGAAGCAGCGCCTTGTCGTCCTGCTCAAGGTAGCCCCTCTTCACGTACCTGTCCAACGAGTACTCGACCCTCCACTTCGGAAACTTCTCTCTGAGGAACTGCTCCAACTCTCTTCGACCAGCCCGCCCCTGCTTCGAATTGACGAAGGCAATGGACGATGCGAGCACGGCAAGGTCGTCTATTCTGATCCCCGAGGTCTCGGCTTCCGTTATCGTTGGGGGGTCCCTGAACCGGAGGAGGAACCTCGAAGTGTCGTCCGTGCCGTCGGGGCCTTTGACCTCGAAGACCTCCAGGCCCAGCCCTATCATCTCCTCTGACAGAACTTCGATTATCTTCTTGTAGTCTCTTCCCAGGTGACGCTTCAGCTCCCATCCCTTGACTCCAGGATTCCGCCCCCTCTGAAGGATCAGCACTTGGAAGGCCTTCCTGACCTTCCGCTCCAGCAGGGCGCGGTCTGTGGGCTCCATCATGATTCACCGGTGATGGAAATCGCGACAGATTTTGGAGTCCCCCCCAGCTTCTTCGCCGAGGCCATCAACGACACCTTGCCCGTGAGCGGGTCTGTCTTCAAGGAAGCCATTCCTTCGCTCACCAGGAAGGCGAGCATGTAGGCGCGAATGACCTTCTCCTCCATCTTGGGCTTGTCGATGAACTCTCGGTAGTCGACCCACTCCCCGCCGGACTTCTCCATCAGCTCGTCGTACAAGGACTTCAACTCGGAATCGAACTCCTCCTGCGTGAAGACGCGCATCTTCAGGAGACCCTCAAGGTCGATGGAGCCCGGCTTCACGCCGTAGTTGCCAAAGTCTGTCCTGAATCTTTCAGAGAGGGGCTGAAGGTCACGCCAGTACGAGAACGCCTTCTCCAGTCCTTGAGGCGATATCTGGTCCAGCTGTGCTATGGGGTGCCAGCTTCTGACGAAAGCCTCGATGAGCTCTTCCTTCGATAGCAGCCTGACCTTGAGCTGAACCAGGAACGGGTCTATGTAGAGAGCTGATGCTCTGTGCTTCAGCCACTCGTCCTGGAGCCTCACGATCTGGGCGAGCTCGAGCATCGCCTCAGAATCCAGCAGAAGCTCGTCCAGAAAGTTCCAGTCGGGGAGTCTCTTCTTCAGCAGAGCTATCTTCTCCCTGATGTCGACGTCGAATGGGTTCGCGCTCGACCCCTGCACGCTCCTGCAGAGCTCGATCACGCGCAGGACATCCTCCAGTTTCTTCTCGTCCATCTCAGTTCGCCTTGAGCTCTCTGACCTCTGAAGCCCCGTGCACGGCCTGGACGGCGATGACGTGCGCCGATCTGTCGAACACGGTCAGGACAGAGGGAGTTATCACGATGTACTGGGAAGCTTCTCGCTGCTTCATCTGGGAGAGTATCATCTTGAACATCGCCTCCCTGTTCTTCGGGTCCATGTGGATGTCGAACTCGTCCATCGCCCTGAGCGGCGATATGATTCTGGCTTGAAGAGAGAGTATGAAGGCCATGAGGGCCACGGACCTCTCCCCTCCGCTCTGGGTGAACGGGTCGAGAGTCGTCGGAGCCGAGCCCCTGAATCCGACGTAGAGGTCCATACCCGCGTCTTCAATCTCTGGCGCTTCGTCCATCTTGATGAAGCCCGTCGCGTCGGCCGCCGCCAAGATCGCCTGGTATGGTGGGTCGACCTCGACTATCAGCCCGTTGATTGCGGTCTTCCACACCCGTTTTCTCGTCTCGAGCTCTCCGAGCATCGCCTTCTTGTTCTCCTGCAGTTGATTCAGCTTGACCTTCAGCTCCTCGATGTTCCCCGTGTAATCGTTGTAGATCTTCTCCGCGTCGTCAGGGACGTCTTGGAGCTTCTGCACGTGCGCAGTGACGAGCTTCAGCTCCTCCGAGACTTCGTAGGGCATCCTTTGGGTTTCGAGCCTGGGCCGCGCTCTCTCTAGCTCGGGCTTGAGCTTCTCGAGCTCATCCTTGTACTCCTTCGCGCTTCTCTCCAGGTCCTTTAGGTCCGACTCCGTCGTCTTCACCCTGAACGTAATGACCTCGTGCTTCACCCTGAGCGAGATGTAGTCTTCAGTGGTGCGGCGTATCTGCTCCTCTGTCCTCGCGATGTCCGGTTGGAGGGAAGAAACCTCCCTGTCGAGTTCGTTCTTTCTCCTGTCCGACTCCTGGGAAACGGAAGTTCCCCTCTCCCGTGTGTAGTCGAGCTGGTCCTTCAACCTCTTTGTGCTCTTCTGGGGAAGAAGTAGCTCGTCGACAGACTTTGAGATGCCAGCGAGTTCCGATTCCAGGGAGCGGAGCGTTTCGCTCACTGCCTCGTCCTTCGACCTCTCCTTCTCAGCACGAACCAGCGCCCCGTACAACTTGTGGAGCTCCACCTGCTTGTCAAGTAGCGTCTTGTGAGCAGTCTCTCCCTCTCTGAGTACCTCCTCCCGTTGCTCGTTGAGGTCGGACAGGGTCCTCGACTTGCCCGTGATCTTTTCTTCAACAGAGTCGAGCGCCTTTGAGAGCTTGGACTCGGTAGACCAGAGGAGCTCTCTCTCGAGGAGAGACCTGTGCTCGACAAGCTTCCTCTTTTCGAGGTACCTGTCGTAGATCTGTTTCCAGTACTCGAGCGCTTGGTTGGCGTTCTCGATGAGCTGCATCAGAGAGCTCTCTTCCCCGAGAAGGCCGCTCAGGTCCTGTTCAGCCTGAAGTATCCTCTGCCTGTATTCGGAGAAGCCCACCGCCTCCTCCACCATGGTGAGGCGCTCTTGGGGCGTGACGGCCCCCAACTCTTCAATCATCCCCTGGTGCATTATTATGAGGAGGTTGTCGGGGTTGATTCCGTATTCTCTGAGCAGGCGCACCACTTCCGACTTGTCAATCTCCTTGTAGTCGGCTTCGAACCAGTAGGAGCCATCCCTCCGCAGGTACCTGCTGAGCATGAAGGTGTCTGACTTTGAATATGGAATCGGCCGCTTGCCGTTTCTGGGTTTGTTGTCGAAGATGAGGGAAACCCGCGCGATGTCCTTCCCCCTCCTTATCAGGTCAGACAGCTTCCTGGACCGTTCGGTGTAAGCCTGGCCGAAAGCCACAGAGATAGCGAGGAGAATGGACGACTTCCCGGCTCCGTTGGGACCCACCACCAGGTTCAGACCGTCCCTCAGGGGTATCCTGGCGTATTCGTAGCTCATGAAGTTCTCCAGGATGATCTCCCTGACGTTGGTGAAGGGGACGTCCTTCTCCTTCGAGACCTCAGCAGATCGTCTGGACAACCAAGATTTCGCGAATGCGTGGCGCATTTAGATATTGCGCACGTTTGGTGTCAGTCGAGTTAGACAACAAGGGCTTAAATGAGATTGGAGTGGTGATGGGAGTCTCTTGAGCCAGAAGCAGGGTTTCGAATACCTAGCAGAACCTGTAAGGAACATCCTGGCGGACTCTGGCATATCCGAACCCACTCCGCCGCAGGCGGAGGCTTCCCCATACGTTGCGAGGGGCGAGAACGTGCTGATAATTGCGCCGACGGGGTCGGGGAAGACTGAAGCGGCGCTCCTCCCGATACTCAGCAGGCTCGTCAAGGAGGGTCACGGGGACGGAATATCTCTTCTCTACATCACACCGCTTCGAGCTTTGAACAGGGACATGCTGCGCAGGCTCGAGCAGTGGTGCACCAAGCTCGGCCTGACTGTGGAGGTCAGGCACGGGGACACGCCTGCCTCCCAGAGGGCAAGGCAGTCCGCTCACCCTCCGGACGTGCTGGTCACGACCCCTGAGTCTCTGCAGGCGGTACTCCCCGGGAGGAGGATGCGCGAGAACCTTAGCCACCTCAAGGCGGTGGTCGTCGATGAGCTCCACAACTTGGTCGAGAGCAAGAGGGGGGTTCAGCTCTGCGTAGGACTGGAGAGGCTGAGGAGGGTGTCTCCCGAGTTCCAGCTCGTTGGTCTGTCAGCCACGGTCGGAACACCGGCAGAAGCAGCAAGGTTCCTCTTTGGAGTGAAAGAACACAGGGTGGTCAAGGCGGCGGTGCCGAAAGAGTTCAGGTACTCGATCGAGTACCCCGTGCCCGACCCCGCTGTTCAGAGCAGGGCGAAGGAGACATTTTCTGCGCCCGACCTGGCCGCAAGGCTAGGCCGTCTTGATGAGCTCATAGAGGCCCACAGGGCAACACTCGTCTTCGTAAACAGCAGGGGGCTCGCGGAGATGCTGGGCGAGAAGTTGGGCCGGCTGAGAGGTGACGTCGGGGTCCACCACGGCTCTCTCCCGAGGGAGGAAAGAGAAAGGGTCGAGCAGGCGTTCAAGTCGGGACAGCTCAAGGGGCTGATCTGCACGTCGACGATGGAGCTCGGGATAGACATAGGGACGGTAGACCTCGTCGTCCAGTACATGTCTCCCAGACAGGTGACGTCGCTGGTCCAAAGGGTGGGGCGGAGCGGCCACAAGCTCGGCAGGGTGTCTGAGGGCCTGCTCATCTCCGTCTCCGCGGACGACGTCCTGGAGTCATCGGCGAGCATAGGTGAGGCCAACCGTGGGAACGTTGAACCGACGAGACCTTACTCAAACTGTCTGGACGTGCTCGCTCATCAGGTCTGCGGGTACCTGATGGACCTCGAGACTGTGAAGAAAGACGATCTCTTCAGCGAGATCAGGCGCGCCAGCCCGTACTCCGCTCTGCCGGTGGATGCCTTCGAGAGGACGGTAGGGTACCTCGACGAGATCAGAAAGCTCAGGAGTGACGGGGCGACGCTCTCCAGGACGAGGTCCACTCGCGAGTACTACTACGAGAACCTCTCCATGATACCCGACGAGACAAGGTACCTTGGGATCGACGTCACCACCAACCAGACGATAGGGATACTGGGGGAGGAGTTCGTCATTCTCAGGGCTAAGGTGGGCGTCCACTTCATCTGCAAGGGCAGAGTCTGGCAAATCGAGAAGATCACCGACGACAGGAAGATCTACGTGACGCCGGTAGACGACCCGCTCGCTGCCGTCCCTGGATGGGACGGCGAGATGATGTCGATTCCCTACGGTCTCGCGACTACGACCGGAAGGCTGAGGAGGGAGATCGCCGATGCGCTCGACGCAGGAGAGGACAGGCTCGCAGAGGTACTGAAGCAGGTGCCCTCCGACCCTGCGGCCAAGGCGCTCGTCGCCGACGAGATAGAGGAGCAGAAGAAGATGGGAGCCGCCGTGCCATCCGACAGGCTGATACTGTTCGAAGGGTTCGCGAACTATCTCGTAATCCATCTCTGCTTCGGCGAGTCCGTGATACGGACGTTTGCGTACACATTCGAAGAGATACTTTCGAGGAGAGGCCTGGTGAGGATGTGGTGGATGGACGGATACAGGCTCCTCTTCGAGTTGACCGAGGACACCGAGGACATGGACCTGGAGGCTCTCTCCAAAGAGTTGGTGGGCATCTCACCGGATGAGCTGGAGAAAACGTACGCAGTGGCAGCCCAGAGGAACTTCCCCTTCCCGGCGCGGGTCAAGGTGGTAGCCGAGAGGTTCGGGGCTCTCAAGAAGGGCAAGCTGATAGCACATCCGAACCTCTGCTCACTGCCAACCAGATTCGAGAAGACTCCCATCTTCGAGGAGGCTGTCCAGGAGACGAGCAGAGACCTGCTCGACATGCCGATGGCAAAAGGCATACTGTCCCGGGTCTCTTCAGGAGAGGTCGCCGTTGCGACATTCCACGCGCTCGAGAGGCCCACACCCATCGCGTATCATCTACTGTACAGGTATCTCGAGGTCCCAGAAGCCGTAGCCCCGGACTCATTGGGCAAGTCCTCCTTCCTGAGGATGAAAGCGTCGATATTCGGTACCGAGGTTGGACTCGTCTGCATGAAGTGTGGTGCAGAATCGAGGACGACTGGTGTGGGAGAGCTGGCGGACGAACCGCACTGCTCCGTGTGTGGTTCCGGCCTGCTGTCTCCCTGCTTCTGGGGGACCGCGGAGCTCTCCGCACTCTTTAGGAGGCGCGAAGCCAAGGCCGAGCTCAACGAGGCTGAAAGGGACAAGCTGGCCAGAGGGAGAAGAGCCGCCGACCTGGTCCTCTCCTACGGCAAGAAGGCCGTGGTCGCGCAGTCGGTCTACGGGATAGGGCCCCAGACGGCATCCAGAATCCTCGCTGAGATGCACCAGGACGAAGAGACGTTCTACAAGGGGCTCCTCGAGGCGAAGATCAGGTTCATCACGACCAGGCAGTTTTGGTCCGACTAGCGCGCAAACGTCTTTAACGAGACCCCGAGGACCACGTCGGAATGGTTCTGGCTGGCAAGGTCTTCGTGGTCAGAGAGGGTTTCGACCTCGATGTGCTCGCGCAGAAGATGAAGGCTTTCAGGGTCGAGCAAGAGACGAGCGTCGAGGACCAGGATTTCAAGCTTCTCTCGGAGGTCTCCGACCTGAAGGTCGGGAAGAGCGAGCTGGAGGGGACGTTCTCGTTCGACCAGGTCTTCGTCGTGCGTCACAGGGGAAAGGTGACGCCGGTCGCCAGGACGTACGAGGCTCCCTTCATGTTCGACGTCTACAAGGGGAGGCTCTTCCTGACCGTCTTCGAGAAGAAGTCTCGGGCGAACAACATAGCGAACGAGCTGAGCAAGGCGGTCTTCCTCAGCCTCGGCCAGATCGTGGAGGCGAGGATCGACCCGGACACGCTGAAGAGGTTCCACGAGGACAACTTTGACGACACGAAGATAATCTTCTTCGATGACGTGGACATACCAAACATAAGCAAACTCTCGCTGTACGGCACAGGGTTGGGCGTGACCAACCTGTACAACGAATACCTCGAGCACGGGAAGCTCTGGTACACCGTGATAAAATCGAGGTCCTACGGCTACGTGGTCGGGGTCACGAGGAACTGCGTGGTGACCATCTTCAGCAGGTTGGAACTCCCTGAGTTCAAGACCTACATCAGAGGAGAGATTCTGCCCTTGATCGCGTGACCTTGCTGAAGATAGTCCCCGGAGAGGCTGCTCTCATCTTCTCTGAGCCGGAGGAGAGCAGGCTGCTCGTGTCGGACCTTCACCTCGGTCTGGAGAAGGAGCTCGCCAAGAAGGGATTCCGGCTCCCCCCTTACTCGGTGAAGATGGTCGAGAGGATCAAGAAAATTTCCGACGAGCTTAGGCCTGAGGGCATACTGATTCTCGGAGACGTGAAACACTCTGTGGGCAAGGTCGAGGACATCGACTGGACGGTCATACCTTGGTTCTTCGACACCATGCTCGACCTCTTCGGCTCTGTCGATGTCGTCCCAGGAAATCACGATGGAAACATCAAGACCCTGCTACCCCAGAGGGTCACGCTGCACCCCTCGAGCGGGATGGTCCTCGGCCACGGAAGGGAGAAGGTGGGAGCGGCTCACGGCCACGCGTGGCCCTCGGAGGAGGCGTTGGCTACCGGAAGGCTGGTCATCGGCCACTCTCACTTCACGTACGAGATGCGGGACAGGTTCAACACCTACTCGAGGGAGTCGGTCTGGGTCTTTGCCAGGTACAGGATCGACGAGCTGATGGAGAGAGCAGGCTATCGCACAAAGAAGAAGGGTGAAGGGAAGCTCATCGTGATGCCACCATTCAACAAGATGGTGGGAGGACACCCGATAAACAGGGACAAGTCGTTCGACTTCGGACCAGTGCTATCTTCCGGGACGATCCCTTTGGACAGCGCGGACATCTTCATGCTGGACGGAACGCGCGCTGGCTAACTATTGCTGCTTGCCGTTGAGTGCCTTCTTCACAAGCTGTTCGAGAGCTTGTTCCCCGACCGCTCCTATGACGGCGTCCATGGGCTCACCCTTCTTGAATATCATGAAGGTCGGGATCGAGAGCACTTGGTACCGCGAGGACAGGTTCATCTCCTCGTCCACGTTCACCTTTCCAAAGGTCACTCTGTCGGAGTATTGCTCTGCGAGCTTCTCTACCACGGGCTCCATTATCTTGCACGGCCCGCACCACGAAGCCCAGAAGTCGATCAGAAGCGGCTTCTCCCCCGAGCTGAGGCCCGTGAAGTTCTCTTCGGTTACTCGTACTGTCCTACCATCTGTTGTCTGGTTCAATTCTGCAAACTTCCTCTATTCTGGCTGAGCGGACTATAATGCATATTTAAGATTACGATGCAAAAAATTCGACCTAGACATGAGTTCGTGGGTATTGTCGGCCCTGGAGAGGAGCCTCACTGCCTCGGAGCCGAAGACCGAGATGGAGAGGGTAGCCGGGGTCGCGGTCGTGGTGACTGACGAAGCCGAGTCGAGCACCCTCCTGATCAAGAGGGCCGAACGGAGCGGAGACCCATGGTCCGGGCAGGTGGCTTTTCCGGGTGGTAAGTTCGAACATGGGGACACGTCGCTCAGGGAAACAGCGGTCAGGGAGGCAAAGGAAGAAGTCGGTCTAGACCTGAGATTGGGATCGGAGTTCCTGGGTTACGCGGGCGCATTCAGAACACACCTCGGATCCATGGACGTCTTCCCTTCGGTCTTCCTCCTCCGCAGCAGGAGCGAGATCAATCCAAACGAGGAGGTGACGTCCTTCAAGTGGGTGCCATGGTCAAGGATAACGGACCCGTCTGCTATCACGTCGTTCAGGGTTCACGGAGAAGGGACGGACCTCGAGATGCCAGCCCTCAAAGTCGATGACTACGTCATCTGGGGACTAACTCACAGGATCCTGACCACGCTTCTCGGGCTGGAAGGAGGCTCTAATCCTCTGCCCCGATGAACTTTCTGAGTGCCTTCAGCTCTCCCGGGTTCTTGCGGAAGTACTCGGCCATGCGTTGAAGTTTGTGCAGCGTCTCGGCCTGGACGTAATGCTCGATCCCCTCGGTGTCTTCGTAGGCAACGTCCCCGTTGACACCGAGCATTGCTAGGAACTCTGCGATTACTTCGTGCCTCCTGATCACGGAGCGAGCTAGCCTTTCTCCGCTGTCGGTGAGTCGCATCCCCCTGTACCTTTCTCTTTGGAGCAGCCCCATCTCGGCCAGCCGCCCCACCATTATGGAGACGGTCGGAGGAGTGACGGCCAGTCTCGCTGAGATGTCGGACGTGCTCGCGTATCCCTTCTCCGAGATCAGATGATGGACCGCTTCTAGGTAGTCCTCGACCCTTGGGGTCTTTTCGATGGAATGCGACTTTGGCATCTCCCGTCCTCTCGCGAGAAACGAATCCCCCTTCAAAAGGTTACGATGCCGTGTGGAGACTTCTCGCAATCGCTAGACGATGGTGACGAGCAGCACGATGTTAAGAGCAACGATGACCGAAGCCGTCACGACGGCGAGGAAGGTGATGCTGTGCCGGTTCACGAAGTCTCCCATGAACCTCTTCCGTGAGGTGTAGTAGATGAGCGGTATGAGCGGTAGAGGGATGAGCAGGCTGAGGACTACTTGGCTGTAAACGAGGAGTAGGAGGGGGTCGTACCCCAGTGTAATTGCGATGCTCGTCGGTATTACGTTGATGACGCGCAGGATTATCCTCCTTCCCCAGGGGCTGAATTTTGTCCCCAGAAGTCCTTCGAGTATCGACTGGCCAGCCAGCACCCCTATGATTGATGAAGACCAACCAGAGCAGAGAAGGGTAATCGCGAACACGACCGCGGCGGAGACGCCGAACAACGGGATGAGGGTCCTGTAGGCGTCGTTGATCGTGGCGACGTTCAGCCCCGCCACGAAGAAGGCTGCGGCGGCCATTATCAGAATCGCCATGTTGATCAGCCCCGCCAATGTCATGTTTCCAATCGTGTCCAACCTGTGGAGCCTCAGTAGCTTTCTTCGCTCGCCCTCGTCAAGCCCCACCGCTTTTTCCTTCGTGAGGGATGAATGAAGGACCATGACGTGAGGCATAACCGTGGCTCCGATTATCCCGACGACCAAGAAGAGCTCGGGACTGCCCGAGAGAGTCGGTATGAGACTCCCCTTGACGACAGAGAGCGCATCGGGTCTCACCAAGAATATCTCGTACACGTAACCTAGGCCCACTCCGAAGACGAGCATGGTTATCATAAGTTCGACACGTCTGAACCTTCTCCCCGCGAGTGCGAAGACCACCACCACGTCGAGGGCTGAGATCCATGCTGCGATCAGAAGTGGTATCGCACCCCCCGAGAGGAGCCAGACCGCGGACGTGACGCCCAAGAACTCTGCCAAGTCCGTGAAGAGCGCGAACGTTTCGCTGGCAAGCCAATACGGTATGATCCTAGACCGTTTCCCCAGACTCTGTCTCGTAAGCTCTGCGAGCGACTGCCCCGTGGCTATCCCGAGCTTCCCAGAGAGGTACTGAATGAGCATGCCCATCAGGTTTGCAAGAACGACAGACCAGAGGAGGACATATCCGAAGCTCGCACCCGCCGATATGTCAGTTCCGAAGTTTCCCGGGTCGATGTACGCGACAGCGGCCATGATTGCGGGACCGAAGTACGCTACGTAGGCGGCGACTCCCCTCCGTCGCCTTGTCCACCATCCGGTAGTCTCTCTCTCCCGGCCCGAAACCTGCCGATCGGAACTCTTCACGATTCCGGCTCCCGAGAGGACGGTTATAAGTTAGATTGTTCTAACTATATTTTATTCGTCTAATCGGGAAGGACTGCGCTTCTTTAGCGCTCTTTCGACCTCGCCCTTCTCCCACGGAAAGACCACCCACTCGTCCAGAGTCTCGAGATAGTAGTCCGGGGTCACGCTGCTCCAGGGCTTCCTGAACAGAACTGCGGTCCGGATGCTACGCGGGTTTTTCGACGAGAGGTGCTTGACCACGGTTCGGAGCGTATCTCCTTCGTCAACCAAGTCGTCGACCACTAGCACCGTCTTCCCCGCGACCTCCTCAGTCAAGGTTGAGACCACCTTTGGCTTCTTTCTCGAGGCTATC